>DATKZN010000319.1:0-3193 GCA_035527955.1 Gammaproteobacteria bacterium
GGCAGAGCCGGGACATTGTGAAGGGCCTTTCCTTCACGGGAGAACTCGCCTGCGGAGAGATTCGGGCAAAACGCTTCGCTGCATCGGACCTGAAGGTTGCAGCCGAGGGAACGGACGGGGTGTTCGTCCTCAAGCCGGTCACGATGCGTATCTACGGCGCGCAAGGATCGGGGGACATACACGCGGACTTTACGGGCGCAACCCCGGCTTACGATGTCCGCTACGCGTTGCCAGGCTTCCAGATCAGGGAGGCGTTCAAGATACTGTCGCCAAAGCAGGCCGCGGAAGGGACGATGGATTTCTCCGCGACCCTGTCGATGCGGGGCAAGACCGCGTACGCGATGAAACGGACCCTCGGAGGGCAGGTCTCGCTGCAGGGCGAGCATCTCACGCTCATCGGCACGGATCTTGATGAGGCATTCTCCCGGTTTGAGTCCAGCCAGAACTTCAACCTGGTGGATTTGGCCGCCTTTTTCTATGCCGGGCCGCTCGCCCTGGTGGTTACGAAGGGGTACAACTTTGCGAGTATCTTCCAGGGGTCGGGGGGGCGCAGCAGCATTCGCAAACTGGTTTCCAACTGGAAGCTCAGGCGCGGACAGGCGCAGGCCCGGGACGTGGCCATGGTGACAGACGAGAACCGCATCGCCCTCCAGGGAAGGCTCGATTTCGTCAACGAGCGCTACGATGATGTGACCGTGGCACTGATCGATGCCAAGGGCTGTGTCCTGGTCGAGCAGGAAATGCGCGGCAGCTTCCATAACCCTGAGGTGGAGAAGCCGAGCATGCTCCAGGACCTGGCCGGACCGGCGCTCAAGCTGCTCAAGCAGGGAAAGGATTTCTTGACCGGTGCAGAGTGCGACGTGTTCTATACCGGTTCAGTGGCACCGCCAAAATGAATAGCTTGCAACGATACCGGCGTACTGGCGCCACAGCCGGCTGGTCATATGAACGCAGGCGAGGAAGCGACTGAACAAGAAATACATCGAGGTGGTCGCTGTTGCAGGTGCTGCCAACACGGTTTCGGTAATCATGGATGAAGCCCGAAGGGATTCCAGGGGGTACGCCGCAGGCGTTTCTGAAGTACCCGGAGAGATTGCGCAGCACATCCCTGTGCTGCGCCCTTCGGGCCGTCGCACAGCGACGGCCAAAATCGCTCCCGGCGATTTTGTCGAACTCCCGACCGCCTGGTTCGTAGTGGTAAGTTTCAGTTTTTCAATATCTATTTATCAACTGATTAGCTGAGCCGCCCTCACTCTAACATCTCGCCAACGATCGCGAATCAACGCCGAGGCCATAACCAGCTCTACGTTTTTTCACGTATAGAAGGTCCCTTTCCGGTCCTTTGTTAGGCCATTATTGTGCCAACGCGCTATTCGTGTACGATACCAATCAGATCCCCCCAGACATGCCGATCTGGTCTCGCTAGTATCGCGAGCAGCGGTTTGGCCTCGTTGGCTTTGCTTAGCCAGGAGTTGATGTATCGGGATTTCCAGCCTGACGCGGCTTGCCCGTTGCTTTTATTCGGTAGAATGCCTGGTACTTGTTGCTTGCAGAATAATCACATACTGAAAAACGGGAGGGGTAATGAAACAAATAGCGAATCGTACAACAGGATATATTCACGGTATCACAGGGGTGTTGGCTCTGTGGCTGGCGATGCTGCCATTGACGGTCTGGTCTGCAACCGATGCGGACAACACCGCCCCGGCCATCAGTGAACAACAGGCGATCGATCGGGCCCTGAACCGGATCGAGGCCGGCAAGCAAGCCATTACCGTGACCAATCCTCGCCACCGGGCGGTGTTTGACCACGGCGGTGTGCGGTTCACCCCGCGGCGGGGTCCGGCCTGGCACTGGCAGCTGACGCAGCTCAATGGTGCACGGCAGGCACCGGTGCCACCCACCCGCAGTGCGTCGGACGCGGTGGATTTTGCCCGCGATGGTCTGATCGAGCGCTACCTGATAAAGGCTAGCACCATTGAACAGCGCTTTGTGCTGGAGCGGCCCTGGCCGCAAGGGCGGGACCTGGTCATTAGCGGTGCCATCGAGAGCAAGGGCACGATGGAGGCAAGCGGTCACGGCTGGGTCTGGCGTGACGCATCGGGTGTTGTGACACTGGGCCAGGTGACGGTATTTGATGCCACGGGCAAGGTGCTGCCGGCGCGGATGCAGGTGACGGACACGCGCAGTACCATACAGGTGGCGGCCGCGGACCTGGCCGGTGCGACCTACCCGGTGACCATTGACCCGGAGATCGGCACCAACGACTTCCGCATCTCCGACATGGGCCCGGATGGCAACACCAACTTCAATGCCTCCTTGCCGAGAGTGGCCTTCAATGCCATCGCCAACGAGTACCTGGTGGTGTGGGAGGGCGATGACGACACGGCGCCGCTGGTGGATGAAGAGAGCGAGATCTTTGGCCAGCGCATCAATGCGGCGACGGGCGCCAGGCTCGGCGTGAATTTCCGCATCTCCGACATGGGTCCGGATGGCGACATCAACTTTGATGCCACGCACCCGGATGTGGCCTGGAATGCCATGGCCAACGAGTACCTGGTGGTATGGGAGGGCGATGACAACACGCCCCCATTGGTAGATGACGAGAATGAGATCTTCGGCCAGCGCCTCGACGGGGCCACGGGTGCACAGATCGGTGTCAATGACTTCCGCATCTCGGACATGGGCCCGGATGGCAACACCGGCTTTTTTGCCGACAACCCGGTGGTTGCCTGGAATGCCACGGACAACGAGTACCTGGTGGTGTGGACGGGCGATGACAACACTGCCCCGCTGGTGGATGACGAGCGCGAGGTCTTCGGCCAGCGCCTCAATGCGGCGACAGGCGCCGAGATCGGCACGGACTTCCGAATCTCCGACATGGGCCCGGATGGCGACGTCAACTATGCTGCCTACGACCCGGCGGTGACCTGGAATGCCACGGCCGACGAATACCTGGTGGTGTGGTCTGGCGATGACGACACCGCCCCGCTGGTGAATGATGAGAACGAGATTTTCGGCCAGCGCCTCACTGCGGCAGGCGCCGAGATTGGCACGGACTTCCGCATCTCCGACATGGGCCCGGATGGCAACACCGGATTTTTTGCCTACAACCCGGACGTGGCCTTCAATGCCACGGCCGACGAGTACCTGGTGGTGTGGTATGGCACTGACGACACGGCCCCGCTGGTAG
>DATKZN010000320.1:0-3142 GCA_035527955.1 Gammaproteobacteria bacterium
GATACCGGAAGTGGCTCGAGCCGCGTCTGGGACCGAGTCACGAACTGGTCGATGTGAAGGCGGGGCGTCAGGCCGTGGGCTCAGCGCTGGAACGTGCACAACGTTACCTCGGGCTTTCGGTGCTGGCGGCGATTGTGCTGGCAGGGGTTGCGGTAGCCATGGCGGCACGACGCTACAGTGAGCGGCATTTCGATATGAGCGCGATACTGCGCTGCCTGGGCGCCTCGCAGCATGATCTCCTCGCTCTCTATCTTCCGCAGCTGCTGGTGATCGGCCTGGCCGCCTCGGCCGTTGGCAGTTTTCTCGGTTGGCTGGCCCAGTACGGCCTGGTGTACCTGCTGGCCGATCTGTTACCGGCCGCCCCCGCTGCGACCTCTGCATGGCCGGTGCTGGCGGGCTTCGCTACCGGGCTGATTACGCTGGGCGGCTTTGCACTGCCTCCCGTGCTGCGCCTGAAAGATGTGCCGCCGCTGCGGGTGCTGCGCCGAGATCTGTTACCCCTGCCGAGCCGGGCCTGGCTGGTCTATGGCGCCGCCCTGTGTGCCATTGTGGCGGTGATGTGGCGCTATACCGATAATTGGCCGTTGACCCTGTCAGTGCTGGTCGGTGCCATTGCCCTGGCTGCACTGTTGGGTCTTTTTGCCCTGCTGCTGTTGATGCTGAGCCGGCGCTTGAATACCCGTGTCGGCGTGGCGTGGCGTTTTGGCTTGAACAATCTGTGGCGTCGCAGGGGTAGCAGTGTCAGCCAGATTCTGGCGTTTGGCCTGACCCTGATGGCGATGGCGGTGGTTGCCCTGGTGCGCACGGATTTGATGACGACCTGGCAGCGTCAGCTGCCTGCCGATGCACCCAATCACTTTGCCATCAATATTCTGCCGGAGCAGGTAGCGGCGTTTCGGACGTTCATGGAGGAGGCCGGCGTCACGACCGCACAGCTCTATCCCATGGTGCGCGGCCGGCTGGTGGAGATCAACGGGACGGAAGTGCGCGAGGCCGTGACCAAGGAGGCCCGCAGTGACAACGCCCTGAACCGGGAACTCAACCTGACCTGGACCACATTGCTGCAGGCAGACAACCACATCCTGAAGGGACGCTGGTGGCAGCCGGAAGACACCGGCAAGGCACTGGTATCGGTGGAATCGAAGCTGGCCGAGCGCATGAGTATCAAGGTGGGTGACATTTTGCGCTTCGCAGTCGGCGAACAGCGCTTCAATGCCGAGGTGGCCAGTATCCGCAGTGTGCAGTGGGAGTCGTTTCGACCCAACTTCTACATGGTATTCCCTCCGCAAGTGATTGACCGGTTTCCCGCCACCTACATAACCAGTTTCTATTTGCAGAAAGAAGACAAGTCGTTGCTGCGCGAGCTGGTGGCGCGTTATCCGGCGGTGACCGTACTGGAACTGGACCGGATGATCGAGCAGGTCGGTCGTATCTTCCGGCAGGTCTCGCTGGCGGTGGAGTATGTGCTGGTCTTTACGCTGCTGGCAGGTTTTGCCGTATTGTTCGCCGCCCTGCAGGCCAGCCAGGATGACCGGCTGTACGAAGGCGCTCTGCTGCGGGCACTCGGTGGCAGTCGCCGCCAGTTGCGGGCCGGACACCTGGCGGAATTCACCGCCCTGGGTGGACTGGCGGGCCTGCTTGCGGCGATGGGCACGGAATGCCTGACCTGGGTACTGTACACGCAGGTGCTGGATCTGGAGCACAGTTTCCACTGGCCGCTATGGGTCATCACGCCGCTAGCGGGCGCGCTCCTCATCGGGGCGGCCGGCTTCTGGGGCACGCGGGCAGTGCTCGAGCGCAGTCCCATGCTGTTGTTGCAGAACCAGTGAGGAGATGGTTCAAATTCATGGACCCTGTGCTTGTCGTGCTGGTGGTACTTTTGTCAGCGAGCCTGCTGGCCTTCTTTTCGGGCATCATTCCCTATCCCATAGGCCTGCTGGTACTGCTGGTACTCATTACAGCACGCATTCTGTACCGGCGGGGCGCGGGTAAAGGCGGACATTGAGAAACGCTACAGGTATTCAGGCATACGCATTGTCTGAAAAAAACGTCCTGCCTGCCTTTGGCAGGCGTGCGTCACACCACTATGAATACATCCGGAGGGAGCGTATCGACACGGGCCGGGTGCGGGCAACAACAGGACATGAAATCCCTTGCGGATGTCTATACTCTGAATTGCCATGACTGACGACGACCTCAGGCGCACCCTGCATGGCTGGCAGCTGCACGGCCAGGCGCGGCCCGCCGGTGCGGTGGTGCCGGGCCCCGGCCAGGAATCGGTATGGGATTATCCGCGCCCGCCGGTGATCGTGGATGACACACGCCTGGTCCAGGTCAGGCTGAATGATGTTCTCATTGCCGAGACCCGTGCTGCCCGGCGGATACTGGAGACTGCCAGTCCGCCGACCTTTTACCTGCCGCCGGATTCCGTACAACGCAACTGCCTGCGCCCCGGTACGCAGAGCAGCTTTTGTGAATGGAAGGGGCGGGCAAGCTATGTCGATGTCTGCGAGGGTGAGGACTGCGTGGAGCAGGCGGCCTGGACTTACCCGGAACCCTCTGCCCCGTTCGCCGCGATACGAAATTACCTTGCGTTTTATCCGGGCAGGCTGGAATGCTATGTCGATGGCGAGCGGGTGCGCGCGCAGGCGGGTGGTTTCTATGGTGGCTGGATTACCGACGAGATCGTCGGCCCGTTCAAGGGTGAGCCCGGCACGTCGGGTTGGTAGGACGGTCCCGATGAGCTGCTGCAGGAAGCTCCCGGACCGCATTCCGGCCGCTGGTCCTGTCTGCGAATGGCTGGTGTTATCGGTACAGATGATTTTCCCGGGCATCCTCTGTCGTGATCGCCGGCGTGCGATACCAATATCCCATCAATACAATGGGATACAGGCAACAGCGAAGACAGCTTATCAGTAAATGAGCACGGTCCCTGCGTTCTTGCGCCTGGCATGCAGCTCATGCGAGGGTGCCTGGGTTTGTTCATTGACCACCCATTTCGATGAGTTCCCCCTCCACCTGCCGGACCGGATGAAATAAACCGCAAATCCTGCCGGTGCGGCCATGACGGCCAGAGATTTTTCTGTATAATTCCTCGCCTGTTAACCATGCGCCCGTAGCTCAGCTGGATAGAGTACCTGGC
>DATKZN010000321.1:0-7038 GCA_035527955.1 Gammaproteobacteria bacterium
ACGTGGGTTCGATTCCCATCACCCGCTCCACTTCAGTAATCCATCCCCTTTCAGGTAATCAATAAAATTAATGCCCATATAGATTAATTACTATTGTATTATTAGAAATCGTTAATATACTTATCATGCGTTTCGGGCCAGGGTTCTGAACAGGATTTTTTAATACATTCTATTTATAAATCGGAGATTTGAATCATGAAAAAGATTGCAATAGTACTTTCTGCCGCCTCTCTGGCGATTGCCTCCACGGCGGCCTCTGCCTGGGGTTGGGGTGACAACGGCTACAACAACGGTTGGGGTGATGGCTACGGTGACGGCGAATTCGACGGCGGTTTCAGCATGAATTTCAGCGGTCACGGCAGTGGACGTGGCCACGGTCGCGGCTACAACCGTTACTATGACGGGTATGGTCCGTACTACGGTTATGCCCCGTACGGTTATGGTGTTCCGGTCCAGCCGGCTGTCGAGCTGACCGAAGCGCAGAAGCAGGCGATGGCCGACCAGCAGGCCAAATTTGCGGAAGACATGCAGAAGGCCCAGCAGCAGGCTGCCGAGTACTATGCTGCCCAGCCGCTGCCAGGTGACGCCATCCGTGCCCAGGGTGATGCATTCCGCGCCCAGATGGACGCCGAGCACGACGCCCGCATCAAGGAAATGGACGCCCGTATGGAAGAGATGCGCAAGGCCTCTGATGCGTTTGCCGGCCAGGCCTTCCCGCGCGACGACTACCGTGCCCAGATCGATGCCGAGCATGACGCCCGCAGCAAGGAAATGGACGCCCGTATGGAAGAGTTCCGCAAGGCCTCTGATGAGCGTCGCAAGGCTGCAGAAGAGGCCCACAAGGCTCGCATGCAGGAGCGTAGCGCCAGGATTGAAACCCGCCAGGGTATCTAGGCCGCGGGTGCAGGATCCGGCACCCCCGGGTGCCAGGGCAGACCGAAAGGGGTGCGTGGTTTTCCACGCACCCCTTTTCTTTTGCCGCCGCGCAGATCGTGTAATGGGAGTTATGAAACACTATACTGTCGCCTGTTGTCATAATTATCCCCGCCAAATCAAACGACATTCAGGAAGGACCCATGGGCAAGCTTCTGAAAATCATTCTCTCTATTGCAGCATTCCTGGTGGCACTGGTGGTGGTGGCAGCCATTGTCCTGCCCATGATCATCGATCCGAATGACTACAAGCCGGAGATCATGAACGCAGTGAAGGACAAGACCGGGCGCAACCTGGAGATCGATGGCGACATCGGCCTGTCCGTGTTCCCGTGGCTGGGCCTGGATCTGGGCTCGGTACGGCTGGGTAATGCGCCGGGCTTTGCCGAACCCTATATGGCCAGCATGAACGAGGCACAGGTCAGGGTGAAACTGCTGCCCCTGCTGAAAAAGCAGCTTGAGGTCGACACCGTGAAACTGGCGGGGCTGAAACTCAACCTGGCGAAGGATGAAACCGGACGCACCAACTGGGCGGACCTGCAAGCGGCGGAAGCCGGGCAGAAGCCGGAGCAAGGCAAGGTTGCCCCTGAAGGCAGCGCGCCCGGCCTCGGTAGCCTGGCGGTAGGCGGTATCGCCGTGACGGATGCCAGTATCGTCTGGGACGATCGCTCCACCGATACCCGCTACATGATCGATGACCTGTCGTTCACCACCGGCGATATTGCTGCAGGGCAGGCATTCGATCTCGACCTGCACTTCAAGGTGGCGGCGAAGGAACCGGCCATGGCCAGCCAGTTCGAGCTGACCGGCAACGTCTTCATCGCCCCGAACCTGCAGGCGGTCGAAGTCAAGAATGCGCTGCTGGGCATTCAAGCGGAGGGTAACGGGGTGCCCGGCGGCAAGGCCCGCGTGTCACTGAAAACCGACCTGACGCTGGACCTGGCCGCGCAGACGCTGCGCCTGCCGGACCTGGTACTGGAGGTGCTGGGCCTGAATATCACCGGTGACATCGACGGCAGCGGCATCGGCGGCGATGCGCCGCAATTCAGTGGCGCGCTCAAGGTGGCCGGCTTCGTACCACGTGACCTGATCCGCATGCTCGGCCAGCCGATGCCGATCACCACGGACCCGGCGGTGCTGGACAAGGCCGATGCAGTGCTCGACTGGGATGCCTCCACAAAACATTTTGCGGTCAAGACGCTCTTGCTGCACCTGGATGACACCACCGTGACCGGCAATGCCCGGGTCGATTCCTTCGAGGCGCCGGCGATTTCCTTCGCGCTGGCGGTCGATACCTTCAACCTGGACCGCTATCTGCCGCCAACGCCGGCTGAAGGCGAGGCGGCCGCGCAACCCGCGGCCGGCAAGAAGGAAGGCCCGCCGCAACTGGAGGGCCTGCGCAAGCTCAATCTCAACGGCAAGGTCACGGTCGCCGCCATGCGTGCGTTCAATCTCGAATACCGCGACGCCGAGTTGCAGGTGAAGTCGCGCAACGGCGTACTGCGCATGCATCCGATCGGCGCAAAGCTGTATGGCGGCAGTTACCAGGGCGATATCACGCTCGATGCCAGCAAGAAGACGCCGCGCATCTCGGTTGATGAAAACATTGCCGATGTGCAGGCCGGCCCGCTGCTCAAGGACCTGACGGGCGATGACAAGCTGCTGGGCACGGCCAATATGAAGGCGAAATTCACCGGTACCGGCCTGACGCCGGAGGAACTGCGCCGCAGCGCAAACGGGACGGCATCCTTTACCTTCACAAACGGCGCCGTGAAGGGCGTGAACATCGCCGCGCTGATTCGCAAGGCGCGTGCAACCCTGAAAGGCCAGCCGGCCCCGGCGGATACCGGGCCGAACCAGACCGACTTCGCCCAGCTCAGTGGCTCGGTCAACGTGAGCGACGGCCTGGCGCGCAACGATGACCTGCTGCTGCAGTCGCCCCTGTTACGCATCGCGGGCGCCGGCCAGACCAGCCTGGTGGACGAAAGCATCGACTACACCCTGACCACCAAGCTGGTCGGTTCGCTCGAGGGGCAGGGCGGCAAGGGCCTGGAAGACCTGAAGGGTGTTTCCATACCGGTCAAGGTTGGCGGCAGCTGGAGCAAGCCGAGCTACAAGCCGGACGTGGCGGCCGCGCTGAGTGAGGCGGCCAAGGAAAAGGTCAAGGAAAAGGTCGACGAAAAACTCGACGAACAGAAACAGAAGATCGAGGAGAAGATCCAGGAGAAGATCGGCGACAAGATCGGTGACCAGCTCAAGGGCTTGTTCAAGTAATTGCGGACGGCGCGGGTGCTCAAACTGCTGGCATGCCTGCTGCTGGTGCCGGGCATTGTGTGCGCCGGCGAAATCAGTAAATCATCGATCGCCCTGGCGGACGGCGTGTACCGGATCATGGTGGATGCGCACATCGATGCGCCGCCGGACACCGTGCGCCGCCGGATTACCGACTACGAAAACCTGTCCAGTATCAACCACTCGATCAGGGAGAGCCGTATCCTGCAGACGTTCGGTCCGGACCGGCACCGGGTGCACTCCGTCATCACGGCCTGTATCCTGTTTTTCTGCCGGCACGTCACCCAGGTACAGGATATCGTCCAGCATGGCCGGCGCCGGGTCGAAGCCAGCATCCTGCCGGAGCTGAGCGACTTCCGTTACGGTCATGCCGTGTGGCTGCTCGAGGCGGACGGCCCTAATACCCTGATGCATTTCACGGCACAACTGGAGCCGTCGTTCTGGGTGCCGCCGCTGATCGGACCCTGGCTGTTCGAAAACAAGATTGTCAGTGAATTGCTGGAAAGCGCGATGATTATCGAGGCCGACTGGCGCGGGCAGGCTGTGCCATGACGCCGCAGCGATTCAGCTCCGCATTGCTGGACTGGTATGACCGCAACGGTCGCAAGGACCTGCCGTGGCAGGTCGAACCCACGCCCTACCGGGTCTGGGTATCGGAGATCATGCTGCAGCAGACCCAGGTGGCCACGGTCATCCCTTACTACCGGCGATTCATGCAGCGCTTCCCCGATATCGCGGCGCTTGCGGCCGCCGACCAGGACCAGGTCCTGCACCACTGGTCCGGACTCGGTTACTATGCCCGGGCGCGCAACCTGCATGCGGCTGCGCAACAGCTCGTTACGAACTCGGGCGGTGTATTTCCGGATACGCTGGAGGCGGTGATGGCGCTGCCGGGCGTGGGCCGTTCCACCGCCGGGGCGATTCTCGCGCTGGCCTGCGCGCAGCGCCACCCCCTGCTCGACGGCAACGTCAAGCGCGTGCTGGCGCGCTTTCATGCCGTCGACGGCTGGCCGGGTCTGGGTGCGGTGCAGAAACAACTGTGGGCGCTTGCCGAGCTGTACACGCCGCAGGCACGCGTGGCGCATTACACGCAGGCCATCATGGATCTCGGCGCGACGCTATGCACGCGCGGCAGGCCGGACTGCACGCAATGCCCGGTGTGTGCCGGTTGCGCGGCATGCCGGTCCGGACGCCAGGCCGACTATCCGGCACCGCGTCCCGCCCGGACCCTGCCGGTGCGACCGGTTATAATGTTGCTGCTCGGCAACCAGGACAACGAACTGCTGCTGGAGCGGCGCCCGCCGTCCGGCATCTGGGGCGGGCTGTGGAGCTTTCCGGAGCTGGTAGCGGAGACCGACATCGGCCGCTGGTGCGAGCAGCAGCTGGGCCTGCCGGCGACGCGAATCGAACAGTGGCCGGTGCTGCGACATACCTTCAGTCATTTTCACCTCGATATCACGCCGGTGCTGGCGCAGCTCGGCGTGTCGGCCGGGCGGGTCATGGATGATGGCCTGCGGGTCTGGTATAAACCGGGGCAGGCGGACGAACGCGGCCTGGCCGCGCCGGTGGGAAAACTGGTCGCGCAATACCTCAACCGACAACACGAGAGAGCAGGCAATGGCAAGAACCGTGCAATGCGTAAAACTGGGTAAGGAAGCCGAGGGGCTGGACCGGTCGCCCTATCCGGGCGAGCTCGGGCAGCGCATCTTCGACAATGTCTCGAAAGAGGCCTGGCAGCAGTGGCTGCGCCAGCAGACCATCCTGATCAACGAGCACCGCATCTCGCCCGTCGATCCGGAGGCGCGCAAGTTCCTGGAAAAGGAAATGGAAAAGTTCTTCTTCGGCGCCGGTTCCTCGTTGCCGGGCGGGTTCGTCATGCCCGGCAAGCCCTAAGCGGAACACGGTGACGGGTAACAGGTGATGAAAGGAATCATCCTCGCCGGCGGCAGCGGCTCGCGCCTGTATCCATTGACCCGGGTGGTCAGCAAGCAGCTCATGCCGGTCTATGACAAGCCGCTGATCTATTACCCGCTGTCCACGCTGATGCTGGCCGGCATCCGCGAAATCCTGATCATCTCGACGCCGCAGGACTTGCCGAACTTCCGGCAATTACTGGGTGACGGCAGCCAGCTCGGGCTCGAATTCCACTATGCCGAACAGGCCAGTCCGGGCGGGCTGGCCGAGGCGTTCCTCATCGGGCGCGAATTCATTGCCGGCGGGCCGGTCTGCCTGATCCTCGGCGATAATATTTTCTATGGCCACGGCCTGGCGAAAACGCTGCAGCGGGTGGCGTCCCTGCAACAGGGCGCAACCGTGTTCGCCTACCGGGTGCGGGAGCCGGGTCGCTACGGTGTCGTCGAGTTCGGCGCTGACGGCAGCGTGACGGGTATTGAAGAAAAGCCGGCACAGCCAAAATCGCGCTATGCGGTTACCGGGCTGTATTTCTACGACGCGCAGGTCGTCGGCATTGCCGGGAGCCTGTCCCCGTCGGCACGCGGCGAACTCGAAATCACCGATGTGAACCGGGCCTACCTGGAGCAGGGCAGTCTCGACGTGGAACGGCTCGGGCGCGGCACGGCATGGCTGGACACCGGTACGCACGAGTCGCTGCTGCAGGCCGCCACCTATATCGAGGCGATCGAGCAGCGCCAGGGACTCAAGGTCGCGTGCATCGAGGAAGTCGCCTACCGCATGGGCTATATCACGGCCGCCGGGCTGGAAACGCTCGCCGGGCCGCTGGCGCTCAACAGTTACGGGCAATACCTCCTCGAACTCCTCAGGGAATAATTGCCGCTGCCATGAAGGTTACCCCGACCGAACACCCCGAGGTACTGCTTGTCGAGCCGGATATCTTCGAAAACGCGCGCGGGTTCTTCATGGAAACCTTTCATGCGGCGAAATACCATGCCGCCGGCCTGCCGGACCTGTTCAGGCAGGACAACCACTCGCGCTCGGTAGCCGGTGTGCTGCGCGGTCTGCACTACCAGTTAAAGCACCCGCAAGGCAAGCTGATGCGCGTCGTTTCCGGCGCGGTATTCGATGTGGCGGTCGATATCCGCAAGGGATCACCGCGCTTTGGCCAGTGGGTCGGTGTCGAGTTGTCCGGGGACAACCGGTACCAGCTGTACGTACCCCCCGGCTTTGCGCACGGATTCTGCGTGCTGACTGAACAGGTGGATTTTCTCTATAAATGCACCGAACTCTATGACCCGGCCGACGAATACGGCATTGCCTGGGACGATCCCGGGCTTGGCATTGCCTGGCCGTCCATGGCGTACCTGCTGTCGGAGAAGGACAAGGCCTTTCCGGGCTTGCGCGACAGTCAGCATCTGCCGGTTTACGAAGCCTGACCATGAAGGTGCTGGTCACGGGCGCGCGGGGCCAGCTCGGGCATGATGTTGTCAGCACCTTGCGCAAGGCCGGCACCGAGGCGATCACGCCGCAGCGCGACGAGCTGGATTTCATGTTGCCGGAGACCATTGCCGATACCGTCGAGACGCACCGTCCGGACTGGGTCATCAATTGCGCGGCCTATACCCAGGTCGACCGCGCCGAAAGCGAGCCCGAAATCGCGTTCACGGTGAACCGTGATGCGGCCGGCCAGCTGGCCGCGGCGGCGGCAGCCGCGGGTGCGCGCCTGCTGCATGTGTCGACGGATTTCGTGTTCAACGGCAGGCAGTCGCGACCTTATCGCGAGACGGATGCGCCGGATCCCCTGAGTGTATACGGTCGCAGCAAGCTGGCCGGCGAGCTGACCGTTATGGCCGCCATGCCCGACGCCGTCATCCTGCGCACGGCCTGGGTGTACGGCGTG
>DATKZN010000322.1:0-5039 GCA_035527955.1 Gammaproteobacteria bacterium
CGCGACGGCGCAGGCACTGAGCGGCGTCCAGGGCAGTACGTCCGTGCTCGATGCCACCGGCTATGTCACCGCACGACGGCAGGCCACGGTCTCGGCCAAGGTGACCGGGCAGGTCACCGAGGTGCTGATCGAGGAAGGCCAGCAGGTGCAGTCCGGCGAAGTGCTGGCGCGACTCGACAATAGCGACGCGCAGGCCCAACTCGACCTGGCGCAGGCCCAGCTCGCTGCGGCGCGCGCGCAGCTGGCAGGGCTGCGTCTGCTGCTTGCCCAGGCGCGGCGCGATGATGTGCGCCAGCAGGACCTGCTGGGGCGCAAACTCACCAGCCAGCAGGCGGCCGACGATGCGCGCACCCTGGTCGACACCCGCAATGCCGCGATCGTCACCCAGCAGCGCCAGGTGGAGGTGGCCGAACGCGGCGTCCAGGTCGCACAGGTCGCACTGGACAACACTGTGATCAGGGCGCCCTTTGCCGGGGTCATCACGGTCAAGGCGGCGCAGCCCGGCGAGATCGTGTCGCCGTTCTCCGCCGGTGGCGGTTACACCCGTACCGGGATCGGCACCATTGTCGACATGGATTCGCTGGAGATCGAGGTGGAGGTCAACGAGGCCTACATCGGCCGCGTGCAGACCGACCAGCCGGTGCAGACCACGCTTAACGCCTGGCCGGACTGGAAGATTCCCGGCAGGGTCATCGCGATCATTCCTGCCGCCGACCGCAGCAAGGCAACGGTGAAGGTGCGACTCAGCCTCGACGTGAAGGACACGCGCATCGTGCCCGACATGGGCGCACGCGTGGCGTTTCTCGAGCACAGCACAAACACGGCCCGGACCGGCGTGCAAAACGAAACGCCGACCGGGGTGCTGATCCCGGCCAATGCCATTCGCACACTGGGCGACAGCGAGCAGGTGTTCGTGTTGACCGACGGGCACGCGCGCGTGCGTAGTGTGAAACTGGGACAGGCCTATTCGGACCTGCGCCAGGTGCTCGACGGGGTGAGTGCCGGCGAACGTGTCATCCTCGCGCCGCCCGGTGATCTGCAGGATGGCGACCGGGTGGAAACGGAGCAAGCGGGCTGAGCGCGCCTGTGCGTTCGACTGCAACGAGGTCAAGCATGGACAATCTGGTCACTCTCCGCGGCGTCACCAAAAGCTACCGGCGTGGCAAGCAGAACATAGAGGTGCTGCACGGCATTGATATGGACATCGAGCAGGGTGATTTTGTCGCGTTGATGGGGCCGTCCGGTTCCGGCAAGACCACACTGCTCAATCTCATCGGGGGGCTGGACGGGGCAAGTGCGGGCAGCATCGAGGTGGCAGGTACACGTATTGATCAGATGGACAGCGGCGAGCTGGCCAGGTGGCGGGCTGCCAATATCGGTTTCGTGTTCCAGTTCTACAACCTGTTACCGATGCTCAGCGCACAGAAGAATGTTGAATTGCCGCTGCTGCTGACACGGCTCTCTTCCCGTGATCGCAGGCGCAATGCCGCGATCGCGCTGGCACTGGTGGGTCTTGAGGACCGCGCGCAACACCGGCCGGGCGAGTTATCCGGTGGTCAGGAACAGCGCGTCGCCATCGCGCGCGCCATCGTGTCCGATCCGAAGATCCTGGTATGCGACGAACCGACCGGTGACCTCGATCGTCACACGGCTGACGAGATCATGGGTCTGCTGCAGCAGCTCAACCGCGAGCACGGCAAGACCATTGTCATGGTGACCCACGACCCCAAGGCGGCCGGGTTTGCGCATCGCCAGCTGCACCTGGACAAGGGCACGCTCGCCGGAGACGGGTCGTGACCCGACACCGGCCATGAGGTTTCTGCCGCTGATCTGGGCCGCCCTGCTGCGCAAGAAGGTGCGCACCATCCTGACCCTGCTGTCGATTATCGTTGCCTTTCTGCTGTTCGGGATGCTCGATGCCGTGCGCGTCGCCTTTACCGTGCGCGACAGTCTGGAGGGCGCGAGCCGGCTGGTGGTGAGTTCCAAACTGTCGATCATCCAGCCGCTGCCCTACGCGGACCTGGCGCAGATCCAGCGCGTCCCGGGGGTGGAGCAGGTGGCGTTCGCGAACTGGTTCGGCGGTATTTACCAGGAGCGCAAGAATTTCTTTGCCAACTTCGCCGTGAGTCCCAACTACCTGGACATGTATCCCGAGTTTGTGCTGCCCGAGGACCAGCGACAGGCGTTCCTCAAGACCCGCACCGGCGCCATCGTCGGCGACAATCTGGCCAAACGTTATGGCTTCAGGATCGGCGACAGGATCCCGCTGCAGGCGACCATCTTTCCGCACAAGAACGGCGACAACACCTGGACCTTCGATCTGGTCGGTATCTTTCGCACCCGCGAGGCGCGCGATCGCAACCAGGAAGACCAGATGATCTTCAACTACGACTATTTCGACGAGGGCCGCACCTTCGGCCAGGGCACCGTCGGCTGGTATATGGTGAAGATCGGTGACCCGGAGCGTGCCACGGAGGTGGCCCAGGCCATCGATCGGCTGTTCATGAACTCGGCCGACGAAACCAAGACCCAGACCGAGAAGCAGTTCAACCTGGATTTCGTCAAGCAGATCGGTGACATCGGCCTGATCGTCAGCTCGATCATGGGCGCGGTGTTTTTTACCATCCTGCTGCTTACCGGCAATACCATGTCGCAGGGGGTGCGCGAGCGCATCCCGGAGCTGGCCGTGCTCAAGACCATCGGCTTCTCGAATCAGAGCGTGTTATGGATGGTGCTGGGTGAATCGCTGCTGCTGGCCGCGATCGGCGGCAGCCTCGGTCTGCTGCTGGCGATGGCCGGTGCCGGCGCACTCAGTGCCGCCTTCCGCGGCGGTGCCTTTACCGTCGGCGCGCAGTCCTGGCTGACCGGCCTCATGATCATGCTGGTGCTGGGCGTTGGGGTGGGCCTGCCACCGGCCTGGCGGGCAATGCGGCTGCGCATTGTCGATGCCCTGAACGAGCGTTGAGGAGGGAGCCTGCACATGCGCTGGCTGGAACAGATTCTCGAGATCACCTGGATGAGCCTGGCGACCATTCCCCAGCGACTGGGTTCCGCCCTGGTGATCGTGGGGGGTATCGCCGGCGTGGTCGGCGTGCTGGTCGCGCTGCTGGCGATCGGTGAAGGCTTTCAGGCAGTACTTGCCGAGGCCGGGCGGCTGGACGATGCGATCGTGCTGCGCAAGGGCGCGAGCGCCGAACTCAACAGCGGCCTGAGCCGCGAAGATGTCGTGCTGGTTGCGCAGGCACCGGGCATACTGAGGGACAAAACCGGCAACCCGATCGCCTCGGCCGAGGTGGTGGTGGTCGCAAACCTGCCCAAGCGCAGTTCCGGTACCGATGCCAATGTCGAAATCCGCGGCGTGGGTCAGCGCGTCTGGGAGTTGCGCAGCAATGCGCGCATCATCGAAGGCCGGCGCTTCGAGACCGGCAAGCGCGAACTGGTGATCGGCAAGGCCGCGCAGACCGAGTTCGCCGGGCTGGAGGTCGGCAGGACGATTCGCCTGGGGCTGCAGGACTGGACGGTGGTGGGCGTGTTCGCCTCGGGCGATGCGCACGAGTCGGAGTTGTGGAGCGATCCCGAAGTGTTGCAGGGCGCCTATAATCGCGACGGCTACCAGTCGGTCACGGTCAAGCTGACCGACGCCGATGCCTTCGACACCCTCAAGGCCGCGTTGAGCAGCGATCCGCGCCTGAAGGTGGACGTGCAGCGCACGCGCGACTATTACGCTACGCAGTCCGAGGACCTGACGCGGCTGATACGCATCCTGGGCGTGGCGATCGCGGCCATCATGGGTGTCGGTGCCGTGTTCGGCGCGCTCAACACCATGTATGCGGCGGTCTCCGCGCGCTCGCGCGAGATCGCCACCCTGCGTGCGCTGGGCTTTTCCGCAACGCCGGTGGTGATCTCGGTGATGCTGGAGGCGGCGCTACTGGCGCTCGTGGGTGGTGTGATCGGCGCCGGCATCGCCTGGGCCGTCTTCGATAACTACACGGCATCCACGCTGGGCGCGAATTTCAGCCAGGTGGTGTTCGCCTTCCAGGTCTCGCCGCAGCTGATCCTGAACGGTCTGCTGTGGGCGCTTGGCATCGGTCTGCTCGGAGGGCTGTTCCCGGCCGTCCACGCGGCACGCCAGCCCGTGACCAGCGCATTGCGCGCCTTGTAGGAAATCAGCAACGGCGGCATGCCCGGGGTCAGCCTCTCGAGCGGTTCCCGGTCTTGCCTTCTCCACGAATTTGTAACTCTCGCCTCCCTGCGCCAGCCCTGCTCGAATGAAACACCGTTGGTCGAATGAATTCGACCCTACAGAAACACCACTGGTCGAATGAACTCGACCCAACAGAAACACCACTGGTCGAATGAATTCGACCCTACAGTGGGGCCGAATTCATTCGGCCAACAACCTTGCTTTCCCGGTCCAGGGGGAAGATATTTCAATTGCTTATCCTGCGATGCAGTCACAGGTTTGCCGGGCAGGGCATGCTCCCTGATATGCAGCCCCGTTTTCCCCCGGGGTGCACATTCTTTCAGCCATGATTCCGGAGATAAGACAGGCTTGCCTCGTTGAATGGTGTCGGCATCAGGCCAAAAGTATCGAATATATCCTGGCCGTCGCAGGTATTTCCCTCCATCAGCATCGTTAGCTGGTCACGGGTAATCGGGAAAAACGCATAGCGATCGAGCACCGCGGCAATTGCCTTCACCAGCAGTACAGGCGCGGGAAGGGCCCGTTTGGTGACGCCGCCGGCCCGCGCAATGGTCTGCAGGATATCCCGCCATGGCAGGGCATCGGCTCCGCACAGGCTGAAATTGCGACCCACCGTACCGGGCATATCCAGGGCCTTGACGAAGACCGCGGCGACATCCTTCACGTGCACGGGCGCCATACGGAACATGCCGGCGTCTGTCGGGAGCACACCATCGAAAAACAGGGGTGCCGGCAGGGGGGAACGCACCACGTCCCGATACAGCTGGGTAGCGAATTCCAGTCTGCCGCGCGGGTCACCGAACAGCACGGAGGGTCGAAAGACGGTCCAGTCCAG
>DATKZN010000323.1:0-6290 GCA_035527955.1 Gammaproteobacteria bacterium
CGGCATCAAGGAAGCATTGCGGATCATCCTCGTCCATGCGCTCGATAGCAATATCGCGCATGGCGACCGACGCCGTATAGGACACATGCGCGATATCACTGACAATGGTATCGATCACATCCTGCCGGCCAGGCTCGGTGACGATCAGTGTGCGTTCCGCGGCATGGTCGTAAATCAGGGCGCCGGGAAAGCGCGTGGCGAAGGCTACCGGCAATGTGGCCGCCGGCGCAGGCAGGCGCAGCCGCGGTTCGATCTGACTCGCCAGTTCGTAGCCGAGATAGAGAAACCAGCCACCGCTGAACGGCAGCCCGCCGCCGTCGTAGTGGTCCTGTTCATGCTGCCACCAGCAATCCAGTCGGTCGAGAAAGTCGGCGGTATCCGCCTCGACAGGCGGGCCCTGCAGCCGTCCCGCGGCATCCAGCACCAGGCTGTCGCCAGGACAGGCGAACAGGATGTCATAGCGCCCGGGAGTCGCGCTCTGCAGCAGATGGGGATAGCGCGCCGGGTTGGACTGGTGCAGTGCGAGGAGGTTTACCGACCGGCCAGCCTCTCTGATAATTGCAGCCATGTGCGCATACCGCTCCGGTGATCAGCAGGTGTAAAAGTATGCGCGAGCGCCAGGCAGGCAGGATTTGCCAGGCCGGAGAACCTGGCACAGGCCAGGCGCCCCGACAGATGTATCATTCCATGCCAGCGTCAATGCTCCAGCCGACGGAATACCAGTGTACCGTTGGTGCCGCCAAAGCCGAATGAATTCGACAGGGCAATATCGATCTTCATGTCACGCGCCGTATTGGGCACATAGTCCAGGTCACAGGCGGGGTCCGGATTATCGAGATTGATGGTCGGCGGTGCGAGCTGGTCGCGCAGCGCCATGATGGTGAACACCGCCTCGACGCCACCTGCCGCGCCAAGCAGATGACCGGTCATCGACTTGGTGGAACTGATGGCAACCTTCCCGGCCTGCTCGCCGAAGGCGCGCTTGATGGCGAGTGTCTCCGCCACATCGCCGGCCGGTGTCGAAGTACCGTGTGCATTGATGTAGTCGACGGCATCGTGATTGATGCCGGCATCGCGCAACGCGGCATCCATGCACTGCGCCGGCCCCTCACCGCCTTCCGACGGCTGGGTCATATGGAAGGCGTCGCCGCTCATGCCAAAGCCGACGATTTCGCAGTAGATATCCGCACCGCGCCTGCGTGCGTGCTCATATTCCTCCAGCACGAGTATGCCGGCACCGTCACTCAGCACGAAGCCATCGCGATCCCTGTCCCAGGGCCGGCTGGCCGCCTGCGGATCGTCGTTGCGGGTCGAGAGCGCACGCGCGGCGGCAAATCCGCCGATACCGGTCGGACACGTGGTCATTTCCGCGCCGCCGGCAACCATGATGTCGGCATCGCCGTAGGCGATGGTGCGCGCCGCGACACCGATGTTGTGCGTCGACGAGGTGCATGCCGTGACGATGGCGATGTTCGGCCCCTTCATGCCGTACATGATCGACAGGTTGCCGGCGATCATGTTGATGATATTGCCGGGCACGAAGAAGGGCGAAATCTTGCGCGGACCGCCATCAAGGTAGTTCTGGTAGGCAATCTCGATACCGTGCAGACCGCCTATGCCGGACCCGATTGCGACGCCTGCACGCGCGGCGTTTTCCGGTGTGATCTCGATACCCGAGTCGGCGATCGCCTGGCAGGAAGCCGCGATACCATAGTGAATGAACGCATCCATGCGGCGCGCGTCCTTGCCGTTGATGTATTGCGTGACATCGAAGTCACGTATTTCGCCGGCAAAGCGTACCGCAAAATCGGTAGCATCGAAGTTGGCAATGGGACCGATACCGCTGTTGCCGGCGCGTATATTGTCCCAGGCGTCCCCGACGCTGTTACCAACAGGAGAGATGATACCCAGGCCGGTTACTACCACACGTCTCTTGGACAATGTACGACTCCACTATCGCCTGTTTGACTCCACATAAAAAAGCAAAAGGCCGCACCCGTCATGACGGTGCGGCCGGTATGTCCATGGAAGTGCTCAGCCCAGGTGAGCGTTAACGTAGTCAATCGCCTGCTGGACAGTAGTGATCTTTTCGGCTTCCTCGTCAGGAATCTCGCACTCGAATTCCTCTTCCAGCGCCATAACCAGCTCGACGGTATCCAGAGAATCTGCGCCAAGGTCATCGACGAATGAAGAGCTGTCGTTGACTTCTTCTTCCTTAACGCCCAACTGCTCAACGACAATCTTTTTGACGCGTTCATCAATCGTGCTCATTTCAGGTTGTTCCTCTCTGTTTTGTGGAGCGCAGCCGGGGCCGCGCCGGGTATTGTAGTGAATGGCCGACGCAACTTACAAGTCACAAGCCCCGGGGCAAATCCGGATGATACGACGCACTTGCGCCCGTTTTACAGTCTGCACCAGGTGCAAATTATTTTTATTTAATTAACAATCGCTTAACAGCTCCGCATGTCACTGCATGCAGCAGGCAAAATAGCTAGTGCATGTACATGCCGCCATTCACGTGAATGGTCTCGCCGGTGATATAGCCGGCGTCACTGGACGCCAGGAATGCCACGGTATTGGCGATATCCGACACATCACCGAGCCGTCCCAGTGCAATCTGGTCCAGCAGCGCTGCACGCTGCTCGTCCGGCAGCGCGCGCGTCATGTCGGTGTCGATGAAGCCCGGCGCAACGGCATTGACGGTGATACCGCGTGAGCCGATCTCGCGTGCCAGCGACTTGGCAAAACCGATCACGCCGGCCTTGGTCGCAGCGTAGTTGGCCTGGCCGGGATTGCCGGTAGCACCGATCACCGAGGAGATCATGATGATGCGGCCGTAACGTGCCTTCATCATGCCCCTGAGACAGGCACGGCACATGCGGAACGCCGCGGTCAGATTGGTTTCGATAACCTCGTCCCATTCCTCGTCCTTCATGCGCATCAGCAGGTTGTCACGCGTGATGCCGGCGTTGTTCACCAGGATGCCCGGCGAGCCATAATTGTCCGTCACGTCCTTCACCAGCGCCGCGATGGAATCCTGATCGGTCACGTCCAGCACCTTGCCTTCACCCTTGATACCCGCAGCGGCCAGCGCCTCGCTGATGGCCTGCGCGCCACGCTCCGAAGTCGCGGTCCCGATCACTGTCGCACCGCGTCGGCCCAGCACTTCCGCAATGGCCTTGCCGATACCGCGGCTGGCCCCGGTCACGAGCGCGATCTGATTTTCAAACGACATGGTTCTCTCCACCCCTGTTGCTATTCATTACCTGCCAGCGCCGCATCCAGAGAATCCGGATCCAGCACAGTCGCGTTGTTGATGCCCTTGTCGATACGCTTGTTAAGTCCCGCCAGCACCTTGCCGGGACCGGCCTCGACGATACGCGTGACACCCTGCGCGCGCATGGCCAGCACTGTCCTTACCCATTGCACCGGGCTGTATAGCTGGCGCTTGAGGTTCACGCGGATGGTGGCCGGATCGCTGTGCGGCCGGGCATCGACATTCTGGATAACCGGAATGGCCGGCGGGTTGATGTTCGCCTCGGCCAGGTGTGCCGCGAACAGCTCGGCTGCCGGCTCCATCAGGGCGCAGTGCGAGGGTACGCTCACCGGCAGAGTCACCGCACGTTTGGCACCGGCTGCCCTGGCCGCCGCCACTGCACGTTCCACGGCCCCGGCGTGACCGGCGATCACCACCTGCCCCGGCGAGTTGAAGTTGACCGGGCTGACGATCTCGCCGGCCGCGGTATCGGCACAGACCGCCGCAACGGCGTCGTCATCCAGGCCAAGAATCGCGGCCATGGCACCGAGACCGGACGGCACTGCATGCTGCATGCAGCGACCGCGCTCGGCCACCAGCGCGATGGCGGCGCTGAATTCCATGGCACCGGCACAGACCAGCGCGGTGTATTCCCCGAGGCTGTGACCGGCCATGACGGCCGGTAACGCGCCGCCGCGCACCTGCCACACCCGCCACACGGCCGTACCTGCCGCCAGCATCGCCGGCTGCGTACGGTCGGTCTGGTTGAGCTGCTCTTCCGGCCCGTGCTGCACCAGCGCCCAGAGGTCGTAACCGAGCACGTCACTGGCTGCTTCGAATGTTTCACTGACCTGCGGATACTGCGCTGCCAGTTCCCCCAGCATGCCGACGGATTGCGAGCCCTGCCCGGGAAAGACCATCGCGAGTGTCACGTCTGTTGCCGAATTGTTCATAGAATATGACCTGTCATTCTCGCCACCTGTCTCTGCTTGACCAGTAGCGGCACCCTGCAAAATCATTCATCCGGGTTGCGGAATCCGGCAGCCGTTGCTGTTTCGGGCACGAACCGACCGGCCGCAATTTATCTCAAAACAGATAAAATTTCATGGACACCTGTCACCCGGGGTCTGTGCGGCCGCAGTCGGGTGATGATCATCAGTACCTGACCAGTGCCGAACCCCAGGTGAAGCCACCGCCGAAAGCCTCCATCAGGAGCACCTCGCCGCGCTTGATTCGACCGTCACGGATGGCGGTATCCAGCGCCAATGGCACCGAGGCCGCGGAGGTGTTGCCATGCTCGTCGACCGTAACCACCACACGGTCCATCGACATCTTCAGTTTCTTGGCCGTCGCCTGGATGATGCGGATGTTTGCCTGGTGCGGGATCAGCCAGTCGACAGCGGACTTTTCCATGTTATTGGCCGCCAATGTCTCGTCGACGATGCGACCCAGCGTGTTCACGGCCATCTTGAACACCTCATTGCCCTGCATCTGTATGTAGGCCTCGCCGGCCTGCACGTGTTCGTAGCCCTGGGAGATGCCGCTCGGCACCGTCAGCAGGTGTTCGTAGCTGCCGTCGGCGTGCAGGTGCGTAGACAGGATGCCGGGTTCATCGCTGGCCTCCAGCACCACGGCCCCGGCACCGTCACCGAACAGGATGGCAGTGCCTCGATCGTTCCAGTTGACGATGCGCGACAGCGTCTCGGCACCCACCACCAGCGCACATTTCGCGGCACCGGTCTTGATGAACTTGTCCGCCACACCCAGCGCATAGACAAACCCCGTGCACACGGCCTGGATGTCGAAGGCCGCGGTGCCGTGAATATCGAGCCGCTGCTGCAGGAGACAGGCGGTACTGGGAAACACGCGATCCGGCGTGGTCGTGGCCAGTACGATCAGGTCGATCTGGCGCGGCGTCTTTCCCGCCGCCTCCATGGCGCGCGTGGCAGCGATCTCGGCCAGGTCGCAGGTGGTCTCGTCGCCGGCCGCGATGTGGCGCTTGTAGATGCCGGTACGCTCGCGTATCCAGCTGTCCGAGGTATCCATGATCTTTTCCAGGTCATGGTTGGTCAGGGTCTTCTCCGGCAGGTAACTGCCTGTGCCGGTAATGCGTGAATATTTCATATCGCTTCCTGTCTGCCTTCCTGCCAGGCAACGAGCTGCAGCCTGATCCGCTCCGGCACCTGCTCGCGCGCTGCCAGTACGGCCACCTTGATGGCATTGGCGTAGGCCAGCGCATCCGCGCCGCCATGGCTCTTGATCACGATACCGTTGAGTCCCAGCAGGCTGGCACCGTTATAGTGACGCGGATCGATCCTGCGACGAAACGCCCTGAGCACCGGCATGGCGACCAGCGCAGCCATTTTGGTCAGGATGTTGCGGGTGAATTCCTGCTTGATGAAGCTGGCGATCATCTGTGCGACACCTTCACTGGTCTTGAGCGCGATGTTGCCGACGAAACCGTCGCATACGATGACATCGAAATTGCCCTTGTAGATATCGTCGCCCTCGGCAAAACCGGCATAGTTGAGCTGGCTGTCGGCGATCAGTTTCGCGGCACGCTTGACCTGCTCGTTACCCTTCATCTCCTCTTCGCCGATATTGAGCACGCCGATGGTGGGACGCTCATTGCCGTCCAGCGATTGCGCCAGCACCGATCCCATGACGGCAAACTGGAACAGGTGCTCCGCGTCGCACTCGACATTGGCGCCGAGATCGAGCATCCAGGTGTGCTGTCGTTGCGTGGGCAGGGCCGTGCAGATCGCCGGGCGGTCGATGCCGGGCAGCATTTTCAGCACGAAACGCGCTGTGGCCATGAGTGCGCCGGTATTGCCGGCACTGACGCAGGCGTGCGCTTCACCTTCCTTGACCAGGTTGATGGCTACGCGCATCGAGGAATCTTTCTTGTTGCGCAGCGCGTGGGACGGCGGTTCATCCATGTCGACGCACTGGCTGGCATGCCGGACTTTCAGACGCGGATTGTCCGCACAGCCGGCCTTTTGCAGGGCGGCTAGCAGGGTATCGCTGTCGCCGA
>DATKZN010000324.1:0-4822 GCA_035527955.1 Gammaproteobacteria bacterium
AGTCAGACAGATTGAATCGCAGCATACTCCCGGAGGGAGAGGGAGTAAGACGGGAGAGAGTCAGACCGGTTGAATCGCAGCCTATACTACCGTCCCCTCTCCCTCCGGGAGAGGGACAGGGAGAGGGGATAAAAGAGACGCAGTTGATTGCACCGATGTTATCTCCACACCCCAAACTTTACCCGGAGTGTGCGGGGCTGGGTAAGATGCATCAGTCGTACGGATTCAATCTTGAGCAGGCGAGCTTGACTGGCTGAAACCGATGTGAAAGCAAGTGGCTTGCAGCGAATCGATTACTGCGTGAACAGGAAACAAGGAGCCCCGTCAGGTGAGCAGCCTGGACAAACTTGAACAGCAGGCCTTGCAGGAAATCGCGGCGGCGGCGGATGTCGCCGTGCTCGATGACGTGCGTGTCCGCTACCTTGGCAAGAAAGGGTCGCTGACCGAACAACTCAAGCAACTCGGCAAGCTGCCAGCCGCGGAACGTCCAGCAGCCGGCCAGGAGATCAATCGCGTCAAGCAGAGTGTGCAGGCGGTGCTCGAGGCGCGTCGCGAAATCCTGCAGTCCGCGGCACTGGATGCACAGCTCGTCGGGGAAAGAATCGATGTCACCCTGCCGGGGCGCGGCCAGGCAGCGGGCGGTCTGCATCCGGTGACGTTGACCATGCGCCGCATCGAGGCACTGTTCAGGCCGCTCGGTTTCACGGTCGCTGAAGGTCCCGAGATCGAGGACGATCACCATAATTTCGGCGCGCTGAATATCCCGGACCATCACCCGGCACGCGCCATGCACGACACCTTCTACTTCGATGCGCACACGCTGTTGCGCACGCACACTTCGCCGGTGCAGGTGCGCGTCATGGAAGAAAGCGCGCCGCCGCTGCGCGTCATCGCGCCGGGGCGCGTCTACCGCTGTGACTCCGACCTGACGCACACCCCGATGTTTCACCAGGTCGAGGGCCTGGTGGTGGACGAGTCGGCAAGCTTCGCCAGCCTGCGCGGACTGCTATATGAATTCCTGCGTGCGTTCTTCGAGCGCGCCGATCTCGACGTGCGTTTCCGGCCCTCGTATTTCCCGTTTACCGAACCGTCGGCCGAGGTGGATATCCAGTGTGTGATGTGTTCGGGTAGCGGCTGCCGCGTCTGCAAGCAGAGTGGCTGGCTGGAGGTGCTGGGCTGCGGCATGGTGCATCCGCGCGTCTTCGAGAATGTCGGTATCGACAACGAGCGCTACACCGGCTTCGCCTTCGGTATGGGAGTCGAACGCCTCGCCATGCTGCGCTACGGCGTGAACGATTTAAGGCTGTTCTTCGAGAACGATTTAAGCTTTCTGGAACAGTTTAACTAAAAGGCCTCGCGCAGAGACGCAGAGATCGCAGAGGGAATTAATGCAAGATACTTCGGTGCTGTACTCAGAATCCGGAGATTCTCGCGGGGCAGGGTTGTTATTGATTTGTGGCTGTGGGTTGTTCTGCGCAGCACGGGCTAAATCGGGTTGACTTGGATGAAATGATTATACTCTGCGTACTTTGCGTCTCTGCGCGAGAAAAAATTCTTGAGAAATTGCACTCATGAAATTCAGCGAACAATGGCTGCGGGAATGGGTTAACCCGCCGGTTTCGACCGACGAACTGGTTGCACAGCTGACCATGGCCGGTCTGGAGGTCGACTCGGTCGAGCGCCTGGGCGCGGGGCTGGCCGATCTGCGTGTCGGTGAGGTCATTGCGCTAGAGCCGCATCCCGATGCCGACAAGCTGCGCGTATGCCGCGTGTCGCTGGGCGAGGGCGAGCCGCTGCAAGTGGTGTGCGGCGCGCCCAATGTCGCGGTCGGCGGCAAATATCCGCTGGCGCCGGTGGGGGCGAAACTGCCCGGCGATTTCAAGATAAAGAAGAGCAAGCTGCGCGGCGTGGAATCGTTCGGCATGCTCTGTTCGGCGAAGGAGCTCGGTCTGAGCGAGGACAGCCAGGGCCTTATGGACCTGCCGGCCGCGGTGCGCGCCGGGCAGTCGCTGGTCGATGCGCTCGGCCTCGACGATACGCTGATCGAGATCGACCTCACCCCGAACCGCGGCGACTGCCTGGGCCTGGAAGGTGTGGCGCGCGAGGTCGGCACGCTGACTCGCACGCCAGTCAATACCGTGGATATCACACCGGTACCGGCAGGCATCGATGACAGCTACGATGTTGACGTACAGGCACCGCAGGCCTGTCCGCGCTACCTCGGCCGCGTCTTGCGCGGTGTACGGGCCACGGCGGAGACGCCATTGTGGATGCAGGAGCGCCTGCGGCGCAGCGGCCTGCGCAGCCTGGGTCCGCTGGTGGATGTCACCAACTACGTCATGCTCGAGCTGGGCCAGCCGATGCATGCCTTCGATCTGGCGCGGCTGTCCGGCGGCATCCGCGTGCGTTTCGCCAGGGAGGGTGAGCGGCTGATCCTGCTCGACGAGCGCGAGATCACGCTGGACGGCGAGACCCTGGTGATCGCCGATCGCGACAAGGCGCTGGCCATCGCCGGCGTCATGGGCGGCATGGATTCCGGTGTCACGGATGCGACCGCGGATGTATTCCTGGAATGTGCGTTTTTCCCGCCCGAGTCGATCGCCGGCTGTGCACGCCGCTATGCCATGCATACCGATTCGGCGCACCGCTTCGAGCGCGGTGTCGATCCGCAGTTGCAGGCCCGCGCCATCGAGCGTGCCACGGCACTATTGCTGACGATTTGCGGCGGTGCGGCCGGTCCGGTGATCGAGCGTATGGCGCCGGCACAGTTGCCGGCGCGCGAATCCATCAACCTGCGCAAACAGCGTATCGAACGCGTGCTCGGTATGCTGCCGGCGGACCGCGAGATCAGCGAGATCCTGCAACGCCTCGGTATGCAGGTCGAGAAGCAGGATGCAACGGGCTGGCGCGTGCTGCCGCCGTCGTTCCGTTTCGATATCGCCATCGAGGCCGACCTCATCGAGGAGGTCGGACGCATCTACGGCTACAACCGTCTGCCCAGCATCGCCATGCAGGGCAGTCTCGATGTGCGGCCACTGGCCGAGACGGCGCGCAGCATCGAACACTACAGCGACCTGCTCGTGGCGCGCGGTTTCCAGGAGGTCGTCACCTACAGCTTCGTCGATCCGCAGTTGCAGCAGGCCGTGACCCCGGAACGGGAGGCGGTGCTGCTTGCCAACCCGATTTCCTCGGAGATGGCCGCCATGCGCACCAGCCTGTGGCCTGGCCTGCTGAAGGCCGTGCAGCATAATATCAACCGCCAGAAGACACGCGTGCGCCTGTTCGAATACGGACTGCGCTTCTGGCGCGAGGCCGGCGAGATACAGCAGGAACCGGTGCTGGCCGGCATCGCCACCGGTTCGCGCCTGCCCGAGCACTGGGATGGCAAGGGCGCACCGGTAGACTTCTATGACCTGAAACAGGATGTCGAAGCACTGCTGGCACGCGCCGGTAACGATTTCCGTTTCGTCGCGGACATACACCCGGCACTGCATCCCGGGCAGTCAGCGGCGATCCGTGTGGACGACGTTACAGTCGGCTGGCTGGGTCGGCTGCACCCGCAGCTGGCCAGGCAGCTCGACCTCGATCCGGTCACCTGCGTGTTCGAGCTGGACTATTCGGCGCTCGGCAGCGGACGGCTGGCAAGCTTTGCCGCGATCTCGCGCTTCCCGTCGATCCGCCGTGACCTGGCGGTGGTGGTGGACGCCGACATCGGGGCCGATGCCGTGCTGGAGGTGGTGCGGGAAGCCGCCGGAGAACTGCTGCAGGAGCTGGTAATTTTTGACATTTATCAGGGGGCGGGAGTAGAAAAGGGGCGAAAAAGCATGGCTTTCGGCTTGATTCTACAGGATTATTCCCGCACACTTACCGAGGATGATATCGAGTCCACGGTTGGCCGAATCACCGACGGGCTTGGTAAAAAACTTGGGGCATCATTGAGAGAGTAATGCTATGGCACTAACCAAAGCCGACATGGCTGAAAGGCTGTTTGAGGAGCTGGGTTTGAACAAGCGCGAGGCCAAGGAACTGGTCGAACTCTTTTTCGAGGAGATACGCGCGGCACTGGAGAAAGGGCGCCAGGTGAAGCTTTCCGGGTTCGGGAATTTCGACCTGAGAGAAAAAAACGAGCGTCCCGGCCGCAACCCGAAAACGGGGGAAGAAATACCGATTTCCGCACGACGCGTCGTCACCTTCCGGTCTGGTCAGAAACTCAAGGCGAGGGTAGAAGCGTATGCTGGAAGTGAGCAATAACAACGAACTTCCAGTCATTCCGGGTAAGCGCTATTTCACTATTGGCGAAGTGAGTGAACTGTGCGGTGTGAAACCGCATGTGCTGCGCTACTGGGAACAGGAGTTTCCGCAGCTAAAACCGGTCAAACGACGCGGCAACCGGCGTTATTACCAGCGCCAGGATGTGCTGATGATCCGCCAGATCCGCAGCCTGCTGTACGAACAGGGCTTCACTATCGGTGGCGCGCGCCAGAAGATGTCCGGCGAGGACGCGAAGGAAGACGTCACCCAGAGCCTGCAGATCGTGCACCAGATCCGCGTCGAACTCGAGGACGTGCTGCACTTGCTGAAACGGTAATTATTTATCGTAGGGTGCGCTGTGCGCACCTGCTTTTATTGTTAACATGTGCCTGGTGCGCGGAGCGCACACTTCACTTCGGGGCGTAGCGCAGCCTGGTAGCGCACCTGCATGGGGTGCAGGTGGTCGGAGGTTCAAATCCTCTCGCCCCGACCAATTTTTCAAAGAGTTGGAATGATTTCTGGAATCGTTCCTGTCTAAAATGATTTCCCGCGTCTAAAATGCCGGCCGGTA
>DATKZN010000325.1:0-2000 GCA_035527955.1 Gammaproteobacteria bacterium
TAAATGTTATCTGGCCCGCCGGAAATGGATGACTGGCGCATGACACCGCGAGGGAGAGCAGCCATGCGTGACAGGATTGGCGGGTGCAGTCGCTGAGCAAAGACTGAGGCCAGACATGAAAAAACCCCCAAAGCCAGCCGACGAGGCAACCCGCATCGATACACTGCATGCGTTGGGTATCCTTGACACGGCACACGAGGAGCGATTCGATCGACTGACCCGGTTGGCGAAGCGCCTGTTCGGTACACCCATAGCCCTGGTAAGCCTGGTGGATAAAGACCGCCAGTGGTTCAAGTCCAGCCAGGGTCTGGATGTAGCGGAAACCCCGCGTGATATTTCATTTTGCGGTCATGCCATTCTGGAAAACAAGGTGTTTGTGGTTCCCGACGCGGCCGAAGACGAGAGATTCCATGACAACCCGCTGGTTGCCGGTGACCCGCGCATCCGCTTTTATGCCGGCTGCCCGATATCCGTGTCAAACGGCAGCAGGCTGGGTACGCTCTGCATTATCGACCATGAGCCGCGCGAGTTCAGCGCAGACGACCTGGCGACATTGCGCGACCTGGCGTGCATGGTCGAGCAGGAGCTGACTGCGGCACGGCTGGCGACGATGGACGCGTTGACAATGCTTTCCAACCGGCGGGGTTTTGAAGAACTGGCGGCACATGCGCTCGGCTTGTGCAGACGCCTGGACAGGCCTGCATCGTTGCTGTTTCTCGATCTGGATCTGTTCAAGCAAATCAACGACCGCTTTGGTCATGCCGAGGGTGATCAGGCGCTGGTAACATTCGCCCGGCTGTTACAGGAGACGTTTCGGGAATCCGACGTGCTGGGCCGGCTTGGCGGGGACGAGTTTGCGGTGCTGTTGACCAATGCCAGCCATGAGGCATTGAATATTGCCTTGCGCCGGCTGCGGCAAGCGGTCGACAGCTGCAATCACGAGACCCGGCGAGGCTACGACATAGCCTACAGTGTTGGCGCGGCACGGTTTGATGCGGCGCGCCATGCCGATATTGGCGATATGCTGGTCGAGGCCGACGCGCTGATGTACATACAAAAGCGACAATCGCAGGAAAAAACAGGGACCGACTCCGGTTGCTGATCATAGTCGCTTCGCGGGATGCGGTGAGCCCGCGAACGGCATCGATAATTCAGATCTCGCACCAGGGTGCAAGGCAGCATGCAGCCTGGTTTGAGTGTAAGCGACAATCTTACCGTCAGGCCGCTCCCGCGCAATGCGAAAAACCAGCTTCCCGACCGGTTCACGGTCTGACCTTTTCCCTGTGCTCTGCGGCGCGCCTCCATCCTGAATATCGCGACTCCGGGCAGCCTCAGCTTGCCCCGACGGACGGAAGTCGCGGACGGGTGCCCCAGGCCTGGTCATGCGTCCTGTAAAGGGCCTCGGTCCGCGAAGCTGACCGGCCCGTGCCCGGGTTACTCGCGCAGCAGCTTCCCGGCCAGGTCCTGAAGCTGCCGACGGACTTTGTCCGGCAGGACGGAGTCTCTCTCCGGGCATGCCATATCGATGTAGACGGAGCCGGCGGATTGCGCGCCGAGAGCACGGGCCGTCTCCTTGAGTTGCTGGTGTGTCGAGTAGTACAGGCGCCCCATCCAGCCGGGCGTGGCGCTGGTCGAGATCAGGATGGCGGTTCTTCTGTTCGTTTGCCCTGCGGACAGCGGCGCGTGCGGGCCCCTGTGTAGGCGTGCATATTCCATCAGTTGTTCGATGAAGCTTCTGTAGACGCTGGTTGCCGTGTACAAATTGGCGGGGGAGGCGAGGATAAAGCCATCCGCTGCCTCGATCTGGTCGAGCAGCGCGTTCATGTGCTTACGGATCACGCACTCGCCGGGCACGGTGCCCGGCTGTCCGGTGCATTGCCGGCAGTTGAGGCAGTCCTTGACAGGAAGGTCGCGTAACCGGACGATTCGGGTCGTCGCACCGGCCGCCATGGTCGTCTGTACGACCAGCGCTACGGCTTGTTCGATGACACTGTTTTCCC
>DATKZN010000326.1:0-25709 GCA_035527955.1 Gammaproteobacteria bacterium
CGGGTGGCTGCCCCTTGAACCAGCCATCGGGATTGACTGGCTGGCCATCCTTGCGCAATTCCAGGTACAGACCGGTGCGTAGCTGACCACCGCTGTTGCCGGCCGCGGCTATGACATCGCCACGCCCGACCCACTCGCCAACTCCCTTGTAAAGACTGCTGTTTTCCCCGTACAGCGACATGTAGCCGTCGCCGTGGTCGAGGATCAACAGCAGGCCGAACCCGCGTAGCCAGTCGGCGAAGACCACGCGCCCGCGCGCAATGGCCTGAACATCGGCACCGGACCGGGTGGCGATGTGGACGCCCCGCGCGCGCATCTTGCCGCTGGCCTGCTGCGCGCCAAAACGCATGCTGATCTTGCCAGCCACCGGCCATTCCAGCTTGCCCTTGAATTTGGCCAATGGCTGCAGACCGGCATCCGTCGGGATATCGCGCAACGCCTGTTGCAGGGAAGCCAGCAATTTGTTGATACGCTCCTCGTCTGCCTGGAGCGTACCCAGCTCCGACGTACCGCTGGCGAGGCGCTGTTTCAGCTCCGCTAGAATGGTGGCCTGGCGCGCTTTTTCCTTGCCAAGTTTCGCCGCCTGCTGTTCCTGTTCTGTGCGCAACCCGGCCAGCGTCGTCTGCTGTTCGAGCAACACCTGTTCGGCGCCATGCAGCTGGTCAAGCACGGCACGGAACTCATCCATGCGCCGGCCGCGCGCACGCGTGAAATAGCCCTGGTAGGTCAGCATGCGTCCTACCAGGGCGGGGTCGTCCTGGTTCAGCAGCAGCTTGATGCGTTCCTGGCGACCATTCCTGTAGGCCGCCTGCAGTTCCCTCGCCAGCGCCGCGCGCATCCTGCCGAGCCTGGATCTGACGGCATCACGCTCGTCCTCGAGCCGGGTCAGCTCTTCCCGCGCCGTCGCTTCCTGCCTGTCCAGCTTGCGCAATTCCGCCGTAATCCGGCCGATTGCCTTGTCGGTCTGCTCCAGCGCCGTCTGCTGCGCATCGTGCTGGCCGCGCACCGACTCCAGCTCGCCCTTGAGGTTGTTGATGCGCTCGCGCAGCAGCTGCAGCTTTTGCTTTTCCTGCGCTATCTGGCCGGTATCCGCAGCGATTGCAGCACTGCCAGGCAAACCGCCGGCCAGCAGGGCAACGGCCAGCGCCAGCGGGAGGATGCCGGTGACTGCGGGTTTGCCTGCATGTTTGCGCAGGCCACAGGAAAACAGTCGGGTTACCGGCGCGGGGACGGGCCGTTCAACCATGCATTTCGGCGGGTGAAGCCGGTTCCTCGTCCGCGCCGCTTTCCGGGAGCAGGGTCACCAGCGGAGTACCGGTCATTTCCGGCGGGATTTCCATGTTCATCAGGTACATCATGCTGGGCACCACATCGGACAGCGCACCGTGTTCGGCCATCGTGGCCTGCCGTCCGACATAGACCAGCGGCACCAGGTTGCTGGTATGTGCAGTATGCGGCTGGCCGGTTTCCTCGTCCAGCATCTGCTCGGCGTTACCGTGATCCGCGGTAATCAACATTTCGCCGCCACATTCCAGCAAGGCCTCCTGCACGCGCCCCAGTGCACGGTCGACCGCCTCGATGGCCTTGACCGCCGCGTCGAATTTGCCGGAATGGCCGACCATGTCAGGGTTGGCGTAATTACAGATGATCACGTCGTAGGTACCGCTTTGCAGCGCCTCCACCAGGTGATCGGTGACCTCGGCAGAATTCATTTCGGGCTGCAGGTCGTAGGTTGCCACCATCGGCGATTTCACCAGGATGCGATCCTCGCCCTCGAAGGATTCTTCGACGCCGCCGTTGAAGAAAAACGTGACGTGGGCGTATTTTTCCGTTTCCGCCAGGCGCAGCTGGCGCAGGCCATGGTTTGATATGTACTCCCCAAACACGTTTTTCAGGCGTTCGGCCGGGTAGGCCACGTGCACGTTGAAGTCCGACTTGTATTCGGTCAGGCTGACGAAACTACCGAGCCTGGGCTGCGCCTCGCGCACGAAACCCTCGAAATCCGGTTCTATAAACGGACGCGTGATCTGGCGGGCACGGTCGGAACGGTAATTCATGAAGACGACGACATCGCCGTCATCGATGCTCACCGGCTGCGTGCCTGCGGGCACGATCGCGGTGGCCTTGACGAACTCATCGCCCTCGCCGCGCGCATAGGCCAGCTCGAGTGCCGTCAGTGCGTCGGGGGCGACAAATTCCGCATTGCCCTGCGTAATCAGGTCATAGGCGGCCTGGATGCGCGGCCAGTGATGATCGCGGTCCATGGCGTAGTAGCGGCCGATGACCGAGGCGAAGCGGCCGCACTGCAGCTTGCTGAACTGGTCTTCCATGGCGCGGATGGACGGCTCGGCGCTGTTCGGCGGGGTATCGCGGCCGTCGAGGAACGCATGCAGGAAGACCTGTTTCGCGCCGCGCTGCACGGCGAGTTCGACCATGGCATGGATGTGTTCTTCGTGGCTGTGTACACCGCCCGGGGACAGCAGGCCGAGAATGTGCACCGCCCGGTCGCTCTCGACGGCCTTGTCGACGGCATCGGTCAGGGTCAGGTTGGTGAAGAACGAACCGGTCTTGATGGCGCGGCTGACGCGGGTGAATTCCTGGTATACGACGCGCCCGGCACCGAGGTTCAGGTGGCCGACCTCGGAGTTGCCCATCTGGTCGGCCGGCAGGCCGACCGCGGCACCCGAGGTGCGGATCAGCATGTGCGGGTATTCCTTCCAGAGCGCATCCCAGACCGGCTTGCGGGCGGCGGCGATGGCATTGTGCTGCGGGATTTCGCTGTAGCCCCAGCCATCCAGGATCAATAAAACCATGGGCCTTGCAGGGCGATTCCGGTGTTGTGATTGCTGTCCACTCATAAGGTCGGGGGGAAGTCTAAATTATCATTCGTAGTATGGCCAACACTGCCGGCCGAGGTGCAGGGGCGGGCCATGGCGTCCAGGGCACATTTTTATTCCCCGCTTATGGCCCGAATGGCTTATCATTGTATAATGTTTTAGTAATGAATGCAGTAACCTATAGCAACGGCATCACACACAGAGGGGTTGCTGGATGACAGCAAGCAATGAAACACTGATTACCCGCGCGGAAGACATAGACCGGGCGTCGCGTTCGCTCAAGGCCATGTCGCATCCGCTACGACTGAAAATACTCTGCACCCTGGGCGATCAGGAGATCAGCGTTCAGGATATCGTGGAACGGGTCGGCACGTCGCAGAGCAACATCTCGCAACATCTTGCCATCCTCCGCGACAAGGGCATTCTGGCCTCGCGCAAGGACGCCAACCGCGTATTTTACCGCGTAGGGGACTCACGCACCCTCAGGCTGATCAGCATGATGCGCGAAGTGTTTTGCACCAGCCCCTGAAGCAAGCTGCCGGTCCGGCAGTCTCGCAAACCAACTGAATAACAACAGCCAGGACTGCTGTGTGAAAGCCTGTTCACGGAGAAACAATGGATATCAACCAGCTTATCGAGTTCGGCAGCAACCACCCGCTTCTGGTGATGGCACTGTTCGCGATTCTCGCCATGCTGGTCGGCGGTGAGCTGCGGCAGCGACTGAGTGGTGTCAGCGAAGTCGGCCCGGGAGAGGCGACCCGCATGCTCAATCACGACAACGCCGTCATGATCGATATGCGCAGCGACAAGGAGTACAGCGAGGGACACGTGGTCAATGCGCTGCACGTACCGTCACAGGACAAGCTGACCTCGCTCGATAAATACCGGGACAAGCCGGTGATCGTTTACTGCAACAGCGGTAACCGTTCAACCGGATTCTGCAGCAGGCTGCGCAAGCAGGGCTTCTCGTCCGTATACAACCTGAGAGGCGGTATCCTTGGCTGGCAAAAGGCCGAGCTGCCGCTCTCGAAAAGCAACTAGGCAGCCCTCTTGATCGCCGCGGGGCGTTAAACAAAACAACCATCTGCCCACCAGGAAACTTGCCATGGCCGAGAACGCACAGGACACCGCCGGGAACCAGGAAAACAATCCTGTCATTCACACCCAGAAGGTGTATATCAAGGACATCTCCTTCGAGACACCGAACTCGCCGGAAATTTTCACCCGTGAATGGAAACCGAATCTCAATCTGGATCTCGGCCAGAAAATCACCGAGTTGCAGGATGGTCATTACGAGGTGGTACTCTCGCTGACGGCCACCATGAAAGTCGATGATGTCACCGCCTATCTCGCCGAGGTGCAGCAGGCCGGTATTTTTCTAGTCAAGGGTCTGGATACCGAGCAGATGCACAGGATCCTCAACGTCCATTGCCCGCGCATGCTTTATCCCTATGCCTCGTTCGTCATTTCCGATCTCGTCACAAGGAGCGGTTTTCCGCAGTTATTGCTTGCCCCGGTGAATTTTGACGCCCTGTACAAGAACCGTCAGGCAGAAGCCGCCGCCGCACAGCAACCAGCCGGCGACTGACACACGGCACAGCCCCGGCAGGAACAAGACCGCACCACAACCATGAACCGCGAATCGATAACCGTACTTGGTGCCGGTTCCTGGGGCACGGCGCTTGCGATTCGACTGGCAGCGAACGACAACCCGACCTGCCTTTGGGGCCATGAAGCGGGATTCATGCGCACGCTTGCCAGGGCGCGCCAGAACAGCGCATTTCTGCCGGACATTCCGTTCCCTGACAGGCTGTCCATCGAATCCGATCTTGCCGCCGCCATCGGTGACTCACGCGACCTGCTGATCGTCGTACCGAGTCATGCCTTTCGCGAGGTACTCCAGCGAATGCTGCCGCTGCTCGATGCCCGCCGGCGCATCGCCTGGGCGACCAAGGGCCTGGAATACGGCAGCGGCAAGTTCATGAGCGACGTGCTCGAGGAAGTGGCGGGAACGAAATACCCGGCTGCCGTGCTGTCAGGACCGACCTTTGCACTCGAGGTTGCCAGAGGATTACCGACCGCGCTGACGGTCGCATCCACCAACCCGGAGTTTGCCAATGACATGGCCGCACGCCTGCATGGCGATGTCATGCGCGTGTACACCAGCGATGACATGCCGGGTGTGCAGCTCGGCGGCACGGTAAAGAACGTACTTGCCATCGCCTCCGGCATCACCGACGGCATGCAGCTCGGCGCCAACAGCCGCGCCGCCCTGATCACCCGCGGACTCGCGGAAATCATCCGGCTCGGCGATGCCATGGGGGTGCGGCGCGAAACACTGATGGGGCTCTCGGGGCTGGGCGATCTCATCCTTACCTGCACCGATGACCTGTCGCGGAACCGCCGCCTCGGACTGGCACTCGGGCAAGGCAAGCCGCTGGATAGCGCCGTGCGTGAAATCGGCCAGGTGGTCGAGGGTTTCAATACCGCGCGCGAAGTCGTGCAGCTGGCCCGGAACTGGCACGTCGAAATGCCGATCTCGGAACAGGTATTCAGGGTACTGCACGAGGGGCTCGCACCGCGCGAGGCCGTGCACAACCTGCTGTCACGCGAAGATATCCGCTCAGAGTGAATCCGTTGACCCGTTGAAAGCCTGCTGGCGCCATGCCTCGTACACCAGCACGGCTACCGTGTTGGCCAGGTTGAGACTGCGGCTGCCGGGCAGCATGGGCACCCGCAACACCGCATCCCCGCCGAGTTCAGCCAGGATTTCGGGCGGCAGCCCGCGCGTTTCCGGGCCGAACAGGAAGGCATCACCGGGACGATAGGCGACCTCCGTATACATGCGCAGCCCCCGTGTCGAAACGCCGCGCAGACTGGCCGGCTGCACGACCCGGGAAAAGTCCTGCAACGTGGCATGCTCCGCTACCCTCGCGAACTCGCGATAATCCAGCCCGGCACGCCGCAGCCTGCGGTCGTCGAGTTCGAAGCCAAGCGGGTGAATCAGGTGCAGGGTACTGCCCGTGTTGGCGCAAAGGCGTATGATATTGCCGGTATTGGGCGGAATCTCCGGCTGGTAAAGTACGACGTGAAACATCAGTCACCCTGGCCAGACCCTGAAGCAAATGAGCGCTGCTGACGAACAAAAACTCAAGGTCGATTTCTGCGGAATGCCGTTTGCGACGCCGCTGGTATTGCTGTCCGGCTGTGTCGGCTTCGGCGAAGAATACACACGCGTCACGGGCTTTTCCAACCGTGACGTCGGTGCCGTCTGCCTAAAGGGCACTACCCTGCAGCCGCGTCTCGGCAACCGGCCGCACCGGATTGCGGAGACCCCGGCCGGCATGCTCAATGCCATTGGCCTGCAGAATCCGGGCGTGGATCACGTCATTCGCACGACCCTGCCCGGGCTGGATTTCGGTGAAACGCGCTTCATTGCCAATGTTTCCGGGTCCACAGTGGAAGAATACGCCGAGGTTACCCGCCGCTTCGACGACTCGCCGATCGACGCCATCGAGATCAACATTTCCTGCCCGAACGTGAAAGAGGGCGGCGTGGCATTCGGCAACGATCCGGACATGTCGGCGCGCGTCGTTGCCGCATGCCGCGCGGTCACCGGCAAGCCGCTCATCACCAAGCTCTCGCCCAACCAGACCGATATCGCCGCCAACGCCCGGCGCTGTATCGAGTCCGGTACCGACGCCTTCGCCGTGATCAACACCCTGATGGGTATGGCGATCGACATCGAGACCCGCACGCCGGTGATCGGCAATAACCAGGGCGGCCTGTCCGGTCCCGCCATCAAGCCGGTCGCGCTGCTCAAGGTCCACCAGGTCTACCAGGTGTGCAGGAATCACGGTATCCCGATCATCGGCCAGGGCGGCATCACCGGCACCACCGACGCCATCGAGTTCATCATCGCGGGTGCCAGCGCCGTCGGCATCGGGACTGCGCTGTTCTACGATCCGCTGATCTGCGCCCGCATCAATGCCGGCATCCTCGACTACCTCGATCGCCACGGACTGGACAGCATCGCCGCGCTCACCGGCAGCCTGGCCCTGCACGGCTCTGCCGCCGCCTGCGGCCAGTAAGGGAACCGACCGGCTGTTCAAGTTCCTCGCTCTCCGGGCTGACTGGATGCGCCAGTAAAATCGGGCTCACCGCCGATGCCATGTCCCACCGGGATGTAGTACCCGCTCATGGATGGTTCTCGATGACAAACCAGCACCTGAGACATGAACCTTCCTGCCAGCTCGCAGTACCGGCAGCAATGCCGCCGCTGCCTCGAGGCCGCCGTCGCTGCAGGTTTTACGGGACCAGTCGAGCTGCAGGCCGTTTTCGCAGTTTGCGCCCTGCCCTTCGCGGTCTTCGCGGAACCGATAGAGCGGGTGCCGAGATAGCGCCGGCCCTGCGGTTGTTAGGTAAACTCGAGATAGACGGGATCAACGGCATCATCGGTCTCTGTCGGATCGATAGGCTGGCCGATATAGATTTCAGCCGGGGTCGTTGGTGAATCAACAGCTGCCACGCACAGTGGAAACAACAGCAGCGCCGGTAATAGACCTGCCGGAAGTTGCAGTTTACATTTTACTGTACCAGCCGCTCGTTCCGTTGAGTCCGCGTTGCAGAGCGCATTCTTTTGAATGCGTATTATTCATTCTGGCGCCACGCAGAATAATGGCTATTTCATTTCGAGTTCCCTGAGCTTGCGCGTAAGCGTATTGCGCCCCCAGCCAAGCAGGCGTGCCGCATCCTGACGCCGTCCACCGGTATGCTGCAATGCAACTTCGATCAGGGTGCGCTCGAATGCCGGCAGTGCATCGTCCAGCAAGCGTTTGGAACCACTGCCGAGCCGCTGCTGGGCCCACAGCCGCAGTGTCGATTCCCAGTTGCTGCCGGCCGGCAGTGCATCGCGTGCCGCACCGGCAAGATCGTCAGGCAGGTCCTCGAGATGAATCTCCTGGCCCGGCGCCATGACCGTCAGCCAGCGGCACAGGTTCTCCAGCTGCCGCACATTGCCCGGCCAGTCCAGCTTTGCCAGATACGCCACCGCATCACGCGATAGTGTCTTAGCCTCCACGGCGAGTTCGATGGCCGCCTGTGCCAGGAAATGCTCGAGCAGCCCGGGAATGTCCTCGCGTCGCTCGCGCAATGGCGGCAGCTGCAGCCGGATGACATTGAGCCGGTGGAACAGGTCCTCGCGGAACCTGCCCTGTTTGACCAGCGTCTCCAGGTCCTGGTGGGTCGCGGCGATGATGCGTACATCGACCTTCTTCGGCGTGTGCGCACCAACCGGGTAAAACTCCCCGTCTGCGAGCACGCGCAACAAACGGGTTTGCAATTCCGCCGGCATGTCACCGATCTCGTCCAGCATCAGCGTACCGCCATCGGCCTGTTCGAAGCGGCCGGTACGCCGGCTCTGCGCACCGGTAAAGGCGCCGCGTTCGTGCCCGAAAAGTTCCGACTCGAGCAGGTCACGCGGAATCGCGGCCATATTGAGTGCCACGAAGGGTTTGCCGGCACGCTGGCTGTGTCGATGCAGCGCCAGCGCCACCAGTTCCTTGCCCGTGCCCGATTCACCGTTGATCAGAACGGTCGCGTTGGAATTGGCCAGCCGGCCGATGGCACGAAACACCTCCTGCATAGCCGGTGCCTTGCCGATGATCTCGGGCACCCGCCGCGCATCTGTTGCAGCAGCCGGCGCCGGCTGCTGCGCCCGCGCCTCGAGGGCGCGGCAAACGAGCGCGACGGCATCGTCGATATCGAATGGCTTGGGCAGGTACTCGAACGCGCCGCCCTTGAACGCGGCTACGGCGCTATCGAGGTCGGAGTGTGCGGTCATGATGATTACCGGCAACTCGGGGTGCGCTGCCCGGATGCGCTCGAGCAGTTCCAGACCGTCGATGCCCGGCATGCGAATGTCCGTCACAATCGCGGCCGGTTCCTTGCGATCTATGGCAACGAGCGCCGTATCGCCGGAATCAAAACTCTCGACCTGCAGGTCCGCCGCCGCGAGCGCTTTCTCAAGCACCCAGCGTATCGACCTGTCGTCATCGATTACGAAAACCTTGTCGCTATGTTCCATGCGAATCATCCAGTGGTAACAGAATAGTGAACGTGGTTTCTCCGGGCTGGCTGGTGCACTCGATCAAGCCGTGATGCCGGCTGACAAGGGCCTGTGCAATGGACAGTCCAAGCCCGGAACCGTCGCTGCGGTTGGTGACCATGGGGTAGAAAATTTTCTTGCGAAGTTCTTCGTCGATCCCCGGGCCGTTGTCGATTATTTCGATGCGCGCTACCAGCCGGTGCTTGCGCGTACCGATATTGAAATTACGCGAAACACGCGTGCGCAGGGTGATGACACCCTTGCCATCGAGTGCCTGGCTGGCATTGCGCATGATGTTCAGTATTGCCTGGATCAGCTGATCGGCATCGGCATTGAGATCGGGCAGACTGGGATCGTAATCCTGGTGAATCACCAGGCCTTCACCGGCCTCGGCCAGCACCAGGTCGCGCACCCGCTCCAGTACCTGATGAATGTTCACCAGCTGCGGATTCGGCAGGCTGTTCGGTCCCAGCATGCGGTCCATCAATGCCTGCAGGCGATCGGCTTCACCGATGATGATACGTGTGTATTCTTTCAGCGATGTGTCGGAGATCTCGCGCTCCAGCAATTGCGCCGCACCGCGCAGGCCACCGAGCGGGTTCTTGATCTCGTGCGCCAGTCCGCGCACCAGCGCATGGGCAGCCTGCTGCTGGTTTATCAGCAGCTCGTCCTGTTCAACGCGCAACTGATGGTCGACCTGGCGCAACTCGAGTTGCACGAACGTCCCGAGGCCCGCCTCGATGAGGGGCGTGAAAGTGCAGTTGACGCGCAGGTCGGACGCATCCGGTAATTCCAGCAGGCAACCACGCTTCGAAATCACCTGCTGCCGGGTTATTGCACCTGCCAGCTGATCGACCAGCATCCCGGCATTGGTTACCAGTTCATGCACGGAGCGGCCGCAGGCATAGCGCGCGCTGTGCGCCAGCATGATTTCGCCCGCCTGGTTGAGGTACATGAGTCGCAGCTGGCTGTCGAACACCAGCACCGCCGTGCTCAGATTATCGAGTATCCGCTCGGCCGCGATGCTGGGGGCTGGCATATCCATTGGCATACTGTGACCATTGCAAAAAACAAACCAGAATCGGGCAATCACCCGCGCCGCGGCAGGTCAACAAAAATTAATATGTAAAACAATATGATGAAAAATCATCGGATACCGTTGCCGGCAGGGATAACGCCAGACACGCCCCAGTATGCACCATGATGGTGCATATCGGCCAGCGATTTGTAATCAGGACGCCGTTCGGGAATTGCGGCGGTAACGGCTGACAGGACGGCCGTCAGAAACCTTTCGGCCGTGACACGCTGCCGGCGCTGCCGGTGCCGTTGCTGCCAGTACTACTGCCGGACGTGGTGCCGGACGTGGTGCCGCTGCTGCCGGACGTGGTGGTGCCGCTACTGCCGGTCGTGGTGCCGCCGCTGCTGTTACTGCTGCTGTCATCGGTATCAGGCTTGTTGGCGGGATTGAGCGGATTGTTCGGCTGCTGGATGGATGCACGCAGGATATGGACCGTAACGGGCACGGCATTGATGAGTGATTCACCATTTTCATCTATCACGGCGGCGGCAATGGCGTGTGTGCCCCGAGAGACGTTCCTGAAGCTCGCGGACAACCGCGCAACCGGCTTGCCTTCCGGCTTGCCATCCAGGAAGAACTGGATGCGGTGCCCGGCTTCGACCTGCAACCCCGGGTCCAGCGTTACCGACACATTGACGATACCGGCATTGCTGCGGATAGCCTCGTCTGCGTCTGGCTTGGTCAGCGCAAAGCTGTTGTATGCGTCAGCGACCGACTGTGTTGCGGCGGGCGCCGGAGGCGGAGCAACCGGCAGCGGTACCGGTGTGTAGGTTGGCAGCGCAGGCATTTCTACCTGTTTTGCACCCTGCGTCGGTACATCGCTGTAGATCACCTCGCCGTTGGCATTGATGGATTTATAGACCTCGGCCTGTGCCGTGGCCGCCAGCATTACCAGCATGCATGCAATATATTTCATGGTTACCGCCCAGCTTCCGCTTGTTACGTAATAGTTAGGTTATCAGGCTTTTCCGGGTATGGGTCAAGTAACCGATGCCTGGATTGGGCGAAAGTTCCGGAAAATGCCTGTTACGGCCGGCAATTAGCACAAATTCGGTCGACACGCAGGGCACCGCAAGGGGGTTGCCGGCGGCCATGGACAAAAAAAGCGCCCCGAAGGGCGCTTTAGTGTGTCGTGCTGTTGCCCGGTTCAGAGGCTGTAGTACATGTCGAATTCGACCGGATGGGTGGTCATGCGCAGGCGCGTGACGTCTTTCATCTTCAGGTCGATGTAGGCATCAATCATGTTGTCGCTGAATACACCACCGGTGGTGAGGAACTTGCGGTCCTTGTGAAGATAATCCAGCGCCTGGTCCAGCGAGTTGCATACCGTCGGAATCTTCTTCGCTTCTTCGCGTGGCAGGTCATACAGGTCCTTGTCCAGGGCATCGCCCGGATCGATCTTGTTCAGAATGCCGTCCAGGCCGGCCATCATCATGGCCGAGAAACCGAGGTATGGATTGCACATCGGGTCCGGGAACCGCACCTCGATACGACGCCCCTTCGGATTGGAATCGAACGGAATACGGATCGAAGCGGAACGGTTGCTCGCCGAGTAGGCCAGCATGACCGGTGCCTCGAAGCCCGGCACCAGGCGCTTGTAGCTGTTGGTACTCGGATTGGTGAAGGCATTGATCGCGCGGGCGTGCTTGAAGATACCACCGATGTAGTACAGCGCCTGCTGGGACAGGCCACCGTACTTGTTACCGGTAAACAGGTTCTTGCCGGCCTTGGCCAGTGACTGGTGCACATGCATGCCGCTGCCGTTGTCACCCACAATCGGCTTGGGCATGAACGTGGCGGTCTTGCCGTAGCCGTGCGCAACGTTCTGCACCACATATTTCAGGATCTGGTTCATGTCGGCACGACGCACCAGCGTATCGAAGCGGGTGCCGATCTCGCACTGGCCGGCAGTGGCCACTTCATGATGGTGCACCTCGACCGGTACCCCCATCTCTTCCAGTGCCAGGCACATTGCACCACGCAGATCGTGCAGCGAATCGACCGGCGGCACCGGGAAGTAACCGCCCTTGACGGTCGGTCGGTGGCCGATATTGCCATCCTCGTAGACGCGTTCAGCATTCCAGGAGGCCTCTTCGGAATCGACCTTGCAGAAGGAACCGCTCATGTCGGAACCCCAGCGCACATCATCCAGTACGAAAAACTCCGGTTCCGGGCCGAAGTAGGCGGTATCGGCAACCTTGGTGGACTTCAGGTACTCTTCGGCGCGGCGTCCGATGGAACGCGGGTCACGATCGTAGCCCTGCATGGTATTCGGTTCGAGAATGTCGCAACGGATAATCATGGTCGGCTCATCGCTGAACAGATCCATCACGGCGGTGTCGGTGTCCGGCATCAGGACCATGTCGGACTCATTGATGCCCTTCCAGCCGGCGATGCTGGAGCCGTCGAACATCTTGCCGTCCTTGAAAAAGTCGGTGCCAATGATGCCGGCCGGCAGGGTCACGTGCTGTTCCTTGCCGATGGTGTCGGTGAAACGCATATCGAGGTACTTGACCTTGTTGTCCTTGATGGTCTTTAAAACTTTGGTTGCAGACATTACTACCCCTCCAGATAAATGCACTCAAAATAAAGTCACCTGCGACGCCTGGCGAACCGGCGGGCGTCGCAGCCTGAGAAATCTTGCGATTCTTGTTCTGTTACGAAGCAGGAATTATGCCATGGGCCATTTCACCGGTATACGTAAATATTTCACCGGGTTACGCGTCCTTGCGCCAAATGTGGCGCACTATTACGGTGCGTTTCTCTAGCCATGCGCACCATTTCTGGGCGCTGTCTCGTCGAAATAAACCAGCACTTCACCGACCTCATCCGCCTGTCCCGCACGTTCACGGATGGTCGCGGACAGCCTGGCCCGGGCTTCCGGCGCCAGGTCAAGCCTGCGCACGAACACGTCCACGTGCACCTTGCCGTCGAGGTAATGCAAGACGACCCGTTCCAGCCATTGTTCCTGATCCAGCCCCTGCCACTGCTCCGCGAGACGCGCCAGCACGACATCACGCAACGGCAACTGGTCACAGGGCGAGGCCAGCTCGTCATCCTCGGGATCGATGTGCACAGTGACATCGGCGACGTGCTCGACTTCGCTGATCAGCTGCTTGCGCACCCGCTCGCCGATCTGGTGACCTTCCGAAACGCTCAGCATGGGATCTACCTGGATATGCACATCGACCAGCGAATCACTGCCGCTGCTGCGCGTGCGCAGCATGTGACAGGCGCGCACGCCGTCCACCTCCAGGATCCGCTGACGGATGTCCTCTACCAGTTCCGGCTCCAGCGCCTTGTCGATCAGTTCCTGCAGGCTCGTCCACAGCAGGTCCCAGCCGATCTTGGCGATCATCAGCGCCACCGCGATCGCGGCCACCTCGTCCAGGTAGGGAAATCCTGCCATGGCACCGCCCACTCCGATGACCACGATGATCGACGAGATCGCATCGCTGCGGCTGTGCCAGGCATTCGCATGCAGCATGTTGGAACGCAGGCGGCGCGCCACACGCGCCGTGTAGTGGTAGATATATTCCTTGGAGGCAACCGAGAGCAGCGCAACAGCCAGTGCCCACATGCCATGCTGCAGCCTGGCCTCCACGGACGCCAGGCGCTGGAAGGCATCGATGCTGATGCCGACCGCAACGATTGCGAGGACGCTGCCGAGCACCACGGTGGCAACCGTTTCGATGCGCCCGTGACCGTAGGGATGCTCCTCGTCGGCCTCACGGTGGGCATGCTTGGCCGCAAAAATAACCAGGAAGTCGGTTGCCAGGTCCGACAGCGAATGCACACCATCGGCTATCAGCGCCTGCGAGCTGGCGAACAGACCAACCGCGATCTTGACGACGCCCAGCACAAGATCGACGGCCGATCCGATCAGCGTGACCTTGCGGATTTCGCTATAGCGCACGTGGCGCGGATCCGGCAGATGCGTATGGCCCATGATGCCCGGTCAGTCCTTCCCGACGGTGATATCGATGATGATTTCGCGATCCTCGTGCGCGATCCCGCGCACCGTGTGGCCATGCACACGACACCATGCCGGGATGTCGTGCACGACACCGGGGTCGGTGCAGCGCACCTGCAGCGCGTCCCCCGGCACGCATTTCGCCACCGCATCCTGGGTCCTTATCACCGGCAACGGACACAGCAGGTTGCGTGCATCGACGACACGCGCGCTCACAGGTACCACTCCTGCGGAATTTGCCCGGCCGGCATGGGTACGACGTCGATGGTACGCGTCGTCCCGGTCATGTCATTCACCTCGACGCTGACCCGCCCTGCATCGCGGCCCTTGCTGAAGCGCGCGGTCAGGCGTGCAGCAAGTTCGATATCCTCCGCGCCGACCTCGCCATCGAGCAATACCATCGGGCCAACGTGGCTGATCGGGAACATGTGCACGAAGCGCTTGCGGTAGCCTTCCAGGAAGTGGTTCTCGCCTTCCTCGCGCCCGACGATAATCTTGAAATGCGGGCGCGGCCGCAGGTGACGACCGACCTTGAGCAGCATGATGTCATCGAGTTCGTAATCACGCCGGCCTCGCGTTTTCCAGAGGTCCTCCAGCTTGACGGCATACTGCCGGTCGGTGAGAAAACAGCAGCCGCCGGCCGGTTGTGCGAAATCCTCGATACCGTAGTGTGCGGCGAGCGCGATCTGCGGCTTGCGCGAGCGTCCGCTGAAACCGTGCAGCCGCTCGCGGTCGAGCCAGCCCTCACGCTCAGGCAGCGTGGGTGGCAGGTTTTTCGCGCACAAGGGGCGCATCAGCCGGTCCAGCGCGCCGGAATCGCGCGCCACCACCGGCATGGTGTCCTTGCGCTGCGACATGGGACGCTGCCCCATGACCTCGCCGGTGATGATGAAATCAAAACCGTGCGCATCCATCCAGTCACGCGCCTTGTTGACCATGAAAATCTTGCAGTCCAGGCAGGGATTGAGGTTCGCGCCGTAACCGTGTTTCGGATTGATCACGACGTCCTTGTACTCGTCGATGATATCGATGATGTGCAGCTTGATGCCAAGCTGTTCGGCGCACCACAGCGCGTTGTTGCGCTTGGGGCGCTCGCGGTTCTGCTTGCGGATGGCATGCGTATGCCCCTCGACACAGAAACCGGTGAAGAAGTTGATGCCCTCCACGTGCACGCCCTGGTCCATGACGACGCGCGCGGCCAGCATCGAGTCGAGCCCGCCGGATATCAGCGCAACGGCTTTACGCGGATTAGTCATGATTGCAAACACTGGTGGATAAAAAATTTCCGGGACAAGTCGCTGCGCGGGCGGTATTCCGGCCGGCAATGTCACGGTTGTAATGCCGCTTGCCGGCTGCGGACGCCCGTTTCTGCCTGCAGCAGGCAGTCACCCCGTCACGCAGCGGGCATTCTAACCCATGCGTGGCGCGGATATGTAATTAAGACAGGGATTCAGTGGGTATCGCGCTGGCCGGGAACCGGTACGGCATGGCCGTCCCTGCAGACCTGCCGGTAGCAGCGGCGGCTGCCGGTCTCCTGCCAGAGTTCCATAGCCTGGATCGGCGTCAGCAGTGTATCGCCGCCCAGCTCACGCATCGCCTGCAGTATGTCCATCAGGACAATGAAGGCGTCGGACAGATGCCCGTAGACACTCGACACGCCGCGATCCAGCACCGTGGACAGCTGCTGGTAGGAGTTGCGACCGATGTTCACGAAGTAGCTGATGCGCACCAGGCGACGCTCGGCCAGTTGCGGGAACAGGCCCGAGAAGAGCAGGCAGTGGTCACCGACCTCGCGCAGGCGATCAAGACGGTGCGTGCCGGAGAGGTGCTGCGATTCGAGATAATCCCGCGCCATGACACGCGCGGTGCAATGCGGCCGGTCGGTGAAGCGCATGAGCAGGAATACGAGATAGCTTTCCAGCGTCTCGTCGATAGTACGGTCGCACGCGGATTGCGCCTCCTGTACCAGCGCCTGCCATTGTGCAACGGATGTGGGCTCGAGAATCAGCTGCGCCATATAACTTCTCCACTGCTATACATGAAGCAAGTCGACCATCTACCGTCCGGGCTTTAGGTCGACCGGCCCCTGTTGTTTCGCTATATCACAAAAGCCCCGATCAAGTCACGGCAACACAGGCAGATTTGCCGGCCACCAGCCGTCTGTTGCGCCGGTATCCGGAACGCTGATCGCTCACAGCATGGCCCGGTCGTCTCACGACCGCGGCACGGCCTCACCGTCTCCCTGCCCCCGGCGACGCTGGACAGGGAATCCAGGTATCGCGAAACACAGGGAGGTGCGCGAGCAACCACGCACCGTCCTGAATATGGCAAGTCCTGGCGTCCTGGACAAGCGAGTGCCCGGACAGGCCGCGGGCCGGTGACATACGCCACCTGGAAAGTTACCGTATTACCGGCAAGACACTGCTCAAACAGTTATAGCTCAGCCCCCTGCCGACTGGTGCAACAGGCGGGTTGAACGACTTGGTGAAAAATTCCGGCCCCTCGGGCTATACTGCCGTGCCTTGAACGCAGCGAATCGAACCGTGTCCGATACACCGAGTACATTCCAGGACCTGATCCTGTCATTGCAGCAGTACTGGGGCCGCCAGGGCTGTGCCCTGCTGCAGCCGTATGACATGGAGGTCGGCGCAGGAACGTTTCACCCCGCCACGTTCCTGCGCGCAATCGGGCCGGAACGGTGGCGCGCTGCCTATGTACAACCCTCGCGGCGCCCGACCGACGGCCGCTACGGCGAGAACCCCAACCGCCTGCAGCACTACTACCAGTTCCAGGTGGTGCTGAAGCCATCGCCTCTGGACATACAGGAACTCTACCTCGACTCGCTGCGCGAACTCGGCATCGACACCCTGGTGCATGATGTGCGCTTCGTCGAGGACAACTGGGAGTCGCCCACGCTGGGTGCCTGGGGACTGGGCTGGGAGGTCTGGCTGAACGGTATGGAGGTCACCCAGTTCACCTACTTCCAGCAGGTCGGTGGCCTGGAGTGCAGGCCGGTGACAGGCGAGATCACCTATGGCCTGGAACGTATCGCAATGTACCTGCAGGAAGTGGAAAGCGTGTTCGACCTGGTATGGGCGCAGGGACCGGACGGCCCGATCACCTACCGCGACGTCTATCACCAGAACGAGGTCGAGATGTCGGCCTACAACTTCGAGCAGGCCGATGTCGAGTCCCTGCTGCAGTGGTTCGATGTCTGCGAACGCGAAAGCAACCGGCTCATCGAGGCCGGCCTGCCGCTGCCGGCCTACGAACAGGTACTGAAAGCGTCGCATACCTTCAACCTGCTCGACGCGCGCGGCGCCATCTCGGTCACCGAGCGACAACGCTTCATCCTGCGGGTGCGCACGCTGTCGCGCCAGGTGGCGGAGGCCTATTATGCACGCCGTGAAGCACTCGGCTTCCCGATGGCCGCGGAAACAACGGCATGACGGCGACCCGCGACCTGCTGCTGGAGATCGGTACCGAGGAACTGCCGCCGAAATCGCTGCGCCGCATGCGCGATGCGCTCCGTGCCGCCGTCGACAGCCTGCTCGATGAATATCACCTGCCGCACGGCGCCAGCCAGGCCTTCGCCACGCCACGCCGGCTCGCCGTACTGGTGCATGACGTCGACGTCCAGCAACCGGATCGCGCCATCACCCGGCGCGGGCCGGCGCTGAAGGCCGCATTCGATGCCGACGGCAAGCCGACCAAACCGGCAGAGGGCTTCGCGCGCTCCTGCGGTGTCGAGGTCAGCGCGCTGGAGCGGCTGGAAACCGACAAGGGCGCCTGGCTTGTCTGGAACACAACCGAAACCGGCCGGCCCACCGCCGAACTGCTGGGAGAACTGGTAGACAAGGCATTGCGCGCGATACCGGTGGCCCGACGCATGCGCTGGGGAGATTCGGACTTTGAATTCGTCCGCCCGGTGCACTGGGTATTGCTGATGCTGGGCAGCGAGCCGGTGACTGCAAACATACTCGGCCAGACCAGCGATCGTTACACGCGCGGGCATCGCTTTCATCACAACAAGCCGATCGCGATCGACCGGCCGGCCGACTACCTCGACATACTGGAGCACACCGGCAGGGTCATGGCCGACATGGACCGGCGACGCGACAGCATTCTCACGCAGGTGACGGAGGCCGGCGCGGCACTTCACGGCGTTGCCCGCATCGACGCGGACCTGCTGGACGAGGTGACGGCACTGGTAGAGTGGCCGGTCGCCATCAGCGGCGCATTCGACCCGCGCTTCCTCGATGTCCCGGCCGAGGCCCTGGTGTCCAGCATGCAGGATCACCAGAAGTTCTTTCCGGTCACCGGCCCGGACCACGCCCTGCTGCCCTGTTTCATCACCGTCGCCAATATCGCCAGCAAGGAACCGGACCAGGTCAGGGCCGGCAACGAGCGCGTCATCCGGCCGCGCCTGGAGGATGCCGCGTTCTTCTGGACACAGGATCGCAAGCAGTCGCTCGCCAGCCGCATCGGCCAGCTCGACAGCGTGACCTTCCAGCAGCAGCTCGGCACCCTGGGCGACAAGCAGCGACGCATCGCCGTGCTGGCCGGATACATCGCCGGCAAGCTGCAATTCGATATCGACCAGGCGCAACGCGCCGCCACGTTGTGCAAGTGCGACCTGGTCACCAGCATGGTGTTCGAATTCCCGGACCTGCAGGGCACCATGGGGCGCTACTACGCGCTGCACGATGGCGAGGACGCGGCCGTGGCTGCCGCACTCGATGAGCAATACCAGCCACGCCATGCCGGCGACGGGCTCCCTGCCTCGGCCATCGGCCAGACACTGGCCATCGCGGAACGCCTCGACACACTGGTCGGAATCTTCGCCATCGGCCAGACGCCGAGCGGCGACAAGGACCCGTTCGGCCTGCGTCGCGCCGCGCTCGGCATGATGCGTATCATCATCGAATGCCGGCTCGATCTCGATCTGCGCGCGCTGCTGGAACGGGCGGCTGACAACTTTCCCGACGCGCTCAATGCCGGCGCCGTCGGCAACGACCTGTTTGCGTTCATGATGGAACGCCTGCGCAACTGGTATACGGACACCGGTTGCGACATCCTGGTGTTCGACGCCGTGCTGGCACGACAACCGGTGCGCCCCCTGGATTTCGACGCCCGCATCCAGGCAGTACGGACCTTTCAGGGACTGCCGGAGGCAGCCAGTCTGGCCGCTGCCAACAAGCGCATACGCAACATCCTGCGCAAGTGCGAGACCGCCATACCGCACAGCTACCGTCAGGAACTGCTAACGGAAACCGCCGAACAGGCCCTGGCGGCCGCCCTCGATGAACGTACCGCCGTGGTCGAGCCGTTGTTCGAGGCACGCGACTATAACCGGGCCCTGTGCGAACTTGCGGGCCTGCAGGCACCGGTCGACAGGTTCTTCGACGATGTCATGGTAATGACCGATGACCCGGCACTGCGCGACAACCGCCTGGCCCTGCTGAATACACTGTCGGAGCTGTTCCTGCAGGTGGCCGATATTTCCCTGTTACAGACCTGAGCACACGGCACAGGACGACTCGCGCCGGCATCAGCAGACAGCGACTGACAGGCCACAACCGCTGCGTACCGCCGGCACAGGCAGCCGGGTTGTTGCAAACGATTTACCGGAGAGTGCATGACCATGACCGACACCGATTCCTATCGCCAGATGCTCGCCGCCGTTCAGGCGTTTCACGACAAGCATGATTTCCGGAATACCGGCGGCGAGGAACTGGCCTACCGCGTCGCGCTGATGACCGAGGAACTTGGCGAGATCTCTGCCTGCGTCACGAAGGGCAAGAACCACGACAAGCTCGCGGAAGAATGTGCAGACCTGTTCATCCTGCTGATCGGCACCGCCATCGCCGTGGATTTCGACCTGGCCGCTGCCTTCTGGAACAAGATGGACAAACTCGACAAGCGCGAGTCACGCATGATCAACGGCCGCATCCGCGTGTCGGAATTCAGGGACACCTGATGCAGCTCGCCATTCTCGACCGCGACGGCGTCATCAATGAAGAACAGGATGGTTGCATTGCCACGCCTTCCGAATGGAAGCCGATTCGAGGCAGCCTGGAAGCCATCGCGCGCCTGCACCGTGCCGGCTGGCGCGTGGTGGTCGCCATGAACGAGCCGGCCATCGCCAGTGGCCAGCTCGGCCTCGATACACTGGCGCGTATCAACGAGACCATGCTGCGTCGCGTAGCGGAATCGGGCGGTGTGATCGATGCCGTGTTTTTCTGCCCGCATGCCCCGCAGGCCGGCTGCCGCTGTCACAAGCCGCAACCGGGCCTGTTGCACGATATCGCGAACCGCCTGCGCATCCGCCTCGACGACGTGCCCGCCATCGGTGATTCACTGCATGATATCCGCGCCGCTCGCAGCGCCGGCGCGCGCCCCATGCTGGTGAAGACCGGCAAGGGCTTCGGCACGGTCGGATCGCCGCAACTGGAACACGACATCCCGGTTTACGACGACCTGTACAGCGCGGTCGACGCACTGCTCGGTCATTTGCAACCCTGAACGCCATGCCTGCTGACAACACCCCTGCCGATGCCTACCCGATCCTGTGGCTGCGCTCGCTCGCTTTCTGGATCGTTTTTCCGGTCTCGATCGTGATCTATGCCGTGCTGCTGCTGTTCACGTTTCCCTTCTCTCTGGCCACGCGCTGGCGGCTGCTACAGACCTGGGTAGATTTCATACTCTGGTGGCTGAAGGTAAGCTGTCGCCTGACCTACGAGGTCACAGGCACCGGGAATATACCGACCGGTGCCGCCATCGTATTCGCCAAGCACCAGTCGACCTGGGAAACCATAGCCTTGCAGCAGATCTTTCCCCTGCAGGTCTGGGTCGCCAAGCGTGAGCTGATGTGGATACCCTTTTTTGGCTGGGGACTCGCCCTGATGAAATGCATCGCCATCCGCCGCGGCAGCGGGCGCGCCGCTATCAGGCAGCTGGTCACCGAGGGCAAGGCACGCCTCGACGAAGGCATCTGGATCGTCATCTTCCCGGAAGGCACCCGCATCCCGCCGGGCCAGAAAGGTCAGTACCGCGTCGGTGGCGCCATCCTTGCGCAACAATCCGGCTACCCCATCGTGCCGGTTGCCCACAATGCCGGCGAATACTGGTCGCGCCGCAGTTTCATCAAGCGACCCGGCGTTATCCAGGTGCACATCGGCAAGCCGATCGACAGCGACGGCAATTCGGCCCAGCAACTGCTGGATGAGGCCGCCGGCTGGATCGAGGACCGCATGTCGGAGATCACGACGCTCAAGTGACACCGGGTAGGCACGCCGCCCAGATGGCGTGCGGCGAGTCCTGCCGCAGATCCCGGCTGATTGCGTGCAGGGCGCACGAGCTTGCCGTTGCGTCGTCGAATATTTTGTAAAGATACAACTATAGGTATTTATATAATAATAATGTTTACAAAATAAATATTCTTTGCATCAAAATAATAAATATAAATAACAATAGATTAAAAATTTTCCGGAATTACATATAGTAAATAACAGCCATTTTCATGGCTGTTACACGCATCTCCACGAATGATAAATCGGCTGGGTTGGCCCGTTCACAGCGGTAGATGTTATTAACCGATGGCCGTCCGGGTGACCGGATTGCTTCAGGCACGCTGAATCGCCTGGATACCGGGATGGAATGCCGGCTAGACGTCCAGGTTGGAAACCGACAGCGCGTTCTGTTCGATGAACTCGCGACGCGGTTCCACCTGGTCGCCCATCAGGGTGGTGAAGATATCGTCCGAGCTAACGGCATCCTCGATCTGCACCTGCAGCAGGCGGCGTGTTTCCGGATCAAGCGTCGTATCCCAGAGCTGCTCCGGGTTCATCTCTCCCAGGCCCTTGTAGCGCTGGATATGCTGGCCACGCCGCGCCTCGTCCATCAGCCAGTTCAGGGCCTGTTTGAATGACGCCACGGTCTCGCGTCGGTCGCCGCGATCGACGTAGGCACCGTCACTCAGCAGCCCGTCCAGCTGTTGCCCGAGGGCAGCGATCTGCTGGTATTCGACGCTGTTGAAAAATTCCTGGCCCAGGGTCTGCTCGATAGCAACGATGCCGTGGGTCCATTTGCCGATGCGCACGGCAAAGCTGCTGTCGTCGGTGCCGGTGATCACTTCACACTGGTAGCGCTGACCGCTGCTCAGCTCCGCGTTGATGCGTTCGATCAGCTGGCCAAACCAGGCGGCGACATGTGCCCTGTCCTGCTGGAGCTCGGCATTCAGCAAGGGCATGTAAATCATCTTTTCCAGCACCTGCGGATCGAGCCGGCGCGACAGTCGGCGGATGGTCGCCATCACGGCCATGTAATCATTGGCCAGGTTTTCCAGCGCCGGCCCGCTCATGGCGGGTGCGTCCGGGTTTACATGCAGCTGGGACTTGTTGATGGCACTCGACAGGAGCATCGCATTCAGCGCCGCATCATCCTTAACGTATTGTTCTTGCTTGCCTTTTTTTATTTTATAGAGCGGTGGCTGGGCGATGTAGATGTACCCGCGCTCGATCAGCAGCGGCATTTGGCGGTAAAAGAAGGTAAGCAGCAGGGTGCGGATGTGCGAGCCGTCCACGTCCGCGTCCGTCATGATGATAATGCGGTGATAGCGCAGTTTATCGATGTTGAATTCCTCCCGCCCGATGCCGCAGCCCAGGGCGGTGATCAGGGTACCGACCTCGGCCGATGACAGCATTTTGTCGAAGCGGGCCTTTTCAACATTCAGTATCTTGCCCTTCAATGGCAGGATGGCCTGGGTACGCCGGTCGCGCCCCTGCTTTGCCGAGCCACCGGCGGAATCACCCTCGACCAGAAACAGCTCGGACAGCGCAGGGTCGCGCTCCTGGCAATCCGCCAGCTTGCCCGGCAGGCCGGCGATATCCAGTGCACCCTTGCGGCGCGTCATCTCGCGCGCCTTGCGCGCAGCCTCGCGAGCGCGGGCCGCATCGATGATCTTCGATGTTATGGCCTTCGCCTCACCCGGACTTTCCAGCAGGTAGGCCTGGAATTTTTCACCGACCAGCGATTCGACCACGCCCTTGACCTCGGATGACACCAGTTTTTCCTTGGTCTGGGATGAAAACTTGGGATCAGGCACCTTCACCGACAGCACCGCCGTCAGGCCTTCGCGCGCATCGTCGCCGGTCGCCGCGACCTTGGCCTTGCGCATCAGACCTTCCTTTTCCATGTACTGGTTCAGGGTCCGGGTCAGCGCACCGCGAAAACCGGCCAGGTGGGTGCCGCCATCGCGCTGGGGAATATTGTTGGTAAAGCAGAAAATATTTTCCTGATAGGAGTCGTTCCACTGCATGGCCAGCTCGACGCCGATACTGTCCTTTTCAGCGGAAAAATAGAACACCACGGGGTGCAACGGTGTTTTCTTGCGGTTCAGATGCTCCACAAACGCACGGATACCACCCTGATACTCGAAGATATCTTCCTTGTCGGTGCGCTCGTCCGACAGCCGGATCCGCACGCCGGAATTCAGAAAAGACAGCTCGCGCAGACGCTTGGCGAGAATATCGTAATGATATTCAATACTTGTGAAGATTTCTCGGCTGGGCTTGAAATGGATCTCGGTGCCGGTGCGATCGGTATCGCCCACCACCGCCAGTGGTGCCTGCGGGACGCCCATCTTGTAGTCCTGGGCGTGAGCATGGCCATTCCGGTAGATGGACAGGCGCAGCTGCTCGGACAGCGCATTGACTACAGAAACGCCCACGCCGTGCAGGCCGCCGGACACCTTGTAGGAATTGTCATCGAATTTGCCACCGGCATGCAGTACGGTCATGATGACTTCCGCGGCGGAGACCCCTTCTTCCGGGTGCATGTCCACCGGGATACCGCGCCCGTTATCCGCCACGGTGACGGAATTGTCGCTGTGCAGGACCACCGATATTTCCGTGCAATGCCCCGCCAGCGCTTCGTCGATGGAATTATCGACCACTTCGAACACTAGGTGGTGCAGTCCTGTGCCGTCATCCGTATCGCCGATGTACATACCCGGACGCTTGCGCACGGCGTCGAGCCCCTTCAGGACCTTGATGTTCGACGAATCGTAGGTATCTTTAGTGGCCATAACGGCTCCTTAAGGTAAGCGCGGCATTATAGCACTTCCTGAATCGCGCCATGTTCCACGTGAAACTGCCGGAACTCATCCCAGCCGGCCGTCTCGACGGACTCGCCAGTAATGGCCGTGACGAATACCTGGGCGTCGAGTTCACGCAGCGCCTGCAATACCCGCTGCTGATTGGACCGGTCCAGTTCGCTGGTCAGATCATCCAGCAGAAAAGCACCCGCCGGGCAGGCGCGCTCCTGCTGCAGGCGTACCTGAGCCAGCATAAAACCCACCAGTACGGATTTCTGTTGTCCGCGCGAACAATGCGTCGTGACGTCCCGATCGTCGGTCAGCAGCCTGAAATCGGACCGGTGCACGCCATGGTGGGTATAACCGTGACCACGATCCTTTTCCAGGGTAGTCGCCAGCGCCTCGGCCAACGATGTGGCTGCCGGCCAGCCGGGGCTGTAACGCAGTTCCGGCGTGCTGTCCGGCAGCAGATAACTCAGTTCTTCGGCCAGCAATACCGAAAACCGGTCGAGATAGGCGCGTCGCAGACGATCGATCGTGGCTGCCGCTTCCACCAGTTCGGCATCCCACACCGTGATAAGTGCCGATCGCGCGCGGCTGCGCAACGCGGCATTGCGCTGTTTCAGTATCCGCGCATAGCGCTGCCAAACCTCCCGGTAACCCTGTTCCACGTGAAACAACGCCCAGTCCAGCACATGGCGCCGGTAACGCGGACCACCACTGAACAGGGTCGAGGTATCGCTGCTGAGTATCTGTACCGGAAAATAGCCGGCCAGGTCCGACAGACGCCGGATGGGTTCACCGGCCAGGTGTACCTGCAGTGCATCGCTGCCCCGCTCGATGCCCACCGGCACGGAGTGCCCGGCCGCACCGGTAATCCGTCCCACCAGTCGAAAGGCAGATTGTCCGTAGCGGATCGTCTGCCGTGCGGAATGGGTACGAAATGAACGGACACGCCCGAGGGTATAGATCGCTTCCAGCAGACTGGTCTTGCCGGAAGCGTTGTCACCACGGATCAGGTTCAGGCCGTGCGTAAACGCCAGTTGCGCAGACGGGATGTTTCTGAAGTTGAGGATCTCGAGGGATTGCAGCCCGCGATAGAGTTCGGATGCCTGACTGGCAGACAGGGGCTGCTCGTACGTCAATGCCTGTCCCGCTACAGCCGCATGGGCATGACGACGTAGCGGCAGTCTTCCGTGCCCGGCTGATTGATCAGCGCGCTGCTGTTGGCATCACTCAGGTGGATTTCGACATTATCGGAGTCCAGCACGTTCAGCACGTCCAGCACATAGGTCACATTGAAACCGACCACCAGGTTTTCGTTGCTGTAAGTGGCATCGATTTCCTCGATCGCCTCTTCCTGCTCAGGGTTATGTGCTTGAATTTTAATATTATTTTCTGAAATATCCAGACGAATTCCACGGTATTTCTCATTCGACAGGATGGACGTCCGGGTCAAGGCCTGGCGCAACAGGTCGCGATTCACGAGCAGTTGCTTGTCGGCATTCTTGGGAATCACCCGCTGGTAATCCGGGAAACGGCCATCGATCAGTTTCGAGGTAAACCGCAGGTCGTCGGTGGTGATGCGGATATGGTTGGAACCGAGCTCAAGCTGCAGG
>DATKZN010000327.1:0-3659 GCA_035527955.1 Gammaproteobacteria bacterium
TTATGTCTGCCGCCGGATTGACGTTGTTGCTAGCGGCATGTGGCGGCGGCGGTGGCGCATCAACAGGCTCGCTCAGCCTGGGAATTACAGATGCCCCTGTTGACAGTGCTGACGAAGTCGTCGTCGAGTTCTACGGTGTGGAGTTGCAGCCAGCCAGCGGTGGGCGCATCACATTCGATTTTACTGACCGTTGTGCCCTGGATCCGGCATCCTGTCAGATTGACCTGATGACGCTGACAGGCGGGACTTCTGACTTGATTCTGGATAATGAAACTTTGCCCTCAGGCCAGTACAACTGGTTAAGGCTCATGGTCAACGCGAAACAGAACGTGCGTGACTCCTACATCGTAGTCGCTGGCCAGGAGTACGAGCTGCGTATTCCGAGTGGTGATGAAAGCGGGCTTAGGCTGAACCGGGGTTTTGTTGTGCCCGCTGGCGGCATGGCCGATTTTACAATTGATTTTGATCTGCGTAAGTCAGTGCATGACCCGGTCGGCAGCGCTGACTATATACTGCGTCCAACACTTCGGATCGTGGATAACGCCGAAGTTGGTACATTATCAGGAAGCATAGATCCAGCTTACTTTTCAGGTGGTAATTGCGACGGTGCTGTCTACGTGTTCCCGGATGGCACAGCTGGAGCCCCTGACGACGAAGACGGGACGGGTGGCGGCCCGGATCCAATTACCTCGGCACTGGTTCCTGATGACGGTGTATACAACTATCAGGTCGCCTTTCTATCCGAGGGAGACTACCACATTGCCTTTACCTGTGATGCCATGGCTGATGATCCGGCAGTTGATGACGACAGTGCGACTGTCAGCTTCCTTAGCGAGGCCACAGTGACTGTTATTGCCGGTGCCAATACAGTTTTCGATTTTCCCGCCCAATAACCCTTAAGCACTGTTTTCACAACCTGTATGAGCGGCCTTCGGGCCGCTTTATTTTGATTGGTGTCAAAGCACATTTTTCTCGAATATTAGCGGTAATTGTGCTCTGACACCCTTTAAACTTCTGACCAACCGTGCAGCAGTCACCGACGTCACCCGTGGATCAGGTTGATAAGGGTCAAGGATAAAATGTGTTTTCTGTGCAAGGCTTGCACGCAAGCTGGCGCTTGCCGTCTTGGCACATCTTGCACGGCGGACCAGCGAGGGGGATCTTGTGGAATCTTTACATACAATGCTTTCCTTATTGTCGGGCGAAGGGGGGCTTTGCAACTTCTGACAGCCTGATTTCCCTGTACAACACAACTGGCGAAAGGAGTAATCAGATGAGTTGGATGGTACACACAGGCGCAAGGTATCATACACAGGACACCGGATATTACTGCGGGGCGGCATGCGCAATGGTGATTCTGTCCGAAATCGGCGTATCCTATGCCGACCTCGATCAGGACGATCTCTATGACTCCAATCACGATCACAACATCCAGGGCGGGTGGTACACGGATCCGTATGGCCTGCGCTTCACGCTAGTCGACCGGCGTCCCACCGGGTTTACAAATACCTTTGTTGTGCACAAGCCCACGACCGAAGCCGAGGGTACGCGTGATATCGTCTACACACTGCACCGGTATGAAGTCTCCCCGGCCGTACTCGTCTTCGGCTGTGCGCACTGGATCACGGTTCCCGGCGTGCAGACGGATATCGAGCCGGTATCGGGTTCGGGTTATACCGTAGAGGGCTTCTGGATACACAATTCCGTAGCGCGCGACAACGAACCGCATTCAGCGACGGATGCCTGCGGGTCCGGCGGTGCCGACGGAAACGCAAACGAATTCGTTACCTACGCGGACTGGCAGGCTACGTATTTCACGGGCTGTAACTACGATGATCCTGCCGGCAGCGACCAGTTCATCAGCGTCTGCGATCCCGATGTCAGGGATCTCGAGGTTCCCGGGCGCAGGGTTCTGAAGCGGCCGGCGCGGGGGCGCAAGCTGCTGTCCGCCAAGGATGCCGTCAAATTCAGCCAAACAGGGCTTGAGGCCTACCGGCTGACAGAGGACAAACGTGTCGCCCGGGTGTTGCGCGGGGCGAAACCGCTTGAACCCCAGCTCGTGATCCGGCGCGACCGGAGAAACAGCTATTACTATCTCGTTCCATGGGGATCGAATCGCGGGGTGAAGGCATTAACCCGGGTCGATGCCCGGTTCGGTACGTTTAGCGGCATACGTTTACTGGACAAGCCGGAAAGAACTGCATTTCTGAGCAGGGAAGCCGCCATCAAACTGGTTGCCGGCAAGCGGATACGCCTGCCCGAAGAGATGGGGAGTCTTAGGCTTTTCCCCGAAGCCTTGTGCGTGTCACCGACGCTCGTGTGGCAGCCTTGCTGGGAATCGTGGTCACCGAACCTTCCTTTCTATCAGTTCACACTGGGTGCGGCCACGCTCTACGTGCGCGTTGATGGCGAGGTGTTCACCCGACTGACCACCACGGGACGTGGTGCGTGAACCTGCCGGTGAGCGTGCGTAGCGGTGTTTACCGTTAATCGATAGCGTGTGGATCGGAGAGCAGGCTGCCATCGGAGCCGCGGAGCTGGCGCTGCAGGCGCAAGCGTTACCCGGCCTCGTGGAGGCTGCCCGGGATGGATGTCCCGGGCAGCCCTTGCTGGTCGAACGGCTGGATGAGGCCGGAGACGGTTATTACCTGGTCCCCTGGAACACCTCTCGCGGAACGGAATTGATGGTCCGGGTCGACGCTGTGACCGGCGCGTTTCTTGGCCTGACGCGGTTCTCGCAACCGGCTTCCTCACCCTTGCTCAGCGTCCGGGAGGCGCTGGACCGCGCACGCGCGGAAATGACGGGAATCGAGTTCGGCCTGCCGCGTGCCGTCTGGCGTCCCTGCCGCGAGAGTACGACGCCCGTGCGACCGCTCTACGAGATTCCGTTTGAAGACGCGATGCTGTACGTTGATATGGACGGCACGGTACATCACAGGCTCACGCCACTCGGACGCGGAGGCTGAACGCGACAGGAAATAAAACAATTGGTGTCAGAGCACATTTTCCTCGAACATTGGCGGTAATCATGCTCTGACATCCTTTGCTGTATGAGCCAGTCACTCTTTCCTCCTGCCGAACCCGTCGCTATCCGTCCAGGCGTACACACGCGCCTGACCTTCATCGTCGCGCTGCTGTGGGGGCCGCTGGCCGACCGCTTCAGGCGTCGCTGGGTGATCATGGGCAGTCTGTCGCTGTACGTGCTTGCGTCCATCGGCTGCGCGCTGGCCGCCGATGCCACCGCCTTCATCGCCATGCGCACGCTGCAGGGTTTCGCGGCCAGCGGCGGCCTGATCGCCGGGCGGGCGATGATCCGCGATGCACACGATGCCGCAAGCGCGCACCGGGCGATGTCCCAGGTGACGCTGCTGTTCGCGCTGGCGCCGGCCATCGCGCCGCTGCTCGGCGCCTGGCTGCATGACCACTTCGGCTGGCGCAGCGTGTTCTGGTTCCTGTGCCTGTTCGGCGTGCTGCTGATCGCCATGACGGCGGTGATCCGCGAAACCCTGCCCGTGGCACAGCGCCAGTCGGTGCGACCCCGGATCGTGGCGCGGGTCTACGTGCGCACCCTGCAGCACCGCCAGTTCCCGCTGATGGTACTGAGCCTGGGTTTTGCCTTCGCCGGGCTGTTTCATTTTATCGCCGGCGCACCGACGGTC
>DATKZN010000328.1:0-6908 GCA_035527955.1 Gammaproteobacteria bacterium
CGGAAAAATCAAACCCGGGCATAGGGTGCGTTTTACGCACCGGGAAGGGTAAGCGAAGTGCCCCCTGTCAGGCTGCGGGCGTGTGCAGGATTGGCCGTGCATTCCGTGGCCAATATTTATCGCGCATGAGATGCGCTCCTACAAAAAAACATCCTGCATTTATATTTCCGTGGATTCCGTGGCCATTTTACATTTCACGTCTCACCCTATTGCCACCACAGCGTCAACACCGGCACGTAGGTGATGATGAGCAACCATATCACCATCAGCAGCAGGAAGGGCAGCGCGGAATTGAACAGCATCAGCACCGGGCGCCGGAAGCGCTGACTGGCGATAAACAGGTTGATGCCGACGGGCGGCGTGCTGTAGCCGATTTCCAGGTTGGCCAGGAAGATGATGCCGAGGTGAATCGGGTCGATGCCGTAGCTTTTCGCGATCGGCAGGATCAGCGGCACCACCACCACGGTGGCCGAGAAAATGTCCATCATGCAGCCGACGATCAGCAGGAACACGTTCAGCAGGATCAGGAACTGCAGCTTCGAATCGATGTGCGTTTCCATCCAGCCCAGCAGCTTCATCGGAATCTGTGCGTCGATCAGCAGGTTGGTGAGTCCCATGGCCACGCTGAGAATGATCAGGATGCTGCCGACCAGGATGGCGGCGTCGTGCAGCAGGCCCGGCAGGTGCCGGGTCAGGCTCAGTTCGCGGTGGATCACGCATTCCAGCAGCAGCACGTAGGCCGCGGTGCAGGCCGAGGCCTCGCTGATGGTGACGTAGCCGCCGAAGATGCCGACCAGCACGCCGACCGGCAGCAGCACGTCCCAGATGCCTTCGCGCGCTGCGCTACCCAGGGTGCGCAGCGAAAAGTGGTGCCGCTGTGCACCGTCCTTGTTGCAGGCATACAGGCAGTACAGGCCCAGGATCAGCATCAGCAGCAGGCCCGGTACGATACCGGCCAGGAACATCTGGTCGATGCTGACGCCGGCCACGATGCCGTACAGCAGGATCGCCAGGCTGGGCGGGAACAGCAGACCCAGTGATCCGGAGGTGGTGAGCAGGCCGAGGTTGAAGCGCTCCCGGTAGCCGGCGTGCAGCAGCATGGGCATCATCAGGCCGCCAAGCGCGAGAATGGTGACGCCCGAGGCGCCCGAGAAGGCGGTGAAGAAGGCGCACGAGAAGAGCGTGACGGCCGCGATCCCGCCGGGCAGCCAGCCGACCAGGGCATTGAACAGCTGGATCATGCGCTGCGGGGCGCCGCCCGCGGCCAGCACCACGCCGCTGAAGGTGAACAGCGGGATGGCGGCGAGGTAGGGCGAGGAGGCCAGCCGGTTCAGTTCCACCGCCAGCAGTGCCGGATCGAGGCCGGCGTTCCAGGTTGCCAGCAGGCTGCCACCGGCCAGCGCGACGAACAGCGGCATGCCGACCAGGGCCAGCGCGACCAGGGCGATGACCAGCAATACCGTCATCGACGCTCGTCCAGGGGCGGCAGGTACAGGCCGCCCAGCAGGAAGTGCACGGTCAGCAGGCAGAATCCGAACGGCGTGATCAGGGCCAGGATGGACGACCAGCGTTCGTGGGCGGCGACATACTCCCAGTCGTCATACCAGAAGCGCATGGCGGCCCAGGCCATCACCGCACATACGGCAGATGACAGCAGGTAGAGCAGCGGCGTGATGCGTCGCAGTCGTGCCGGTGTCAGGAAGGCGGCCACGATATCGATACGGATGTGGCGGTGACGCTCGATGGCGAGCGCGGCACCGAAGAAGGTGATGTACAGCACCAGGTAACGCGACAGGATGTCGGCATTGGGAATGCCGGAGTCCATGAAGTTGCGCAGCAGGACCTGGCCGAGCACCAGCGCCATCAGCATCAGCAGCGACAGCCCGGCCATGAAACCGTCGAGGCGGATCAGGGAATGGCGCAGGGCGCTGATCCAGGCGGGCTCAGTGCGCAGCATCGCCCGGTGCGTCTGCCTGGGCCGCCCGATACTCGTCCAGCCAGCCGTTGACCTGGTGCAGTACAGACTCGGGAATGTAGCCGGTGTCGGTAAGCCGTTTGCCGGCCTGCTGGCTGATGGTCTCGATATCGCCGGAAATCAGCGACTCGTCGGGCTCGACCATGATCATGCCGCGTTCCTGCATCAGTTGCAGGCTTTCGAGATTGTCCCGGCGTGTCGCCGCAATCAGCTTCGCGCCGGTTTCGCGGCCGGTGCGCCTGAGCAGTTTCTGCAGGTCCTGCGGCAGGTTCTGGTAAAAACGGCGTGACACCACCAGCGAGCCGATGCCGTTGGCCATGGGCACGTTGGTGATGTATTGCGTCTTGGTGAACCACTGCAGCGCGATGGCGCCAAGCGGGGGCGCGTACACCGTGTCGATCATGCCGGTCGACAGGCTGGTATAGACGTCGATGATCGACAGCGGCACCGGCGCCAGGCCGCCGGCATCGAAGAACGCCTTGCCCAGCGGGTCGCCCTGCCAGAACCAGATGCGGCGCTTCCTGAGATCGTCCAGCGTGGCGATCGGTTCCCGGGAAAAAAAGTAGATGTAGCCGACTTCCATCCAGCCCATCAGCTCATAACCGCTGTCGCGGTAACCCTGCTCGATGGACGGCATCAGGCGCTCGCGCACATAGTCGATCTCGTCGATGTTCTCGAACAGGAACGGCAGTTCCAGCACGCGCGTGGGCGAATAAATCTGGCCGATGCCGTAGCCGGTGAAGGCGCCGCCCTGCAGCTGGTTGAAGCGGATCTTTTTCAGCACGTCAGGCTCGTCGCCCTGCACGCCGCCCGGATAGAGCTTGAATACCAGGCGGCCGCCGCTCTCGGTCCTGACCTGCTCGGCCCATTCCTCCAGCAGCTTGACCCAGGTGGTGCCGGCCGGCGCCAGGGTGGCGAATTTCAGCACCCAGGTCTTCTCCGCCTGTGCGGTCGTGGTGGTAAAGGCCAGGGCCAGCAGCAGCGCGGCAAGGATTCCTTTCAATGTATCCATGGCGGATTAAAACCAGTCAGTCTCGTGTTCGAGAAGGCGCGCAGCGTGCTGTTTGGCAATGTTGTTGATGAGCATCAGCTCCGGGTCGAGGTCGTCGGGTGCGTCCAGCACATGTTGCAGGCGCGCGTGGAAGGCAGCCTGGTCGAGCTGCTGCCGGTGCAGGTATTGTGCCTGCAATACGTCGACCATCAGCAGCTTGTCCGCGTTCAGCTGCGCCGCCCGCACGAAATGCTGTCCGGATCGCGCGAAGTCGCCGCCCAGCAGCGGCGAACGCCCGCCGTAGTAGACACCGAAGAACAGGTGCGGGCCGGCATGGTAGAAACCTTCATCCAGTTCCAGCGCCCGCTGCATGAGCGCGGCGGCGTTGGCCAGGCTGGCGATGCCGCTGACCGTGTCGCGGTTGAGATCGATCCATTTGCCGAGACAGGAGGCGGTCCAGAACAGGGCCGGGACGGCGCGCTTGTCGAGCTTGCCGGCCGCGACAGCGAGTGCTTCCGCGCTGGAGGTTTCCGGGTCGGTCGCCAGGCCGGCCGCCTGCAGCGCCGCCTGCGCGTGCGTGTAGCAGCGCCGGTACAGCTGTGCAGCACGCCCGGCATCCTCGGCCTCGATAAAGCCGAAGCTGTAGCCGTAGAAACCTTCCGCGGCATACAGGCGCAGGGTGCTGTTGTTCGGGTCCTCGATCAGCATGCCTTCGAGCAGCTTCAGGTTCGCGGGCATTGCCTCGCGCGCCAGTTGCAGGTCCGACTCGCGGTTCATCGCCTCCAGGCCGCTGTCGAGAATGGAGGTCGTGCCGCGCACCACCAGCTGGCCCATGGAGCAGGCCGACAGCAGCAGCACGCTGGCGAGTGTGCCGGCCAGGCGAGGCTTCTGAAAGTGATGGCGGGTGGATGCAGTGAATGTCATGGCGTTGGTTTTCCTAGCAGGAGTTCCAGGATTCTCTCATAGATTGCGGATATCCGGTCAATCTCATCGACACCGACACACTCGTTGACCTTGTGGATGGTGGCGTTCACCGGTCCGAGTTCGACCACCTGGGCACCGGTGGGTGCGATGAAGCGCCCGTCCGAGGTGCCGCCGCCGGTGGACAGCTCGGGCTTGATGCCGGTGACGTCCTCGATCGCCTGGCGGGTGGCGTCGACCAGTTTGCCGGAGGGCGTCAGGAACGGCGCGCCGGACAGGTGCCAGTCGAGCGTGTACTGCAGCCTGTGCCCCCGCAGGATGTCCTCGACGCGCGCGCGGATGCCGTCCGCGGTCGAGGCCGTCGAGAAGCGCAGGTTGAACAGCACCTCCAGCGTGCCCGGGATGATGTTCACAGTGCCGTCGCCGGCATGGATGTTGGAAATCTGGAAACTGGTCGGCGGGAAGAATTCGTTGCCCTGGTCCCATGTCACCGCCGCCAGGTCGGCCAGCGCCTGCAGGGCGCGGTGGATCGGGTTGTCCGCGTGCTGCGGGTAGGCGACATGGCCCTGCTGGCCGTGCACCCTGAGCCTGCCGTTGAGCGAGCCGCGCCGCCCGTTCTTGATAACGTCGCCGGCGCGCTCCACGCTGGACGGTTCGCCGACCAGGCACCAGTCGATGCGTTCGCCACGCGCCGCCAGCCACTCGATGACCTTGACCGTACCGTCCACGGACGGGCCTTCCTCGTCGCTGGTGAGCAGGAAAGCGATCGAGCCCCTGTGCCCGGGGTGGGCCGCGACGAAGCGCTCGCTGGCCGTGACCATCGCCGCCACGCTGCCTTTCATGTCCGCCGCGCCGCGCCCGTACAGGCAGCCATCGCGGATCACGGGTGTGAACGGTTCGGAGTCCCACTGGTCCAGCGCGCCGGGCGGCACCACGTCGGTATGGCCAGCGAACACGAACAGCGGCGTGGCCGTACCGCGCCGCGCCCAGAGGTTGTCCACGTCGCCGTAGCGCAGGTGCTCGATGCCGAAGCCGGCCTGAGCCAGGCGTTCGGCCAGCAGCGCCTGGCAGCCGGCGTCGTCGGGGGTGACCGAGGGCCGCGCGATCAGCGCCTGCGCCAGCTCCAGGGTGACGCTCATGACCGTGCGTCCCTGCCGAACATGGCCTGGTAGTCGTCGGCGCTGAACCCCGCATGCAGCCGTTTGCCCCGGGCCAGCACGGGGCGCCTGATGATGGCCGGTTGTTCGAGCATCAGGCGGGTGGCCGTGCCGCGGTCGATGTGCTCGCGCGCCGTCGCCGGCAGTTTGCGCCAGGTGGTGCCGCGCCGGTTGAGCAACGACTCCCAGCCCAGCTGTTCGATCCAGCTCGCGAGCAGGGCGTCGTCCAGGCCATCCTTGCGCAGGTCGTGAAAGCGGTAGGCCACGCCGTGCTCGTCCAGCCAGCGCCGCGCCTTTCTGACCGTGTCGCAGTTGGGGATGCCGTAGAGCGTCGTCATGGTCTGTGCCGGCAGTGATCAGATATCGCGCAACAGTTCGTTGATGCCGACCTTGGAGCGGGTCTTTTCGTCGACACGCTTGACGATCACCGCGCAGTACAGGCTGTATTTGCCGTCCTTCGAGGGCAGGTTGCCGGACACCACCACCGAGCCGGCCGGGATGCGGCCGTAGAGAACCTCGTCCTTGTCGCGGTCGTAGATGCGCGTGCTCTGCCCGATGTAGACACCCATGGAAATAACAGAGCCTTCCTCGACGATGACACCCTCGACCACCTCGGAGCGCGCGCCGATGAAGCAGTTGTCCTCGATGATGGTGGGCGCGGCCTGCACCGGTTCCAGCACGCCGCCAATGCCGACGCCGCCTGACAGGTGCACATTCTTGCCGATCTGCGCACAGGAGCCGACCGTGGCCCAGGTGTCCACCATGGTGCCGGAATCGACGTAGGCGCCGATGTTCACATAGGACGGCATGAGCACCGCGCCCGGCGCGATGTAGGCGCCCTTGCGCGCGGTGGCCGGCGGCACGATGCGCACGCCGCCCTCGCGGAATTCACGCGAGTTGGTATCGGCATACTTGGACGGTACCTTGTCGTAGTAGTTGGTGAAGCCACCCTTGATGAAGGCGTTGTCCTCGATGCGGAACGACAGCAGCACCGCCTTTTTCAGCCAGTCGTTGACAACCCACTTGCCATCCCGCTTTTCGGCCACGCGCGCGACGCCGCGGTCGAGCATATCGATGGCCTCCAGCGTGGCCTCCTTGACGTGGGTTTCCACGCTGCGCGGGGTGATGTCGGCGCGTCGTTCGAAGGCCTCTTCGATGGTAGCCTGCAGGTCGCTCATGAAATGATTCTCCGGATCGATTGAATGGCAGGGCGCTATGATACCCGCTGGGTGCCCTGGATGTATGCCTTGATGCGCTGCGCCGCCTCGATGCAGTCCTCGAGCGGTGCGACCAGTGCCATGCGCACATAGCCCTGGCCGGGATTGAAGCCGTCGACCGGGCGCGACAGGAAGCTGCCGGGCAGCACGGTGACATTGCAGTGCGCGTGCAGTGCACGCGCGAACGCCGCGTCATCCCCGGGCGTGCGCGCCCACAGGTAAAACCCTGCATCGGGTCGCTGTACATCGAGCACCGGTGCCAGGACATCCAGTACCTCGCTGAATTTGCGCGTGTACAGGCGCCGGTTCTCGATGACGTGACGCTCGTCAGCCCAGGCGCGCTGGCTGGCGGCCTGTGTGGCCGGCGGCATGGCGCAGCCGTGGTAGGTGCGATAGCGCAGGAAGTTCGCGATCAGCGCGGGTTCGCCGGCGACGAAGCCCGAGCGCAGGCCGGGCGCATTGGAGCGCTTGGACAGGCTGTGGAATACCATGCAGCGCCGGAAGTCCGTGCGCCCCATGCCGGCCGCGGCGGCGAGCAGGCCGACCGGTGCCGCGGCGCCGTCCGGGTAGATCTCCGAGTAGCATTCGTCCGAGGCGATGACGAAGTCGTATTCGTCGGCCAGCCGGATCAGTTGCTGCAGTTGCTC
>DATKZN010000329.1:0-6427 GCA_035527955.1 Gammaproteobacteria bacterium
TCGGCGTCGAGGTAGACCAGCGTGGGCTTGAATACCGCGGCCTCCTGCTGCGACAGGATGGCGTAGGTACAGATGATGATGCGGTCACCCGGACTTGCCTTGTGCGCCGCGGCGCCGTTGATCGATATGATGCCGGAATGATCCTCGGCACGGATGGCATAGGTGGTAAAACGCTTGCCATTGTTCAGGTTGTAGATCTGGATCTGCTCATACTCGCGGATTTTCGCCGCCTCGAGCAGGGCGCCATCAATGGCGCAGGAACCCTCGTACTCGAGTTCCGAGTGGGTTACGTTGGCATGGTGGAGCTTGGATTTCAGCAAGGTGATCTGCATGGGCCTGATTGCATCCTGTCTGCGTCCGTGAAACGGCGTGATTATGCTGCCTCATTTATAAGACTGCAACAATAATGGATAGTTTCAACCTGAGATAGACATCCTAACTAACTGATATCCTGACGTTGTCAATCAGGCGCGCACGACCGACAGTAGCGGCGGCCAGCACGATCAGCGCCTGATCGCCGGCCGCCGGCCTGGCCAGATCCGCCGCACGCCGGATGCTGACATAGTCGGGATCGAATCCTGCCTCAGCGAGCTGTGCCAGGGCGGCCTGCTCCAGGCCGGCGAAATCGCGCTCCCCACCCTCGACGACGCCCCGTACGTCGAGCAGTGTCTGGTAGAGCTGCGGGGCAAGCCCGCGGGCGGCGGAGTCGAGGTAGCTGTTGCGCGAACTCAGCGCCAGCCCGTCCGGCTCGCGCACCGTGGCCACGCTGTCGATCCGGATCGGCATGCAAAGGTCGGCGACCATGCGCCGGATCAGCAGCAGCTGCTGAAAGTCCTTTTCGCCGAACACGGCGCTGTCCGGCGCAACCTGGTTGAACAGTTTCGCGACCACCGTGCTGACGCCGTCGAAGTGCGAGGGCCGGTGCTCCCCTTCCAGCATGGCGTTCAGTCCCGGCACCACGACACGCGTGGTGCGCTCCACTCCATCCGGGTAGATGTCCGCCATCGCGGGCAGGTAAAGGAGGTCGGCATTGGCCTGCTCGAGCGCCGCCTGGTCCGCAGCCAGCGTCACGGGATAGCTGGCCAGGTCTTCCCGGGGTCCGAATTGCATCGGGTTGACGAACACGCTTACCACGACGCGGTCGGCACAGCTCCGGGCATACCGCACCAGCGCCAGGTGGCCGGCATGCAGGTTGCCCATGGTCGGCACGAAGGCAATCTGCTTGCCGGCGCGACGCCAGGCCCCGATCCGGGCACGCAAAGCCTCTGTGTTGCGGGCGGTCTCCATCATGGCCTCAGTAGCTGTGTTCCGGTGCCGGGTAGGCGCCGGTCTTTACGGCAGCGACGTAGGCGCGCACCGCCCCGGCGATGCCGCCACCCGTGCCGAGGAAATCGTGTACGAAGCGCGGCAGCCTGCCCTGGGTGATGCCGAGCATGTCGTATAGCACCAGCACCTGCCCGTCGCAGCCGGGACCGGCGCCGATGCCAATGGTGGGGATGCCGACGGACTGCGTGATATCGGCCGCCAGTGCCGCCGGGATGCACTCCATCACCAGCAGCCCCGCACCGGCCGCCTCGAGGGCCTGCGCATCCGCGCGCAGTGACGCGGCCGAATCCGCATCCCGGCCCTGCACCTTGTAGCCACCGAATTGTTCGACCGACTGCGGCAAGAGGCCGATATGCCCGCACACCGGGATACCCGCCTCGACCAGTTGCGCCACGATGCCCGCCTTGTCGCTGCCACCCTCGAGCTTGACCATGTGCGCCCCGCCCTCGTCAACCAGGCGGCGCGCGTTGTGCAGGGCCTGCGCGGCATCGGTATAGCTATGGTAAGGCAGGTCCACCACCCGGTACGCAAGCTGTCCGACGCGTGCCACGTTCGCCGCGTGGTACACCATGTCCTGCATGGTCACCGGCACGGTCGAATCATGGCCCATGAGTACCATGCCCAGCGAATCACCGATGATGAACACCTCCACGCCGGCCGCCTCCAGCAATCGCGTAAAGCCGGCATCGTAGCAGGTCAGGCTGGCGATCTTCTGGCCGCGCGCCTTCATGGCATGCAAATCCCCGAGAGTGATGCATTCGGAAATTGTATCCGTCATACCATTAACCGGCCTGGAGAAACCCCTGCGTTACACGGCAACAGCCGCAAGTATCCGAATGCTGGCATACCTCGTTATTCCGTGTTCTTCCGTGTGATTCCGTGGCCATTATTCAGCTGGCATGAATTCAGAGCCCGCTCTAGATAGCCGCCGACATGGGATTGAAATACTGCGTGCCCTTGCCGGTGGCGTGGATCTGCTCCAGCAGCGCCTGGTAGTCCGCCTCGTTGTCGACCAGGTTGATGTGCGCCGCATTCACGATCAGCAGCGGCGCTGCGTCGTAGTGCAGGAACATGCGTGCATAGGCCTCGGACAGCTGGCGCAGATAGGTGGCGTCGATCTTGCGCTCGTAGCGGATGCCGCGCCGCGCGATGCGCTTCAGCAGCACGTCGACCGGTGCCTGCAGGTAGATCACCAGATCCGGCGCCGGCGCATCCACGGTGACATGCCGGTACACCTGCTCGTAGAGCTTCAGCTCCTCCGCATCCAGGGTCAACTCGGCGAACAGGCGGTCCTTCTCTATCATGAAGTCGGATACCCGCACCGGCTGGAACATGTCGGCCTGGCGCATGTTCGCCATCTGGCGGGCGCGCTGGAACAGGAAGAACAGCTGTGTCGGCAGCGCACCCGTACGCGGGTCTTCGTAGAAACGTTCCAGGAACGGGTTCTCTTCAGCGCCCTCGAGCAGCAGGTCGCTCTCGAAACTCTGCGCAAGACGGTGTGCGAGACTGGTCTTGCCGACACCGATCGGACCCTCGACGACGATATACCCGGGACGCTGCAAGCTCATCAACCGGTGACCAGCTTCCTGAGCGAATGGTTTTCGACGTTCTTGATGAGGGTGCCAAGCATGCCCTTGCCCGGGATTTTCAGGTTGCCGGCAATTTCCGCCAGCGGGATGATAACAAAGTCGCGCTCATGCAGGCCGGGGTGCGGCACCTTGAGCCCGTCGCTGTCGATCACCTGCTTGCCGTACAGCAGCAGATCCAGGTCGAGAATGCGCGGCCCCCATTGCTCCCCGCTCCGCTCCCGGCCCTGCAGGGTCTCGATGCGCTGCAAGGCCGCCAGCAGCTCCGGCGCAGACAGCAGGGTGTCCAGCGCCGCCACGGCATTGACGTAATCGGGCTGTTCCACCGGCCCCATGGGCTTGCTGCTGTACAGGCTGGAGCGTGCGGCCAGCAGGCTGTCCGGCAACACCGCCAGCTCCTCGAGCGCCTCCTTCACCTGCGCCACCGGGTCCTCCAGGTTGCTGCCGATACCGATATAGGCGCGAACCGTCATGACGCGGGCTCCTGCACCGGCTTGCGGCGACCGCGACCACCGCGCCGCCGCTTACGCGGGCGCTTGTCGGGCTCGGCCTGGGCACGCTGATCCGGTTGCAGCTGCTGGTACTCGGTCCACCAGTCACAGATATCCTGCTCCACCTCCCCGGCCTCGCCGCGCAGCAACAGGAAATCATACGCAGCCCGGAAGCGCGGGTGTTCCAACACCCGCTGGCTGCGGCGACCGCCTTTCTGCTGCAGGCGCAACTGCAACATCCAGATCTCGCGCATGGGCAGCGAGAAGCGGCGGGGCATGGCCATCACCCGGGCCTGCTCCTCGATGATCTGCGAACCGGCATGCTGCAGGGCCAGCGCCGGATGCTGGTCCTCCGCCTCGAGCATTGCGGCGCGCTCGCGTACCGGCTGCCATAGCAACACGGCGAGCAGGAAGGCCGGTGTGACCGGCTTATCGGCCTCGATGCGCGCGTCGGTATTGCTCATGCCGTGGCCGATCAGGGTCAGCGGAAAGCTGTTTTCCTCGTGCGTCAGCGAGTCCTCGGTCAGCGGAAACAGCTGGCCGAACAGGTAGTAATGGCGCAGCATTTCGAAATTCGCCAGCGCGTAGCCACTGAGGAACAGCTTGAGAATTTCCTCGAACAGGCGTGCCGGCGGGATATCGCCAAGCAGCGGCGCCAGCGTCCTGATGGGTGCCTCGGTCGCGTGATCGAGCCGGAAGCCGAGCTTGGTGGCGAAGCGTACGGCACGCAGCATGCGCACCGGGTCCTCGCGGTAGCGCACCTCGGGATCGCCCATAAGGCGCAGCACGCCGGTCTCGATGTCCGTCATGCCACCGGCGTAGTCGATGATCGAGAAATCCGCGATGTTGTAGTACAGGGCGTTGACGGTGAAGTCGCGGCGCAGCGCGTCTTCCTCGATGGTGCCGTAGACGTTGTCGCGCACGATGCGGCCTTCGCCGTCGACGTGATGGCCGTCATCGTCACTGTCCATATCCTGCATGGCGCGGAAGGTGGCGACCTCGATGATTTCACGCCCGTATATGACATGCGCCAGCCGGAAACGACGGCCGATCAGGCGGCAATTGCGAAACAGGCGCCGCACGTCCTCGGGAGTTGCATCGGTGGCGATGTCGAAGTCCTTGGGTTCCCGGCCGAGCAGCAGGTCACGCACACCGCCGCCTACCAGGTGTGCCTGGTAGCCGGAATCTTTCAAGCGGTACAACACTTTCAGCGCGTTCTGGCTGATATTGGCCCGGGAAACGGAGTGCGCTGACCGGGGAATAATGTTGGGTTCGCTGTGACTGGGTATTGGACCTGCGTCGCTCACTGTTGTTGCTTGTGTTGCTTGTGGATAAAAAGTGTCCGCGTATAATACCACTGCTTTCCAGCCCATGGGCTAAATGCTCCCTTCGTCTAGTGGTTAGGACACTGGCCTCTCACGCCGGTAACAGGGGTTCGAATCCCCTAGGGAGCGCCATTGACCCTGGCCGCGGCGCACAGGGCTGTACCGGTAACGAGCATGGACAAGGTCGACAGCGGCTCAAACTACCCGCCCGCCGGGCTGTTGCGCCGCCTGGTGGCCATGTTCTACGACAGCCTGCTGCTGCTATCCGCGCTGCTGGTGGCCACTGCACTGGCGATGATGCTCACCCGTGGCGCACTCAGCTACCACAACCCCTGGTACAAGAGCGTCTTGTTCCTGATCTGGTTTTCCTTCTACACCTGGTTCTGGCTGCACGGTGGCCAGACGCTGGGCATGCGCGCCTGGCGACTGCGCGTGCAAAGCGTAGACGGCGGGCCGATCACCATCTGGCAGGCCCTGTTGCGCTTCATGGTGGCTATCCCCTCTCTGGCCCTGGGCGGGCTGGGCCTGTTCTGGATGCTGGTCGATCCGAAGAAAATGACGCTCTACGACCGCTTTTCGGAATCGGTGATGGTGGTGCTGCCCAAGCGCCGCTAGCCGGCCGCCACGCCTATAATCGGCGTACCGCGCGGACGCCGATCAGCAGAAAGACGAGATTCGGCACCACCATGGTCGCCAGCGGCGGCAGGCCGTACACCTGCCCCATCTGGGCCGCCACCTGGCTGAGAATATAGAAACCGAAGCCCATCAGCACGCCGATGAAAATGCGCTGGCCGGCACTCACCGAGCGCAGGCTGCTGAACACGAATGGCACCGATATGAACAGCATCACCAGTGACGAAATCGGGGTCATGAAGCGGCCCCAGAAGGCAAAGCGGTACTGCCGGGTATCCAGCCCGTTGTCGTCGAGGTAGCCGACCAGCTGGTCAAGATCGTGTGCCGACATATGCTTCGGTTTCAGCATGACGATGCCGAGCAGGTCCGGCGTCAGCAGCGATGGCCATGACACCGTGTCGAATCGATGGACCTTGATCCCGCCGTCCGAGAAGCTGGACTGCTGTACGCCGTGCAACACCCACTGCCCGGTGCTGAATTCCGCATGCGTGGCACGTGTCGCCATTTTCAGCCGCGCATCATCATCGAACTCGTAAACGGTCAGGTCGGCGAGCCGCTCACGATCCAGCACGCGACGGGCATTGATATACAGCCGCTCATCACGCACCCACAGTCCCTCGCCGCCCAGGAAACTGATACCCTGTTTGGTGGCCGACACGCGCAGGTGCTGGCCGTACTGCTCCGCGATCGGCGCAACCACCTCGCCCAGCAGCACGGCGACCACCAGCATCAACACCCCCGTCTGCAGCACGGAACGCACGATCCGCCAGATCGACAGTCCGCTGGCACGCATCGCAATCAGTTCGCTGTTGGCTGCCAGCGTGCCCATGCCCATCAGACTGCCAAGCAGGGCAGCCATGGGAAACAGCGTGTACAGACTTTGCGGCGTGGTCAGGGCAACATATTTCAGCATGGTGCCCATGGTGTAACCGCCGCGTCCCACGTCCTCGATCTGGTCGATCACGGTGAAGAAGATGTCGAGACCCACGACCACCAGCAGTGCAACCAGCGTGCCACCTAGTACCACGCCGCCGATGTAACGATCGATCAGTTTCATCGCCGCAAC
>DATKZN010000330.1:0-7130 GCA_035527955.1 Gammaproteobacteria bacterium
CGGGTGGCAAGGAAGCGGTGACGCACTACCGGGTCGAGGAGCGTTACCGGGCGCACACGCTGGTGCGGGTCAGGCTGGAGACCGGCCGCACTCACCAGATCCGCGTGCACATGGCGCACCTCCATACCCCGGTGGTCGGCGACCCGGTCTATGGCGGTCGCCTGCGCCTGCCGGCCGGTGCCGGCGCCGCGCTGCAGGCCGCACTGACCGGTTTCCGCCGCCAGGCGCTGCACGCCACGCGGCTGGAATTGCAGCATCCGTCCAGCGGTGAAACGGTGAGCTGGGAGGCGGGGATGCCGGATGACATGGCGGAGCTTATCCAGGTGTTGCGTGAAGATGCTGAGGCACTGCCTGATGGTGTTTGACGGACGGTCCGGTGGAAAGCCAAAAGGCCTGGTGATATGACCCGTCAGATCAATAGCTTGTGGTCATATGCTGAGGCATTCTCTGATGGTGTATGACTGGCTGGTCCCGGACTGGCCGGCGCCGCAGAGGGTACGCGCGGTGACCACCACGCGCACCGGCGGTGTCAGCCGCGCGCCCTGGGCCAGCATGAACCCGGCCGACCATGTCGGCGATGCGGCCACCGCTGTGGCGGCCAACCGGGCACGGTTGCGCGACGCGCTGGGCTTGCCGGCGGAGCCGGTCTGGCTGCAACAGGTGCACGGCGTCCGGGTGGTCGACGCGGCCCGGGCCGGGGAGAGGCCTGAGGCGGATGCCGCCTGGACCGATAGTCCGGGCGTGGTGTGCGCGGTGCTGACCGCGGACTGTCTGCCGGTCGTGTTTGCCGATCGCAAGGGGCGCTGCGTGGCGGTCGCGCATGCCGGCTGGCGCGGGCTGGCAACCGGTGTGCTGGAGGCGACGGTCGGACAGCTGCCTGTGCCGCCGCAGGAACTGCTGGCGTGGCTGGGTCCGGCCATTGGCCCGGCGGCGTTCGAGGTGGGCGGCGAGGTGCGCGATACCTTCATGGCGCAGGATGCACGGGCGGTGAACGCCTTTACCCCGGGCGTGGACGGGCGCTGGTTCGCCGATATCTATGTGCTCGGGCGGCAACGGCTGGCGGCCTGCGGGGTAACGGCCGTCTACGGCGGCGGCTGGTGTACGTTCCAAGACCGCACGCGGTTCTATTCCTATCGCCGTGACGGCATGACCGGGCGCATGGCTACGCTGGCCTGGCTGGCGGGGCCATGAGCGGGTGCGTATCATGGCCGCCTCTCGAATCCATGAGATGACCCCATGACGCTGATTGCCTGGATCGTCCTGTTCTGCCTGGTCGGCGGGGTGCTCAGCGTGCTGGCCGCCGCGGTTTTTTTGGTGCTCAGCGAGTCGCTGCGCAATCGCCTGCTGCCGCACCTGGTCAGCTTCGCCACCGGCACACTGCTGGGCGCCGCGCTGCTCGGCCTGTTGCCGCATGCACTGGCCAGTGCCGCCGGCAGCGATACCCATACGATCCCGCTGGCGGTACTGCTGGGCCTGCTGGGTTTCTTCCTGCTGGAAAAGCTGGTGCTGTGGCGGCATTGCCATGCCGACCACTGCGAGGTGCACGTGCCTGACGATCACGACCGCATGCGCCGGCGCTCCACCGGCATGATGATCCTGATCGGCGACGGCCTGCACAATTTTCTCGACGGCATCCTCATCGCCGGCGCGTTCCTCGTCGACATCCACCTCGGTATCGTCACCAGCCTGGCGGTCGCGGCGCACGAGATACCACAGGAGGTGGGTGACTTCGCGGTGCTGCTGCACAGCGGCTTCACGCGCGGCCGGGCCTTCCTCTACAACATCCTCTCCAGCCTGACCACGGTGGTGGGCGGCGTGCTGGCCTGGTTAACGTTACAGAAGATGGAGGCGGTGCTGCCCTACATCCTGGCCGTGGCGGCATCCAGCTTTATCTATATCGCGGTGGCCGACCTCATACCCACCCTGCACCGGCGCGTCGATGGTGCCGCCTCGGTCCAGCAGATCATCCTGATCGCCGTCGGCGTGCTGCTGATCTATGCCACCCATTCCACCCTGCACTGAGCCGGCGGCGGCCTGGCGGGCTTGAAATCGGGCAATCACCACCCAATCTGGGTGGTATATTCCGATAGTTTGCCGCGGAGGCATTGATTCATGCGTATGGACAAAATGACCAGCAAGTTCCAGCAGGCACTTGCCGAAGCCCAGAGCCTGGCGGTGGGGCGCGATCACCAGTTTATCGAGCCGGCTCATCTCATGACGGCGCTGCTGGACCAGGAGGGCGGCACGGTCCGCCACCTGCTGGCCCAGGCCGACGTCAACGTCAACCTGCTGCGCTCGCGACTCGGCGAACTGCTGGACAAGCAGCCGCAGGTGCAGGGCATGGCCGGTGACGTGCATATTTCCAACGATCTCGGGCGCTTGCTGAACGTAACTGACAAGCTGGCCCAGCAGCGCAAGGACAGCTATATCTCGAGCGAACTGTTCATCCTGGCGGTGCTGGAGGACAAGGGCGCGATCGGCGAACTGCTGCGCAAGGCCGGTGCCAGCAAGGGCCTGGTCGAGCAGGCGATCGACAAGCTGCGCGGCGGCGAGAAGGTCGACGACCCGAACGCGGAGGAGCAGCGCCAGGCACTGGAGAAATACACCATCGACCTGACCGAGCGTGCCGAGCAGGGCAAGCTCGACCCGGTGATTGGCCGCGACGATGAGATCCGCCGCACCATCCAGGTGCTGCAGCGCCGCACCAAGAACAACCCGGTACTGATCGGCGCGCCCGGCGTCGGCAAGACCGCCATCGTGGAAGGGCTGGCGCAGCGCATCATCAATGGCGAAGTGCCGGAAGGTTTGAAGGGCAAGCGGCTGTTATCCCTGGACATGGGTTCGCTCATCGCAGGCGCGAAGTTTCGTGGTGAATTCGAGGAACGCCTCAAGGCCGTGCTCAACGACCTGTCCAAACAGGAAGGCCAGATCATCCTGTTCATCGACGAGCTGCACACCATGGTCGGCGCCGGCAAGGCCGAGGGTGCCATGGATGCCGGCAACATGCTCAAGCCCGCGCTGGCGCGCGGCGAGTTGCACTGTGTCGGCGCCACCACGCTGGACGAGTACCGCAAGTACGTTGAAAAGGATGCCGCCCTGGAGCGCCGCTTCCAGAAGGTGCTGGTCGACGAGCCGAGTGTGGAGGACACCATCGCCATCCTGCGCGGGCTCAAGGAGCGCTATGAGGTGCACCACGGCGTCCAGATCACCGACCCGGCCATTGTTGCCGCCGCCACCCTGTCGCACCGCTATATCGCCGACCGCCAGCTGCCGGACAAGGCCATCGATCTGGTCGACGAGGCGGCCAGCCGCATCCGCATGGAGATCGATTCCAAGCCCGAGGCAATGGACCGCCTGGAGCGGCGCCTGATCCAGCTCAAGATCGAGCGCGAGGCGCTGAAGAAGGAGGCCGACGAGGCCTCGAAAAAGCGTCTCGGTGCCCTGCAGGGCGAGATCGACACCCTGGAGCGCGAGTTCTCCGACCTGGAGGAAATCTGGAAATCCGAAAAGGCGGCCGTGCAGGGCGCCAGTCACATCAAGGAAGAGCTGGAGCGGGCGCGCATGGAATTCGAGACCGCGCACCGTGCCGGCGATCTCGCGCGCGCCTCCGAGCTGCAGTACGGGCGCATCCCGGAACTGGTCAAGCAGCTGGCCGCGGCCGATGCTGCCGAAACGACCGACATGCAGCTGCTGCGCAACAAGGTGACCGACGAGGAAATCGCCGAGGTAGTGTCCAAGTGGACCGGCATCCCGGTGTCCAAGATGCTCGAGGGCGAGCGCGACAAGCTGCTGCGTATGGAAGAGTCTCTGCAGCAGCGCGTGGTCGGCCAGAGCGAGGCGGTGCGTGTGGTGTCCGATGCCATACGCCGCAGCCGCGCCGGGTTGTCCGACCCGAACCGGCCGAACGGTTCCTTCCTGTTTCTCGGTCCGACCGGCGTCGGCAAGACCGAGCTGACCAAGTCGCTGGCGGCCTTCCTGTTCGATACCGAAGAGGCGATGGTGCGCATCGATATGTCCGAGTTCATGGAGAAACACTCGGTCGCACGCCTGATCGGCGCGCCGCCCGGCTATGTCGGCTACGAGGAGGGCGGTTACCTGACCGAGGCCGTGCGCCGCAAACCCTATTCCGTGATACTGCTCGACGAGGTCGAGAAGGCGCACCCGGATGTGTTCAACGTGCTGCTGCAGGTGCTCGATGACGGCCGCCTGACCGATGGCCAGGGCCGTACCGTCGACTTCCGCAATACGGTGATCGTGATGACCTCGAACCTCGGCAGCCAGATGATCCAGGAGCTGGCCGGCGAGGATAACTATGCGACCATGAAGGATGCGGTGATGGACGTGGTGGCCGGGCACTTCCGGCCGGAGTTCATCAACCGTATCGACGACGTGGTGGTGTTCCATCCGCTGGGCCGCGAGCAGATCCGTGCCATTGCCGACCTGCAGATCGCTATCCTGAGGCGCCGGCTGGCCGAGCGCGAGATCGGCCTGGAACTCACGGTTGCCGCACTCGACCTGATCGGGGAGGCCGGTTTCGATCCGGTGTACGGCGCCCGGCCGCTCAAGCGTGCCATCCAGACCCAGCTGGAGAATCCGCTGGCGCAGGAGATCCTGGCCGGCCGCTTCGGTCCCGGGGATGTGGTGCACATTGACGTGAGTGGCGAGCGCCTGGAATTCACGGCCAGGGGCGGGGATACGGCCTCGGCGGCGTAATAGATTAGTAGCCACGGAATCACACGGAAGACGTGATACGTGAATGGCCACGGAAACCACGGAAGAACACGGAATGCTAAACGGACCCTGTGGCCACGGTTTGGTGCGGTGCCGGCATATTGGGTAGGGTGCACTACGTGCACCGGCAATGGTGCGTGAAACGCACCCTGCCTATTATGGCGTATGGTTACGGACACCGCGGAAGAACACGGAAAAATCAATGCAGTCATGTAGCCCGGGTTGAATGGAATGAAACCCGGGTTTGACTGACGCTCAACACATCAGGCTATGCCGCCACATCAAATTTCGGCTGGATTCCCGCCTTCACGGGAATGACATCATTTACTTTCTCGGTGTCATCCGTGTTCTCCGGGGCATTTATTTTTGATTTTCTTGGCGTCTTTCGGCAATTGCTCCTTGCATCGCCCCGGGCGCCTGCTTTTGGTGCTCTCGGCTCCGGCATGGCCCAGGCCAGTCTCTCGATCGCTGCGCGATCTCACCTTCTCCTGCTTCGCTCTACCGAGTCCATCCCTGGACTCGTACCACCTACATGGCCCAGGCCAGCCTCTCGACCCGGGCTATGCCCGTAAAAATGGTCTCACCTCCTCCATGTAGTCGTGCTCGAGAATTATTTATTAACAACGTCCGCGATCGTTACACCCGGTACAGCAGCCGATCCAGCAGCCGCGTCGACAACACGCGCTTGAGCGTGCCGAACAGGTAGGTCGGAAACGTCACGTAGTAGCGCGGGCGCGGGCGCGAACTTTCGATGGCATGCACGAGTTTCTTCAGCACCGCCTCGGGTGGCAGGGTAAACGACACTGCCGGACCTTCCTTCGCCAGGCGCTGTTCCATGTGCTCATAGGCGGCGCGATGCACACTGTGCTCCGCATCGATATTGCGCCGGTAGGCGAGCAGTGCATTGGCCCGGAAACGGCTTTCGATCGGTCCGGGTTCGATCAGCGACACGTGGATGCCGCTGCCGCGCAGTTCCAGCCGCAGGGTATCGGCCAGCCCCTCGATGGCATACTTGCTGGCGTTGTACGCGCCACGGTAGCGCAGCGCGACAAAGCCCAGCACGGAGCTGTTGAAGACGATGCGGCCGTGACCCTGGCCGCGCATCACCGACAGCGCGCGCCGGGTCAGTTCATGCCAGCCGAGCACGTTGGTCTCGAACTGCTCTCGCAGTGCCTCGCGTGTCAGGTCTTCCACCGCGCCGGGCTGGCCGTAGGCGCCGTTGTTGAACAGGGCATCGAGCCGGCCGACGCTGCGTGACAGGATTTCATCGACGGCGGCGTTGAGCGAGGCGGGATCCGACAGGTCGAGCGGCAGGCTCTCCAGCCCCTCGGCGGCCAGTCGCTTCACGTCGGCCGGCTGGCGTGCGGTGGCAAACACCCGCCAGCCGCGCGCCTTGAGTCCGTGCGCGCAGCACAGCCCGATACCCGAGGAACAGCCGGTGATCAGGATGGATCGCTCTTGCATGAATATGCCCGCCGGGTTGCTGTTACAGGCGACTGATTATCCAGAAATTTGTCAGCCGCGCGAGGGGATGGGCGTGCAGGCCGTCGCTGAGGGTTAACCGAAAAACTTGTCTGCAGGGTGCGCATTCCTTAGTATCTCCGCGTTATTCATAAAGAATCATCCGCAGCATACGGATGGCCATGCACATTCAGGAGGGGAGTTAATGAACAATAAACGATTGTCAGCCATGCTGGCGGGTGTCCTGTTCGCCGCCGTCGCCCAGCAGGCCGCTGCTGCCAAGGGTCCGGAGTACAGCTACGCCGAAATCGGCTACATCAACATCGACGGCGACCTGGTCGAGGGCGATGGCGCCGGCGTGAATATCTCCTTCGGTGCGACGGATCACATTTTCCTCAAGTTCGGTTATTCCCGGCTGTGGCTGGAAGCATCCACTCCTCCTTCTGTCGATTTTGACGCCGACCGCTTTCAGATCGGCGGCGGCATGCACTACGGCATCACCGACACCATCGATGTGCTCGGTGCCATCAGCTACGTCGATATCGAGTACTCGAATGGCGTACCGGCCGAAGCCGATGAGGGCTACCTGGCCGAGCTCGGTGTGCGTGCCATGCTGAGCAAAAAACTGGAGCTGAACGCCACCGTCTCCGCCCTGCATATCGACGGCGATAATGACACCGGCTACGGCGTCGGTGCCGTGTATGACATCACCAAGACCTTTGCGCTGAGCGGCAGCTACAATTATTTCCAGGACGACAGCGAGAACCAGTTCTTCGTCGGCGTACGCATGGGGTTCTAGCCCGCATTTCTCACCGGGATCCCGGATGGTGGCGCAGGGCTCGTGTGACCGGACGCCGCTCTGGAATGAAAGTGGTAGCTGTAACTACCACTTTCATGAAGAGGTCGCTCTCGACTTCCTGTCTCCCGCGACACTTGAA
>DATKZN010000331.1:0-3867 GCA_035527955.1 Gammaproteobacteria bacterium
CTGCTTCGCAGGTTCGTGATTCCTGCAATCGGCATCCAATCACAAAAAAGCCACCTGGAGGTGGCCCTTTTGTGATTGGTGGAGGCGGCGGGAGGCCGCTCCCGGCCATCCATGGCCTCCGCGGCACTCGTACATGGCCCAGGCCAGCTTCTCGACCCGGGCTATGCCCGTAAAATCGGTCTCACCTTCTCCCTGTACATCGTCGAACCTGACGCGGTACTCATCCTCACCCGACTCCCATAAAACAAAACGGGGTGTACCTTTTCAGGCACACCCCGTTCAATTTTATGGTGGAGGCGGCGGGAATCGAACCCGCGTCCGTAAGTCCTCTGCCATCGGCTCTACATGCTTATCCCGGTCTATTAATTTAACTGACTGCTACCCGACGGGCAGGGAAGACAATCAGCGATTCCGTAGAGTTTTAGCGAATCAGCCCCGGACGTGCCTCATCGCGATCTTGTGAGAATCGACGCCTGAGTGTCCCGAATACCCAAAGGGCATAAAGGACCCGGACGCACAAGCACGGCTCCGGTCAGACGGCACCCTACTGGGGTTTAAGCAGCGAGTGCGTAGTTGTCGTCGTTGGCAACTAAGTTTTTGCAGATGGATTAACGAGGTCCTCTGCACCTCGGCATGCACCTCAGGTTTCGCAACCCACGTCGAAGCCAGGTCGCCCCCTAAAGCTGATAGTAAAGCTGCCAGTAGGATAGCACAACGACGAAAAAGTTCCGCACTTGAAATTACCCCGCCTGTCCCAATCTTGTACCTGACCGGGCGGGTTTGCCTATACTGGTGCCTGCCTACCCCTGTTTCAACGGTGACCGACGATGATGCGAATATTCCTTTTTCTGGCGACCAATGCGGCCATCCTGGTGGTGGTCAGCGTGGTGTTCAAGCTGCTCGGCCTGGATGGCGTGCTGGCGCAAAACGGTGTGGACCTGAACCTGCAGGCGTTGCTGGTCATGTCCGCCGTAATCGGCTTTACCGGTTCCTTCATTTCGCTGGCCATGTCCAAGTTCCTGGCCAAGCGCTCCATGGGCGTGCAGCTTATCGAGCAGCCGTCCAACAAGACCGAGCAGTGGCTGGTGGACACCGTCAGGCGCCAGGCCCAGCAGGCGCGCATTGGCATGCCGGAGGTGGGCATTTTCAATGCCGCCGAGCCGAATGCCTTTGCCACCGGCATGAACAAAAACAAGGCGCTGGTCGCGGTCAGTAGCGGCCTGTTGCAGAATATGAGCGCCGACGAGGTCGAGGCGGTGCTCGGGCACGAGATCACCCACGTCAGCAACGGCGATATGGTCACCATGGGCCTGATCCAGGGCGTGGTGAATACCTTCGTGATTTTCCTGTCGCGCGTTGTCGGTCATGTGGTCGACCGCGTGGTGTTCAAGACCGAGCGCGGTTACGGGCCGGCCTATTTTATTACCTCTATTGTTGCGCAGATATTCCTGTCCATCCTTGCCTCGATGATCGTCATGTGGTTCTCGCGCCGCCGCGAGTTCCGCGCCGACGCCGGTGGCGCTACGCTCGCCAGTCGGCAGAAGATGATCGGTGCGCTGCAGGCCCTGCAGCGTGCGCAGCAGCCGCACGACCTGCCGGGCGAGTTTGCCGCCTTCGGCATTGCCGGCGGCGTGGGCGCGGGCATCAAGAAGCTGTTCCTGAGCCATCCGCCGCTGGAAGAACGTATTGCGGCGCTCAGGGAAGGTATGTAGGAGCGGGCCTCGTCCGCGATTTGTTTAACGAGGGAAACGCGCGATGTACAAGGAGGAGGTGAGACCATTTTTACGGGCATAGCCCGGGTCGAGAAGCTGGCCTGGGCCATGTACGAGTGCCGTGGAGCACAGGGAAGTGCAGGAACGGCCATGAGCTGCGCTCCTACAATTTATTGACCCGCAGTACCGGCTCGTCCGGAAACAGTGCCCGCAGGTCGTCGTGTGACAGGGCTTCTCCCTTTTCCTCGAAACGCTGCCAGATGCGCTCCCAGCGGTCATCGTCGAAATAGAAACCGGCCGGCAGGATGCAAACCGGTTCGCGCCGATGGTCGGTTATTACCCTTGGTTCTGTAAGTTTTCCGGCCATGTTGTGCGATTTCCGTCCCGGTCGGGGCGCCCCGGTGGTTTGCCTGATGCAGTTAGACGGATAAAATAGCGTGTAGAGCGGTCTTGCGGTAGCTTGATATTATCAGGTTTACTGCCGTACCAGCGTCTAGCCAAACAACAATCATAACAACAGGCCTTGCCATGGAAAGACAGAAACTGCAATTTCTGGGTATGTTTGTCCTGTCCGGGATGCTGCTGTTGGCTGGCAGCCCGGTGGTCCAGGCCGACCCCGGTCCGGACGTCCTGTTGCGGGAGGTGACGGACGAGGTGCTGGCTGAGATCCGCAAGGACCCGGAGCAGCTCAAGGATGTCGCACGGGTACGTGCGCTGACCGAGCGTTTCATACTTCCACATATTGATTTTCAGGTCGCCGCGCAATGGGTGCTTGGCAAGTACTGGCGCACGGCCAGCGGGCAGCAGCGGATGCGTTTTGTCGAGGAGTTCCGCCAGCTGCTGCTGAATACCTACGTGCGTTCGATCAGCAACTACCGCGAGAACAGGATCAGCATCGCGCCGGCGCGTGGTTCACCTGCGTCGGGCCGCATGGAGGTCGATGCCGAGGTCGAGCAGCCGGGCGGTCCGCCGGTACATCTCGGTTTTCGCCTGCACAGGCCGGAGTCGGACTGGCTGGTCTATGACATTTCCGTGGAAGGTATCAGCCTGGTTGCGACCCATCGCTCAAGTTTCGCGAAGGAAATTCATGACAAGGGGCTGGACAGCCTGATCGATCACCTGGCGAGCATGAATGCGGACACCGCGGATGACAAGAGAGGCGCCGCAGCAGCCGCCACGTCCGCACCCTGAGGCGTAGCCGCGCTGCGCACGGTGCAGTTCACTAATCAGTGTTTGCGCAGGATGCGCTGTTTCTCGCGCATCCAGTCGCGATCCTTTTCCGACGCGCGCTTGTCATGACTTTGCTTGCCGCGCGCAAGTGCGATCTCGATTTTTGCCATGCCTTTCTTCCAGTACAGCGCCATTGGCACGAGCGTATAACCCTTGCGCTCGACCGCACCTATCAGCCGGTCGAGTTCGTTGCGGTGCAGAAGCAGCTTGCGGGTGCGGGTCGGATCGGGCGTGACGTGCGTCGATGCGCTTAGCAGCGGCGCGATACGGAACCCGAGCAGCCAGGCCTCGTTGTTCTTGATGATGATGTAGCTGTCGGTCAGCTGCACGCGTCCCTCGCGCAGACTCTTCACTTCCCAGCCCTGCAATGCCAGTCCTGCCTCGAAGCGATCCTCGATGAAAAAATCGTGACGGGCCTTCTTGTTGAGCGCGATGGTGCTCGATCCGGCTTTGGATGTCTGCTTTGCCATGGATGTGGTTTGTGGGCGTGACCAGGACGCATCTTACCGTGCCGGGTGCGGTTGTGATAGCCGGGCATTTCTTGGACAATGCCGGTGCTGCCCTATCCGCGGGTCAGCGGAGGACGACAATGACAACCAAGCGCGAACCCATACATGGCCAGTGGTCGGGCCGGCTGGCTTTCATACTGGCGGCAACCGGTTCGGCCGTCGGACTGGGTAATATCTGGAAATTTCCATACATCGCCGGCGAAAACGGTGGCGGCGCCTTCGTGCTGGTCTACCTGGTGTGCATCGCGTTAATCGGCATTCCGATCATGATGGCCGAGGTGCTGCTCGGCCGGCGCGGCCGTCGCAGCCCGATCAATACCATGCGTGCCCTGGCCGTCGATGAAAACGCCAACCCGCACTGGCAGTGGCTCGGCTGGGCCGGTGTCGTCGCCGGCTTCCTGATCCTGTCCTATTAC
>DATKZN010000332.1:0-5857 GCA_035527955.1 Gammaproteobacteria bacterium
GTCCAGTCGGTGTAATGCGACAAGGCGTTCACCGTCTTGATAGACATCATCGGCCCCTCGAAGGTGGACATGCCGTAGAACGAGATCGATACAATCAGCAGGCGCAGCACCGGGTCGGTACGCAGCTTCTCCCAGGCACCGGACAGCGTCATGATGCCGTTGATCATGCCGCCCCAGCTCGGCGCCAGCAGGATCAGCGACATCACCATACCGAGCGACTGCGCCCAGTCCGGCAGTGCCGTGTAGTGCAGATGGTGCGGGCCGGCCCATATATAGGTGAAGATCAGCGCCCAGAAGTGCACCACCGACAGGCGATAGGAATACACCGGACGTCCTGCCTGCTTGGGCACGAAGTAATACATCATGCCGAGGAAGCCGGCCGTCAGGAAGAAGCCCACCGCGTTATGACCGTACCACCACTGCACCATGGCGTCCTGTACGCCGGCATAGGCGGAGTAGGACTTCGTCAGGGTGACCGGTATCGCGGCACTGTTGAAGATGTGCAGGATCGCGATGGTGAGGATAAATGCGCCGTAAAACCAGTTTGCGACATAGATGTGTTGTACGCGGCGTTTCATGATGGTGCCGAAGAAAACGATGGCATAGCTTACCCAGACCACCGCGATCAGGATGTCGATCGGCCATTCCAGTTCGGCGTATTCCTTGCTGGAGGTGATACCGAGCGGCAACGTGATGGCGGCAGAGAGGATGATCAGCTGCCAGCCCCAGAAGGTAAATGCCGCCAGCTTGTCGCTGATCAGCCGCACGTGGCAGGTGCGCTGTACCACATAATAGGAGGTCGCGAACAGTGCGGAGCCGCCAAAGGCAAAGATTACCGCGTTGGTATGCAGCGGGCGCAGGCGGCCGAAGGTCAGCCAGGGTATGTCGAAGTTGAGCACCGGCCACGCCAGCTGGGCAGCGATCAAAACACCCACCAGCATACCGACGATACCCCAGATAATGGTCATGATGGCGAACTGCCTGACCACCGTATAGTTATACGTTTGCTGATCGGTCATGCCGACCTCCTGATTCAGAATTGTAAAACCCGTTACAAAACGCGCAGTCCCGACTGCGGACGGAACCGTCGCCCGGCTGTCATCTGGTGAACTGCGGCTCCAGCCCCATACCCCACAAGATGGCGGTCACGGCGAGCAGGGCAACGAATGCCACCAGGCCAACGGCCAGCACCGCGCTGGAAAACAGAAAACCGCGGTCCTCCGAGATGCCCATCATGACAGGCACGCCGGTATAGAGCAGATAGACGGTATAGGTCAGCGCCACGATACCAACCACCAGGTTGACCCACAGCACCGGGTACAGCTCCATGATGCCAATGAGAAACAGCGGGGTAGCCGTGTAGGCCGCCAGCACCACACACTGCGATAACGGCACTTCCGCACCGTAGGTGCTACCCATCCAGTAGATCATATAGCCCATCGCGTATACACCAACCAGCATGGCCAGGTAATAGAGCACGGATATGATCGCCGCGCTCTGCGTGGTCAGCTTGACCGGGTCACCGGCGCCGATCTGCCAGCCGAACTGGGTGGTACCGATAAACCCCGAAATGGCCGGGATGGCCGCAAGGATCAGGACATGGATTGCGTAACACTTGCCAATGGTACATTCATCCGTGCGAATGGCTTCCCATTCACGCTTTGGATTGACGAACAAACCCCAGACATGTTGCAGCATTGGTCAGTCTCCCCGTATTTTTGTTGATTATGCGCAGCTTGCGCTGCGCATAATCGGGACGCCAGTATCCTTCAGGCTAAAAGGTGATTCAAGTCATCGACTTCAGAACTTCTTGCCGACGCTGACCATGAACACCCAAGGGTCGATCTCGACATTGTAGCTGCCGTTTGCAACAACGCCTGGAATAGGACTATTAGCGATCGTCGCGTCGGTATCGATATCGATATACCAGAGCTGCCCGCTGACGAGCCAGTCGTTCTGCAGCTCGTAGTCGACACCGATCTCACCGGCCAGGCCCCAGGAATCGTCCAGGTCGAGGGAGGCTCCGGCCAGGGCGCCCGTGGTGCCTTCATCGAAGAAGTTGGTGTAGTTGATACCGGCGCCGACGTAGGGATGCAGCTTGGACCCGGTGTCGAGGTGGTACTGCACGGTGACCGTGGGCGGCAGATGTTTGGTGTCGCCTACCGTACCGGCACCGGCGAGCGCACCGGCACCATCGATGTCATGCTCGAACGGCCAGGCTGCCAGCACACCGATACCGATGTTGTTGGTGGCCATCCAGGTCCCGGTCAGACCCAGGCTCCAGGCATCGTCAGCCTCGATCTGGCCACCTGACGGCTGAACCGTACCGTCACCGGTCGGGAACACACCGGCCGCACCGGCGCGCAACAGGATATCACCGGCCTGCCAGGCCTGGGCGGAAGTCGCGATCATCGTCGCCAGCAGCGTGGTTGCAATACGTAGTTTCATGATCATTCTCCTGTTTCGTAGGTAAATTGCATAGCCGCGCCATTGCCAGGCGCAGGTAATAAAATTGTAATGTGGCGGGTATTATTTACAGGCGGGAGCAGATGTTAGTTGATCTGCATCAAGTCCATTAGAAAATTATAATACAGTTCCTCTACATGGCATTTGCCGGTACGCTATGGTCAGCCAGCGCGCGTGCAGCGCCTTGAAAAACACACGATTACCACGGTAACCACAGTGCCCCCGCCAACACCGGCAAGCGCCGGACTCCCGCAAGCCGCAACCGAGGCAGAGGCGGCCGATTGCTTTCATTGCGGTCTGCCGGTGCCGCCCGGTCTCGACCTGACGGTCAGCATCAACGGCCGCGATGAACCGATGTGCTGCCATGGCTGCCAGGCCGTCGCGCAGGCCATCATCGATGCCGGCCACACCGACTTCTATCGCCACCGCACCCGGGTTTCCAACACCGGCGCGGCGCTGGTGCCGGAATTCATCCAGCAGACACAGGTCTATGACCATCCCGAGATCCAGAAGACCTTCGTGCGCAGCACCGGCGCGCACGAACACGAGGCCGCGCTGATTCTCGAAGGTATCGTGTGCGCGGCCTGCATATGGCTGAACGAGCGCCACGTGAGCCGCCTGCCGGGCGTGCTGGAAGTGCAGATCAACTACGCGACACACCGTGCGCGCGTCCGCTGGGATGACTCCAGGATCAAGCTGAGCGACATCCTGCAGGCGATCCACAATATCGGCTACACCGCGCATCCCTACGATCCCGCCCGGCAGCAACTGGCGCGCGAGAAGGAGCGCCGCACGCAGCTCAAGCGTATCGGCATCGCCGGTGTGCTGGGCATGCAGGTCATGATGCTGTCGATCACGCTCTACATCGGCGACTGGTCCGGGATGGAGGACGAATTCCGGCGCTTTTTCCGCTGGATCGGGCTGCTGCTGACCACGCCGGTGCTGCTGTATGCGGGTGCCCCGTTCCTGCGCGGCGCGTGGCGCGACCTGACCAACCGCAGCGTCGGCATGGACGTACCGGTGGCGCTCGGCATCCTGGTCGCCTTCGGTGGCAGCGTGCATGCCACGCTCACCGGTCGTGGCGAGGTGTACTACGACTCGGTGGTCATGTTCATCTTCTTCCTGCTGGTGAGCCGCTACTTCGAACTCATGGCGCGCAAGCGCGGGGCGGAAATCGCCGAGAACCTGGCCCAGGCCCTGCCCGCCATGGCGACCCGCCTGACCGGGGTCGAAGGCAGGGACACGCAGGACATCATCCCGGCCAGCGAACTGCAGCCGGGCGACCGGGTACTGATCAGGCCGGGCGCCGCGGTCCCGGCCGACGGCACGGTCGAGTCGGGCAACTCCGGCGTCAGCGAGGCCCTGTTGAGCGGCGAAAGCACGCCACTCGCCAAGGCGCCCGGCGCCCGCCTGGTCGGCGGCAGCATCAACATGGAAAGCCCGCTGGTCATGCGCGTGGACAAGACCGGGCTGGATACCGTGCTGGCCGAGATCACGCGCCTGCTGGAACGCGCCCAGCAGGAAAAGCCGGCCATCACCCGGCTCGCCGACCGCGCGGCCGCCTGGTTCGTGGTGGGCGTTTTACTGCTGGCCGGCGCGGTCGGGCTGTACTGGTGGCAGCAGGCACCGGACCACTGGCTGCCAATACTGGTATCGGTGCTGGTGGTTACCTGCCCGTGTGCGCTGTCGCTGGCCACGCCAACCGCCATCAGCGCCGCCACCGGCACACTGCTCGCCCAGGGCCTGCTGACCACCGGCAGCGCACGCCTCGAAACCCTGGCGCGCGCGACCCATATCGTCTTCGACAAGACCGGCACGCTGACCGTCGGCACCCCGGCCATCGTCGCTATCGAGCACGATTCCGATCTCGACGAACAGCAACTGCTGTGGATAGCCGCCGCACTGGAGGCGCATTCCGAACACGCCGCGGCCCGGGCCATCTGCGACTGCGTCGACGGCAATCCGCTCACGGCGCGCGATATCACCAACTATCCCGGCGCCGGCATCAGCGGCCGGCTGCACGACGGTACCTGGTTCATCGGCAACGCCGCCTTCGTGCGGGAACACAGCGCGGCCGGCAAGGACTTCGCCGTGCCGGCTGCGGACGGCGCCACTCACATCCTGCTGGCGGACAGGCAGCGGATACACGCGCGTCTGTCACTGCGCGACGAAATACGGCCCGATGCACAGGCAGCGATCCGCGCCTTGCAGCAGAGCGGCAAGCAGGTGATCCTGATGAGCGGCGACAACCCGGCCGCGGTACATGCCGTCGCCGATGAGCTGGGTATCGATACGGTACTCGCCGACATGAAACCGTCGGACAAGCTGCGCGAGGTGCAGCGCCTGCAGCAGCAGGGGGCCGTCGTGGTGATGGTCGGTGACGGCATCAATGACGCGCCGGTACTGGGCGCAGCGGATGTCTCGATTGCCATGCAGGCGGCCGCGCAAATCAGTCAGGCCAGCGCCGACATGATCCTGCTCTCGAACCGGTTGGAAGGCCTGTCGAACGGTATGCGGCTGGCCCGGCACACGCTGCGCGTCATCCGGCAGAATCTCGGCTGGGCGATCGCGTACAACCTGGTCGCGCTGCCGGCCGCGGCACTGGGCTACGTTGCGCCGTGGATGGCCGCCATCGGCATGTCATCGAGCTCGCTGCTCGTGGTATTGAACGCCCTGCGCCTGACACGCGGAAGATAACCCATGGAAATCATTTACCTGTTGATTCCCCTGTCGATCATCCTGGTCGGCGTGATTATCTGGGTTTTCATCTGGGCCATTCGTTCGGGTCAGTTCGATGACCTGGAGGGGCCGGCCCACCAGATTCTCATGGACGACGATTCACCGCAGGAAGAACCTGGCGAAGACGAGACGGGAGAGAATAAATAACGCGCGCAGGACCTGTAGGGTGCACTTCGTGCACTATTTCTTAGTGCATCCTGTCCGGTACGTAAAACGCACCCTACACCCGGAATACTGCCGGAACGCAGGACCTGTAGGGTGCATTTCGTGCACCATTTCCTCGCGCACCTATCCGGTGCGTAAAACGCACCCTACATAACATATGGAATTTCCGGTGCGTAGAACGCACCCTACACTTGGAGCATCAGCTGGATGACCGACTTGGCGGCGAAGCCGACAATGCCGAGCCCCAGCGACAGGAAGATCACCAGGCTACCGAAGCGCCCGGCACCGGATTCCTTTGCCAGGCGGTACATGACAAACAGCATGTACAGCACCAGTCCGCCAACCCCGAGGTTCAGCGAGATCGACTCGAACTGTTCAATACTCATGCGCTGACGCCCGCTACATCCTTAAGAAGGCGAGATGGTAGATACGGGAAAAGCCCTGCCCGGCCAGCAGACGCGCGGCCCGCACACAGGCGACCGGGTGC
>DATKZN010000333.1:0-5127 GCA_035527955.1 Gammaproteobacteria bacterium
CGATGCGGCGAACGGATTCAGCAAAGCCACAATTCCTGCAATAACCGATAACACCCCGATGACGAGCAGTACGACCCAATTATTCATTTTCTTTCCCCAACATGATTTTGTGCGCATCCCGATTTCTAAAGGCTTCATAGCAAACAAGCTCAAACCATACAAACAGCAAATCCCATTCCTCCTGCAACACGCCTGTCGTTCGCACTGGATTCAACTGTTACCCGCAACAAATTAGTCTGCTTCTTTGATTTTACCTGTTTTCATGTTTGATTGAGCAGCCGCGTTATCATTCGGAGAGATCGCAATGAGCCGGAACTTTATTGAGCATCTGACATCTGAGCTTGATGTCCTGAAAGATACCGGCCTTTACAAGACTGAACGGGTCGTTACCAGCCCTCAGGGCGGAACGGTAGTACTGGAAGCCGGCCGCCCGGTCATAAACCTGTGCGCCAACAACTATCTCGGTCTTTCCAGCCACCCCGGCCTGGTCTCCGCCGCACATGATGCACTGGACCGCTATGGCTACGGCATGTCTTCCGTGCGCTTCATCTGCGGCACCCAGGAGGAACACCAGCAGCTCGAGGCCCGCCTTTCAGGCTTTCTGGGTATGGAGGACACCATTCTCTATTCGAGTTGCTTTGATGCCAATACGGGCCTGTTCGAGACACTTCTCGGGCCCGAAGACGCAATCATTTCGGACGCGCTGAACCATGCCTCGATTATCGATGGTGTGCGGCTCTGCAAGGCGCAGCGTTTGCGGTATGCAAATTCCGACATGGCCGATCTGGCAGACCAGCTTGCAGCGGCGCGCGGCTGCCGCTTCAGACTGATTGTCACCGACGGCGTGTTCTCGATGGATGGCTATATCGCCAATCTGCCGGCAATTTGCGATCTGGCTGCGGCGCATGATGCGATGGTGATGGTAGACGACAGCCACGCGGTGGGCTTTATGGGTACCTCAGGTCGCGGCACGCATGAACATTGCGGCGTGATGGGCCGGGTGGATATCATCACCGGAACTTTAGGGAAGGCGCTTGGCGGCGCGTCGGGCGGCTATACATCGGGCAGGCGCGAGGTCATCGACTGGCTGCGCCAGCGTTCGCGGCCCTATCTGTTTTCAAACACGCTCGCTCCGGTGATCGCGGCAACCTCGCTGAAAGTGCTGGACATGCTGGAAGCCTCGCCGGAACGGCGCGATTTGCTGATGCGCAATGCCGCCTATTTCCGCGACGCGATGACCGCGTCGGGATTTGATCTGCTGCCAGGCCAGCACCCGATCATTCCGGTCATGCTGCGCGATCCAAAACTGGCCCAGGACATGGCCAGGGGGCTTGATGCGCGCGGGGTCTTTGTCGCGCCATTCAGTTTTCCGGTGGTTCCGAAAGGCCAGGATCGCATCCGCACCCAGATGTCGGCGGCCCATTCGCTCGAAGAGCTTGACCAGGCCATTGCAGCGTTTGTGGAAACCGGTCGTGAACTGGGAGTGATCAGATGAGCAACGAAATGAAGGCGCTGGTCAAGGCCGAGCCTCGTGAGGGCTTATGGATGCAGCGCGTTCCGGTGCCCGAACCGGGGCCTCGCGATGTACTGATAAAGGTCCGCAAGTCTGCTATCTGCGGCACCGACGTTCATATCTGGAAATGGGACGAGTGGTCGGCCAGAACCGTCCCCGTGCCGATGGTCGTCGGCCACGAGTTCTGCGGCGAAATCGTGGAGACAGGTGCGGCAGCCGGCAAATACCGGATCGGCCAGCGCGTGTCCGGCGAGGGTCACATTGTTTGCGGTATCTGCCGCAACTGCCGGGCCGGGCGCGGGCATCTGTGCCGCAACACCAGGGGTGTCGGCGTCAGCCGCCCCGGCAGCTTTGCCGAATACCTGTGCATTCCCGAGGCTAATGTCGTGCCGATCCCCGACGATATCCCCGACGAGATTGCAGCGATATTCGATCCTTTCGGCAATGCGGTACACACCGCGCTGAGTTTCGATCTGGTGGGCGAGGACGTGCTGGTCACAGGTGCCGGCCCGATCGGGATCATGGGAGCGCTGGTGGCGCAAAGGGCCGGTGCGCGCAAGGTGGTCATCACCGATATCAGCCCCTACCGGGTTGCGCTGGCCAGACGGCTGGGCGTGCAGACCGTCGTCAATGCCGCTGAGGAAAAGCTGGTTGACGTGATGGCCCGGCTGGGCATGACCGAGGGTTTCGATGTGGGCCTTGAGATGTCCGGCGCCGCACCTGCCATGCGCGACATGATCCAGACCATGAACAATGGCGGCAAGATCGCACTGCTGGGCATCGCGCCCACCGAGTTCGCCGTAGACTGGAACCAGATCATCTTCAAGATGCTGAACATCAAGGGCATTTACGGCCGTGAAATGTTCGAGACCTGGTACAAGATGATCGCCCTGGTGCAGAGCGGCCTGGACGTTTCCGGCCTGATTACCCATCGCATAGACATAGATGACTATGAGGCAGGCTTTGCCGCCATGCTGTCGGGCGAGGCTGGCAAGGTGGTGATGGACTGGGGATAGGTCACGCTGCCACGCAGTCGGCAAAGTGGCGCACCACGCCATCTTCGCCTTCCTCCTGGACCAGGCCATGGATATCGGTTTCAAAGCCGGGACATTCGCGTGCAAACTCCTGTACGAACTTCAGGTATTCCACGATCTTCCTGTTGAACACTTCACCCGGGATCAAAAGCGGAATGCCGGGCGGATATGGCGTCAGCAGGCAGGTGGCGATGCGGCCCTCAAGCTCGCCTATCGGCACGCGTTGCGTGGTCCGCTTCGCAATGTGCGTAAATGCCTCGCTGGGCTTCATAGCGGGCAGGTGGTCGCTCAGGTACATTTCGGTGGACAGGATCGCCACGTCGTACCTGGCGTACAGCGCATGCACGTGCTGGCACAGATCGCGCAGGCCCATTTTCTCGTAACGCGGCTGTTTGACACAGAAATCGGGCATGGTGCGCCACATCGGCTGGTTCTTGGCGTAGTCGTCCTTGAACTGCTGCAGCGCCGACAGAAGCGTGTTCCAGCGGCCCTTGGTGATGCCGATGGTGAACATGATGAAAAAGCTGTAGAGGCCGGTTTTCTCGACCACCACTCCGTGCTCGGCCAGGTACTTGGTCACTATGGAGGCCGGAATCCCCGTCTCCTCAAAGCGTCCATCCAGGTTCAGGCCGGGCGTGATGATCGTGGCCTTGATCGGATCGAGCATGTTGAAGCCGGGCGCCATGTCGCCGAACCCGTGCCAGGAATCCTCACCGTCCGACTTCTGCACGCCATCGGCGTCGGTTCTCTTCAGCACCCAGTCCCTGGTGCTGCCGATGCCTTCTTCTTCCGGCGCGTCCGGTCCCCAGACCTGGAACCACCAGTCATCCTCGCCGAACTCCTGGTCGACCTTGCGCATGGCCCGGCGGAAATCCAGCGCTTCGGCAATGCTTTCCTCAACCAGTGCCGTGCCGCCCGGCGGCTCCATCATGGCGGCAGCCACATCGCAGCTGGCGACGATGCTGTACTGCGGGCTGGTGCTGATGTGCATCAGATAGGCCTCGTTGAACAGGTGGCGATCCAGCCTGGTGTCCTGCGAGTCCTGCACCAGCACCTGGCTGGCCTGGCTGATGCCCGCCAGCAGTTTGTGAATTGACTGGGTGGCGTAGGTCACCGAATGCCTGGGCCGGGTGCGCTTGCGGCCCATTGCATGGAAACTTCCATAAAACGGGTGGAATGCGGCGTGCGGCAGCCAGGCCTCGTCAAAGTGCAGGTTGCTCACATAGCCGTCCAGCAGACCCTTGATGGTCTCGGTGTTATAGAGCACCCCGTCATAGGTGGACTGCGTGAGCGTCATGATGCGCGGCTTGACGGCATCGGCGTCAACGCCGGCAAGCAGCGGATTGGCGCGGATCTTGGCCTTGATCGAGTCAATCTCGAACTCGCTTTGCGGGATCGGGCCGATGATGCCGTAGTGGTTGCGTGTGGGTTTCAGGAACACCGGCACCGCACCCGTCATGATGATGGCGTGCAGGATGGACTTGTGGCAGTTCCGGTCCACGACCACCACCTCGCCCGGCGCCACCGTGTGGTGCCAGACCATCTTGTTGCTGGTGCTGGTGCCATTGGTGACAAAGAAGCAGTGGTCGGCGTTGAAGATGCGCGCAGCGTTGCGTTCCGACTCGCCGATGGCGCCGTCGTGGTCCAGCAGCTGACCCAGCTCCTCCACCGAGTTGCAGACATCGGCGCGCAGCATGTTTTCACCGTAAAACTGATGATACATCTGGCCAATCGGGCTTTTCAGGAACGCCACACCTCCCGAGTGTCCGGGGCAGTGCCAGGAGTATGAACCGTCCTCGGCGTAGTCGAGCAGGGCCTTGAAGAACGGCGGCTGGATGGCCTCGAGATAACTTCTGGCTTCGCGGATTATATGGCGCGCCACGAATTCCGGCGTGTCTTCAAACATGTGAATGAAGCCGTGCAGTTCGCGCAGGATGTCGTTGGGCAGGTGGCGGCTGGTCCTGGTTTCGCCGTAGACGTATATGGGCACGTCGGCATTCTTCCAGCGCACCTCCTCGATGAACTTGCGCAGGTTCAGTACCGCGGGATCAATGTCCGGGCCGGGACTGAGTTCTTCGTCGTCAATGGACAGAACGAAGGCACTGGCGCGCGACTGCTGCTGGGCGAATTTGGACAGGTCGCCGTAACTCGTCACTCCGACCACTTCGAAACCTTCGCTCTCAATGGCCTGCGCCATGGCGCGAATGCCCGAGCCGGAGGAATTTTCGGAGCGGAAATCTTCGTCGATGATGACAATGGGGAATCGGAACTTCATGCAACATTCCTAGCGGGAAAAACACACAGGGGCAACTCGGCCCGCCGTAACAGACCCGGCATCCTGGTCCAGCCCGGACCAGTCTGGAATCGGTGCGCGTTTCTTTCTGTTTCTTTGTTTACAGTCAAGAGACGAAGAGCCGCGTCTTGATGAAGCGCAAGCGGAGCAGGCCGTGTTCGGACTACCTGCTCGTTCTTTGCCGTTATCGTCACACAGCTGACGTTGGTGCAGCGATCAATGAAGGTCCGGTTTACTAGTGGAAACGCTTGGTCGATCTGTGGATGTGTTTATGTTTGTCCCGGCAA
>DATKZN010000334.1:0-8096 GCA_035527955.1 Gammaproteobacteria bacterium
CGAGATCAGTTACGACGACGCGTTGCACTATGCCGACTCGGCCAACGAGGTGCGTCTGATGGTCAAGCTGGAAGAGGGCGATGTAGAGACATTCGCCTCGGCCATGGACAACGTGTTCCTGCAGGAGGACTAGCGCAGGAATCTGTCTGCGAGCAGCAAAAAGAAACGGGCGCATTGCGCCCGTTTTTCGTTCTCCAGAAAAGGTTCGCGCCAGGACGCCGGGGTGTCAAGAGATCACAAGAAAGATCTCGCGCAGAGACGCAAAGTTCGCGGAGTTCGCGGAGTTCGCAGAGTACGCAGAGAATATAATTATTTTTACCGGAGAGATCACCTAAAGCAATCGTGGACGCGGTCCGCTCGTGCAAGTGTATCAATTCGGGCATGTACACAGGATAAATCGAAATCTCTGCGTCCTCTGCGTCTCTGCGCGAGGTGGCTTTCCCTCATCGCCTTGGCGCGAGATATTTTTCTGGATCCGGTCAGCGGTTAATCCCAGTTCACCGTCCGTGCATCGAATACCGGGCCGTCCACGCACACACGTTTCATGGCCGGGCCCTGCGCGGTGTTGATCTCCACGGCGCAACCGGCACATCCGCCTACGGCGCAGGCCATGTATTCTTCCAGTGAGACCTGGCAAGGCAGGTCGTATTCGCGCGCCAGCCGTGCCGTTGCCGCCAGCATCGGGTGCGGGCCGCAGGCAAAGATGCCGATCCCGGCGCGCACCGTCGTATCCAGCGCGTCGAGCCAATGACGTGCCAGATCGGTGATGTAACCCTCGTGGCAGCCCGGGTAGCCCTGCAGGCTGGCGAGGCGGCTGGGTATGCCCCAGTCCTCGAGCAGCGGCATGGCGGCAATCACGCCCTCCGGCATCCCCGGCACCATGAAGCGCGACGGTCGGGCGCTGAACGGAAACGGTACCTCGGATCCCATCAGCACCAGCGGCTGCCAGTGCGGCTCGTTGCGCAGCCGGTCGGCGAGGAACACCATCGGCGGGATGCCGACGCCGCCACCCAGCAGCAGGGTGCGCGGGCGTGTCCGGTCCGGCGTGAACGGTACGCCGATCGGGCCGATCATGCTGAGCGTCTCGCCGGTCGCACGGCTGGCCAGGGCGCGCGTGCCGGTGCCGACCGCCTTGTACAGGAATTCGACCCAGCCGGCGGTCGCATCGACGCGCATGATGGAGAGCGGCCGGCGCATGGGCAGGGCGGGGTCACACTGGATATGCGCAAAGCTGCCCGGCTGCGCGCGGCTGGCACATTCCGGCGCCGCGACTCTCAGGACGTATTGTTCACCCGCATAGCTGTCGTGCGCGAGAATCCGGGCGTCTTCGACAAACAGGGTGTCGCGGTGTGGTCTGGAAGGGTTCTGCATGGCGCCGATTATAGCCGCAAACGGGCCGCTGATACGCGGCTCGCGGCGCTGTACAGGATGGCTATTCGCTCTCGAACAGCTTGCGCAGGCCGGTTTCGAAATCCACGCGGGGCGCCCAGTCCAGCAGTGTCCCGGCACGGCTGATATCGGCGCAGGAATGGCGGATATCGCCATCCCGGGCCGGTTGATAGACCGGGTCGAAGGATTGGCCCTGGATGCGGCACACGGTGCGCAGCAACTCGTTGATGGTAATGGTCGAGCCGGTGGCCACGTTGATGGTCTGGCCGGCCGCGGCTGGCGCGCGCGCCGCGCGGATATTGGCCTCCACCACGTCGGCAACGTAGACGAAATCACGGGTCTGCTCGCCGTCGCCGTAGATGGACGGCTGCCTGCCCTGGCTGATCCGGTCCGCGAAAATGGAGATGACGCCGGAATAGGGCGAGGACGGGTCCTGGCGCGGACCGAACACGTTGAAGTAGCGCAGTGCGACCGTTTCCAGTCCGTACAGCTGGGTATAGACCTGGCAGGCGTGCTCGGAGGCCAGCTTGTCGACCGCGTAGGGCGACAGCGGCCTCACCGGCATGTCCTCGGTCTTGGGCAGCTCCGGCAGATCGCCGTAGACGGCGGCGGAGCAGGCGAAAATGACGCGTTTGACATCGGCCTGGCGGGCTGCTTCAAGCACGTTCAGGGTGCCGCGATAATTGGTGCGCTCGCTGCCCAGCGGGTTGCCGACGGTCTCGGGCACCGAGGCAATGGCGGCCTCGTGGTAAACGATATCGATGCCATCCATCCACTCGCGCACCGTGTTGAAGTCGCCCACGTCTCCCTCGATAACCGATACGGCATCGGATACCGGGATATTTTCACGGTTGCCAGTGGAAAAATTATCCAGGATGCGGACCTGGTGCCCGTCGGCGAGCAGACGCTCCGCAATATGCGAGCCGATGAAGCCGGCGCCACCTGTAACCAGAAATTTCATAGCGTCATATCATGTAGTGTTGCAAGTCACTATAGTGATTGCTGGCCGGGATGCAGGTCAAGTGCCAGACGTGGTACGTGAGACGTAAGCGGTTGAACGGGTATGCTCATGCCTTTCACCTTTCACCTTTCACCTTTCACCTTTCACCTTTCACCTTTCACGTCTCACGCACGCAAGGCTGATTCACCGCCAGCGCCGGGATCCAGCTGTTTCAGTTCACAAGCCAGCTTGTCCGGGTCGTCCGCATCCATCATGGCTTCCTCGGCCGACATCCTGCCCGTTTCGACGAGCGTATAGAGGGCCTTGTCGAATTCATTGAGCTCTATACGGCTCTCATTGTGGTCGATCAGGCTGAGACCAGCGGGTGTCTTGCTCTCTTCTGCCTCGCCGGTGTTCAGGGTGAGCCGCAGGCGCAGGTTGTTGGGGGAGTCCGCGTTCTTCATGGCCTCGTCGATGGATATCCTGCCACTCTCGACCAGTCTGAACAGGGCGCCGTCAAAGGTCTGCATACCCGCATTCTCCGATTTCTCCATGACTTCCTTGATCTCGTGGATATCGCCGCGACGGATCATGTCCTGTACCAGCGGGGTGCCCATCAGGATCTCAACGGCCGCCGCCCGCTTGCCGTCAACAGTCCTCACCAGGCGCTGTGAAACGAAGGCGCGCAGATTGAGCGAGAGATCGAGCAGCAGCTGGTTACGCCGGTCCTCGGGAAAGAAATTGATGATCCGGTCTAGTGCCTGATCGGCGTTGTTGGCGTGCAGGGTGGAGATGGCAAGGTGCCCGGTTTCGGCAAATGCCAGCGCATGCTCCATCGTCTCACGATCGCGTATCTCGCCGATCAGGATGACGTCCGGTGCCTGGCGCAGTGTGTTCTTGAGGGCATCTTCGTAACTCTCGGTGTCCACACCGACCTCGCGCTGATTGACGATGGACTTCTTGTGCCGATGGACAAACTCGATCGGATCCTCGATGGTGATGATATGTCCGGCGCTGTTGGTATTACGGTAGTCGATCAGCGATGCCAGGGAGGTCGATTTACCCGAGCCGGTGCCGCCAACGAACAACACCAGTCCGCGTTTGGCCATGATGACCCGGGTCAATACCTCGGGCAGGCCAAGCAGTTCCCAGTCGGGTATGCTGGTCTTGATGTTGCGGATTACCATGGACACCGTGTTGCGCTGACGGAAGATATTCACACGAAATCTGCCGATGCCCGGTTCGGAGATTGCCAGGTTCATCTCCGGCCGGTGAGTGAATTCCTCGATCTGGGACGCATCCATCAACGACCAGGCAATTTCCCTGACTTGTTCCGATGTAATGGCTTGTTCCTCAAGGGGTGTCATCTTGCCGTTGATCTTTGCGCTGGCCGGCGCACCGCTGCTGAGATACAGGTCCGATGCATCCTTTTCCACCATCATTGCCAGATAGGTCCTGAAATCCATTTCTTTCCCCTTGGCTTGTATATAATTGTCGCGAATCGAGACAGTCGGCTGGCGAACCAGCAAACTTGAACACCGACAATGACGAGCAAGAGACACATGCCGGCAGTCATCAACCGACAGCAGGCCGGCAACCTGCCGGACGTGCTGCGTGAGCCTCTGGGAGAGGCCTGGGAGGCCTTTACGCAGGCCAGTGTCGAGGCCGGCTACACGCCGCCCGCACATCCGGAGTTCGTCGCTGCCCTGCAGCGGGTCTGGGCCTGCAGTGATTTCGTGTCACAGGCCTGCCAGCGCAATCCGGAGGTGTTTTACCGGTTGCTGGATGACGGCTGTTTGCTGGGCGATTACGCGCCCGGCGACCTGGCGCAGAAACTGGCACTGGCATTGCAGGACGCCAGGGACGAGACTGCCCTGTCACGCCTGTTGCGCGAATTCCGGCAACAGGAAATGTTGCGCATTGCCTGCCGCGACCTGGCCGGCTGGGCGCCGCTCGGCGAGGTGCTGCGTGATCTGTCCGCACTGGCGGATGCCTGTGTCAGCGGTGCCCTGGAACGGATCAATCCCTGGGCCGTGAAGCAGGCGGGCGCGACCGCAAAACAGCTCAAGCCCTCCCTGGTGGTGCTGGGCATGGGCAAGCTCGGCGCGCACGAACTCAATTTTTCTTCCGATATCGATCTGATCTTCGCCTACCCGGACGTGAACGCGGCATGGCACCGGCGTCACGAGAGTGCAGACGAGTTCTACCTGCGCCTGGGTCGGCAACTGATTCGCGTGCTGGACCAGCAGACGGCTCACGGCTTCGTGTTCCGGGTCGACATGCGCCTGCGTCCCTATGGTGACAGCGGGCCACTGGCCGCCAGTTTCGATGCAATGGCGGATTACTACCAGTTGCAGGGCCGTGAATGGGAACGTTACGCCATGATCAAGGCGCGGCCTGTGGCCGGACCAAAGCAGGCCAGTGCACGCCTGATGGAACTGCTGAAGCCGTTCGTCTACCGGCGCTACCTCGACTTCGGCGCGTTCGATTCGCTGCGCAGTCTCAAGGAACAGATCATCCGCGAGGTCGAGCGCAAGGGCATGCAGGACAACATCAAGCTCGGCCCGGGCGGTATTCGCGAAATCGAGTTCATCGTGCAGGCCTTCCAGCTGGTGCGGGGCGGGCGCGAACCGGTCCTGCAGCAGCGCAGCGTGCTGGTGATCCTCGACGCGCTCGCCACGCTCGGCTACCTGCCGGAGCCCGTGACCCGGCAGCTGGCCGAGGCCTATGTATTTCTGCGTCGCACCGAGAATCGCCTGCAGGCCTGGGAGGACCGCCAGGTGCACGCACTGCCGGAGGACGACCTGGGGCGTGTGCGGCTGGCGTTCGCCATGGGTTTTCCCGACTGGGACGGTTTCGCGCACGAACTTGCCCGGCATCGCAGCCTGGTGCAGGAGCATTTCGAACAGGTCTTTGCCGCGCCGCGCGAACGGGTCGAGGAACAGCAGCGCGACCGGACGCGCGGCATGGGCGATGTCTGGAGCAAGGCCGTCGATGACGCACATGCCGTGCGCCTGCTGAAAAATGCCGGCTACCCGAAGGGCGATGCGGTGCTGCAATGGCTGGCCCAGTTCCGCAAGGGGCCGGTGTCGCGATTCCTCGGCGAACAGGGCCGGCGACGGCTGGACGAACTGATGCCGCTGGTGCTGAATGCCGCGTCCGGCAGTGCGCAGGCGCCGGAGGTGCTCAAGCGCATGGGCGCATTGCTGGAAGCCGTCGCAGGACGTACCACCTACCTGTCGCTGCTGGTCGAGCATCCGGCAGCGCTCACGCTACTGGCCAGGTTGTGTGCCGCCAGCAGCTGGATTGCGGCCCTGCTGGCCCAGCATCCGATCCTGCTCGATGAATTACTCGATCCGCGTGCCCTGTTCGATCCGCTCGACAAGGGCGGGCTGCGTGACGAACTGCTGGCGCGCATGGACGGCATACCGGCGAATGACCTCGAACAGCAGATGGACCAGCTGCGGCAGTTCCGCCAGGCCGCCATGCTGCACGTGGCGGCGTCCGATATCATCGCCGGACTGCCGGTGACGCGCGTGGCCGACCACCTGACGGAGATCGCGGAAGTGGTGCTCGAGACGGTGGTGCAGCTGGCCTGGAACCACCAGGTTGACCGCTATGGCCGGCCGTCGTACCTGGGCCACGGCAAGCTGTGCGAAGCGGGTTTTGCCATCGTCGGTTACGGCAAGCTGGGCGGTTACGAGCTGGGATATGGCTCGGACCTGGATATCGTGTTCCTGCATGACAGTGCCGGCAGCGAACAGCACACCGCCGGTCCCCGGGTCATCGACAACACGGAGTTCTTCACCCGCCTCAGCCAGCGCATCATCCATATCCTCAATACCTTTACCGCGGCGGGGGTGCTCTACGAGGTCGACATGCGGCTGCGTCCGAACGGGAATTCCGGCCTGCTGGTCAGCAGCATGGAGGCGTTCGACGAGTACCAGCAGGGCAGCGCCTGGACCTGGGAAAACCAGGCGCTGATCCGCGCGCGTGTGGTGGTCGGCAGCAGGGAAATTACCCGCCGGTTCGAGCGCATACGCGACGGGGTGCTGGCGCGGCCACGGGATGCGCAGGGCTTGCAGGCCGAGGTGGCCGATATGCGCCGGCGCATGCGCCAGGAACTGGACAAGACCACTGCCGACCGGTTTGATCTCAAGCACGGACCGGGCGGTATCGTTGATATCGAATTTATGGTTCAATTCATGGTCCTGCGCTGGTCCGGCGAGCATGATGTGCTGTTGCGTCCGACCGCGACGCTCGGCCTGTTGCGGGTCATCGGCGATATCGGCGTGCTGCCGGCGCAGGATGTAGAGGACCTGTCAAACGCCTATTCTGTCCTGCGCGAGCGGATCAACCACCGGGTGCTGCAGGATGCGCCGGCCCTTATTGGCCAGGACGAAATGGTGGATGAACGCGCGACGGTATGCCGGATCTGGCAACAGGTGATGGGCGAGGCGCAGGACGTGAAAGGTGAGGCGTGAAGCGTGAAGCGCGAGACGTGAGACGTGAGACGTGAAAGGTGAAGCGTGGCAAGGCGCGAGCCTGGTAATCAGCCTGCAGGATTTGCGCGGTTTGTTTCACGTCTCACGTCTCACGTTATGTTAGCTACTTCGGAGAGAATTTCGTATGTCAATGTCTGACCGCGACGGCGTCATCTGGATGGATGGGCAGCTGGTGCCCTGGCGCGAGGCGCAGGTGCATGTGCTGACCCATACCCTGCATTACGGCATGGGCGTGTTCGAGGGCGTGCGCGCCTACCGTGCCGAGCAGGGCACCGCGATCTTCCGTCTGCCCGAGCACATGAAACGCCTGTACGGTTCGGCGCATATCATGAAGATGCCGGTGCCCTGGGACCAGCCGACGCTGGCCGAGGCGCATCGCACCGTGGTGCGCGAAAACAAGCTCGAGTCTGCCTACATCCGCCCGATGTTTTTCTACGGTTCGGAAGGTATGGGCCTGCGCGCGGACAACCTCAAGGTGCATGGCATCGTCGCCGCGTGGGAATGGGGTGCCTACCTGGGTGCCGAGAACATGGAGAAAGGGATCCGTATCAAGACCTCGTCCTATACCCGCCACCACGTCAATATCACCATGTGCAAGGCGAAGGCCAACGGTCATTACATCAATTCCATGCTGGCGCTGAACGAGGCACTGAGCGATGGTTACGACGAGGCCATGCTGCTGGACGTGGACGGCTTCGTGGCCGAGGGCAGTGGCGAAAACATATTCATCGTGCGCGATAACGTCATCTATACGCCAGACCTGACCTCGGCGCTGGAAGGCATCACCCGCGACACCATTGGCCGGCTGGCGGCGGACGAAGGCTATGTGTTGCGCGAAAAGCGCATCACGCGTGACGAGGTCTACCTGGCCGACGAGGCCTTCTTCACCGGTACAGCGGCGGAGGTCACGCCGATCCGTGAAGTGGATAATCGCGTCATCGGCAGCGGCACGCGCGGCCCGGTCACCACGCGCCTGCAGTCACTGTATTTCGACGTGGTGCACGGGCGGCTGGACAAGTACGCGAACTGGCTGTCGGTGGTCTAGTCGCGTCGAGTTCGCAAACAGTAATCTCGCGGCAGAATGCAGGACGCACTCTGCGCGCCATTCCCGGTGCGTGGAACGCACCCTACGGTTTTGTAGGGTGCACCTCGTGCACCGTTTCCGGTACGTCACCCGCACCCTGCATCGCTGATGGCCACGGAACCCGCGGAAGAACACGGAAATATAAATGCAGGAATATTTTGTAGGAGCGCATCTCATG
>DATKZN010000335.1:0-18318 GCA_035527955.1 Gammaproteobacteria bacterium
TGCCGCTCGCGTCGTCCCTGCTCGTCCGGATGCGTCAGGGTGTAGTAATTCGGGTTGGCGCCGCCCATATTGGTGGTGCGTGCCTGGGTGGAGGCTGCGTAGTCTGCGACCCCGAACACCATGGCCTCGAGGCGTTCCGGGCAGGTCTGCGCGATGCTCTCCACTTTGGCCATGCCCATGGCGGTCTCGATCAATATGTGCAGGTTGATCGGCTTATAGCCCTTTGCCGCCTCGATCTGCTCCAGCATGGTGGACACGAACAGGATGTCTGCCGGCGAGCCGACCTTGGGAATCAGGATGGTGTCCAGCTTGTCGCCGGCCTGTTCGACCACGTCCACGATGTCGCGGTAGCAGTAATGGGTATCCAGGCCGTTGATGCGCACCGACACCGAGCAGTGCGACCAGTCCATGTCGTTCAGCGCCTCGATGACGTTCTTGCGCGCCTGCGCCTTGTCATCCGGCGCCACGGCGTCCTCGAGGTCCAGGAATACCAGGTCGGCACCGGCCTTCGGGGCCTTCTCCAGCATGCGGGTATTACTGCCGGGGACAGCCAGCTCACTTCGGTGCAGACGATTTCTTACAGCCATGGAATACCTCTGTTCTGAATTTGGAGACAAGGAAACCCGCCCGGCAAACGATGGTCGGGGAAACTCCAGCGGAAAAAACCCGGCAGGAACAAGGCCGCGTAATATACAAGGTTGCAGCGGTTAATGGAACGCGGCGCCGCTGCGTGGACCGAACGGCAGGCGCCTGGCTGTGTGCCAGCGACGCCGGACACAGCACTTGTAATTTATATATATTCAGTCAGTTACGGAAGATTCTTGCAACTGTATCGCAACATTACGCCGGCACGCGGCGCACACCGCGATTAGTCTTGCTCTTCGATCCAGGCCATCTGGATGGCCTCGAGAATGCGTTCGCCGCAGTGCTCCGGATCATCATCGAAACTGTCCAGCTGCATCACCTTCTCGCGCAGGTCGACGAAATTGATCGTCAGCGGGTCCACGTCGGGCCAGGCCTCGACGAGTTCGATGGCGATGTCCAGGGTATCTGTCCATTTAAGAGCCATTATTGTGCACCTGCGTTGCCCTGTTCAGTTGTGGGAGCGGATCTCATCCGCGATCATTTCGAATTTTTCGCGAGTCATAAAAAAGATCGCGGATGAGATCCGCTCCTACCCTGATCTGATCAGTGATTCTCACTCACCATGTTGATGGTGTATTTCGGGATCTCCACCACCAAGTCGGCATCGCCGATCATAGCCTGGCAACTCAGGCGCGAGTCCGGGTCCAGGCCCCAGGCCTTGTCGAGCAGGTCGTCCTCGTCCTCGGTCGACTCCGCCAGCGAATCCCCGCCTTCGCGAATGTACACATGACAGGTGGTGCAGGCGCAGGATTTTTCGCAGGCATGCTCGATCTCGATGCCATGCTTCAACGCGGCATCGCAGATGGTGGTGCCCGGACTGGCCTCGATGACGGCACCTTCGGGACAGATTTCCTCGTGGGGTAAAAAGATAATTTGGGTCATGGGCGTGTGTATACCGGTACAGGTGAGCACATTGCAAGTCAGGTATTGAATTCGTCCACGCGATGGCCGGCCATGGCCGCACGGATGCTGTTGTTCATGCGCCGCTCGACATAGACGCCGCTGGCCTGCTCGACCGTCTCGATCGCCTGCTTGATGGCGCGATAGTCGCTGCCGTTGCGGCACCCGGCCAGCGCCGCCGCCGCCGCATCGATGGCGGCGCGTTCGCCGGCATCCAGCAACGCGTCGCCGTCTGTCGCCAGCGCGGCCTGCAGGGCCTCGAGCACACGGTCGGCCTCGACCTGTTCCTCGCGCAGACGCCGGGCATCGCGGTCGTCCGCGGCGTGCGCCATGGAATCCTTCAGCATGGACTCGATCTCGCGATCGCTCAGCCCATAGGACGGCTTGATCTCGATACTGCTTGTGACGCCCTGGGTCAGTTCCTCGGCCGTGACATTGAGCAGACCATCGGCGTCGACCTGGAATGTGACACGGATGCGCGCGGCACCGGCCACCATGGGCGGAATGTCGTGCAGCTCGAATTTCGCCAGCGAACGGCAGTCATCCACCAGCTCGCGCTCGCCCTGCACGACGTGCAGCGACATCGCGGTCTGGCCGTCCTTGAACGTGGTGAACTCCTGGGCACGCGCGGTGGGTAAGGTGGTATTGCGCGGAATGATCTTCTCGGTCAGTCCGCCCATCGTCTCCAGCCCGAGCGACAGCGGGATGACGTCCAGCAACAGCATTTCCTCGTCGGGCTTGTTGCCGGCGAGGATATCAGCCTGGATGGCAGCGCCCACGGCGACCACCTTGTCCGGGTCAATATCGACCATCGGTTCGGCCTTGAAGAAGTCCGCCACCCGCGCGCGCACCAGCGGCACGCGCGTGGAACCACCCACCATGACGACGGTCTGCACCTCGCCGGTACGCACACCCGCATCGCGCAGCGCGCGCCGGCAGGGTCCCAGCGTCTTCTCGACCAGCGTGCCGATCAGCGCTTCGAAGTGCGCACGCGTCAGTTCGCCCGTCCAGTGGCTGCCGTCTTCGCGGACGACGTCTACCTCGACCCGGTCCTGCGCGGTGAGTGTCTCCTTGGCCGAGCGCGCGATCTGCATCAGGTGGCGCAACCGGCTGTGCCCGGCACCGTCGCCGATACCGGCCTGCGCCATGATCCACTGCGCCACGATGCGGTCCATATCGTCACCGCCCAGCGCGGTATCACCGGCGGTGGACAGCACCTCGAACACGCCCTTGTTGAGACGCAGGATGGAGATATCGAAGGTGCCACCACCCAGGTCATAGATGGCGATCACACCCTCGGAACCCTGGTCGAGACCGTAGGCGACTGCCGCCGCCGTCGGTTCGTTGAGCAGGCGCAGCACGTTGAGGCCGGCCAGCCGCCCGGCGTCCTTGGTCGCCTGGCGCTGTGCATCGTCGAAATAGGCCGGCACGGTGATCACGACGCCCTGCAATTCACCGCCCAGGGTCTGTTCGGCACGCTGCTTCAGCGCCCGCAGAATCTCCGCGGACACCTCCACCGGGCTGACGTCGCCGCCGGCCGTGTGCAGCAGCGGCATGCCGCTTGAGCTGTCGACGAACGCGTAGGGCAGCGCTGCGCCGATATGCCGGACATCGTCGACACCGCGTCCCATCAGGCGCTTGACCGAGGCAATGGTATTGAGCGGGTCGTCCACCGCCGCCGCCAGTGCGTCTTCACCGACCTCCGGTGCGCGATCGGCATAATAGCGCACCACCGACGGCAGCAGGTGCCGGCCCTGCGTGTCCGGCAAGGTTTCGGCCACCCCGCTGCGGACACTGGCTACCAGCGAGTTGGTGGTGCCGAGATCGATGCCGGCCGCCAGCCGATGCTGGTGCGGGGCAGTCGACTGGCCAGGTTCGGAGATTTGCAGCAGTGCCATCGCTTAACAGTGATCCGTAGCTATCAGGTTCGGCATCGGGTCGGCCCGGTACCTTACGTCAGTTCATCCTCGAGTGTCACCTCGAGCTCGACCGCCTCATCCTGCAGGCGACGAAAGAACTGCAGTTTCATGAGTGCCTCGCCGGCGGCCTGCAGGCTGGCGGCATCGCCGCCGGCAAACAGTTCGGTCAGCCCGGCGACCAGTGCCTGGATGTCGTTGCCGATGCGATCCTGGATCTCGGCCAGTGCCGCGAAGGGCTCCTGCGCCGCGCGCACCTCGCCAAGGGCCTCGCGCAATTCCATCTGCTCCATCAGGAAGCCGGTGTCACGCGTAGTGCGGTGTTCGTCATCGAACTCGATTCCGGCCAGCCCGAGCAGGTAGCGACCGCGCCGCAATGGGTCCTTCAGGACCTGGTAAGCCTCGTTGATACGCGTGGCATGCTGCGCGGAGATACGCCGTTCGAGATCGGAGGCAGAGGCGAAGCGGTCCGGGTGGGCCGTGCGCTGCAGCTCACGAAACCGCTCATCCAGCTGCTGTCGATTGATCGCGAAGGACTGCCGCAGACCGAACAGTTCGAAATGGGTTGGGGATGATGCCACAGCCATTACAGAAGAAACCTTATGATCGAATAATGCATCTCGTCATTGCGAACGCAGCGAGGCAAGCTGTTTAAATTCACCATCATGCAGCTGGAGATTGCTTCGTCACCCCGTGACTCGCAATGTCAAGCCAGTCAGGACTACCGGAAGTCGATATGGCACACGTGATCAAACCGGACTAGATGTTGAAGCTCTCGCCGCAACCGCACTCATCCTTGACATTGGGATTCCTGAACTTGAAGCCCTCGTTGAGGCCTTCACGCGCATAATCGAGTTCGGTGCCGTCGAGGTAGACCAGGCTCTTGGGATTGATAATCACCTTGACCCCCCGGTCCTCGAACACCACGTCGTCGTCCTCGATGCTGTCGGCGTATTCCATTACGTAGGCCATACCCGAGCAGCCGGTGGTCTTCACCCCGAGCCGCAGCGCCACGCCCTTGCCACGCTGTTCCATAAAGTTACGAATGCGGTCAGCCGCGTTTGCTGTCAGTGTAATTGCCATCATGTCACCCTAGTGCGCCGCCCACTTCACGGAATCCAGGTCGATGCCGTCCTTGTACATGTCCCACAGCGGCGACAGCTCGCGCAGCTTGGTGACTTTTTCCTTGACCCGCGCGATGACGTAGTCGATCTCTTCCTCGGTGGTAAAGCGGCCGATAGTGAAGCGGATCGAACTGTGCGCCAGCTCGTCGTTGCGGCCGATTGCGCGCAACACGTAGGACGGTTCCAGGCTGGAACTGGTGCAGGCCGAGCCGGAAGACACGGCCATGTCCTTGAGCGCCATGATCAGGCTCTCGCCCTCGACATAATTGAAGCTGACATTGAGATTTCCGGGTATCCGGTGGTCGAGGTCTCCATTCAGGTACACCTCCTCCATTTCATTGAGACCATCCCAGAGACGGTCGCGCAGCACCCTGATGCGCTTGCCCTCTATTGCCATCTCTTCGCGCGCGATGCGGAACGCCTCGCCCATGCCGGCAATCTGGTGCGTGGCCAGGGTACCGGAGCGCAGGCCGCGCTCGTGACCGCCACCGTGCATCTGCGCCTCCAGGCGCACGCGCGGTTTGCGGCGCACGTACAATGCACCGACACCCTTTGGCCCGTAGGTCTTGTGTGCCGAAAAGGACATCAGGTCGACCTTGAGGTTTTCCAGGTCGATCGGCACCTTGCCGGTGCTCTGCGCGGCGTCGACATGAAAGATGACCTTGTGCTCGCGGCAGATTTCACCGATCGCACCGATGTCCTGGATGACGCCGATTTCATTGTTGACGTGCATGATGCTGGCAAGAATGGTGTCCGGGCGCAGTGCCGCCTCGAATTTTTTCAGGTCGAGCAGGCCGTTCGGCTCAGGATCGAGATAGGTGACCTCGTATCCCTCGCGCTCGAGCTGCCGGCAGGAGTCGAGCACGGCCTTGTGTTCGGTCTTGAGCGTCACGATATGCTTGCCGTTCTTGTGATAGAAATGCGCAACACCCTTGATGGCCAGGTTGTCGGATTCGGTCGCGCCGGAGGTCCAGATGATTTCCCTGGGATCGGCATTGACCAGCTTCGCCACCTCGGCACGTGCGTTCTCAACCGCCTCCTCGGCCTGCCAGCCGTAGGAATGGGAGCGCGACGCCGGGTTGCCGAACTGCCCCTGGCGCGTCAGATAGGTCATCATTTTTTCCGCAACACGCTCATCAACCGGTGTGGTTGCCGAATAGTCCATGTAAATGGGTATGCTGATATTCATTCGCTCTACCTTGCTTGTTTAATGATTACCTTAATCAATGCCTACGCCACTGTCTTGCGCAGACGCGACACCCCGACCACGTGACGGCCCTGCTGGCGACGCACAACCTGGTTTACACCTTCCCGTTCCAGAAAGCTGGCCAGCGTGACGCTGGCGAGAAATTCCTGGATTTTGCCGCCGAGCTGCTGCCAGAGCTCGTGCGTCAGACAGCGCTCGCCATCCTGGCAGTCGGTACGCCCGGCGCACAGGGTGACGTCGATACCCTCGCCGATGGCGTCGATGATCTCGGCCACCGAAATCTCCGTCGGTGGCCGCGACAGCTGGTAGCCGCCGCCCGGACCGCGTATACCTTCGACCAGGCCGTGCCTGCGCAGCCGGGCGAACAGCTGTTCCAGGTAGGACAGCGAAATACCCTGGGCCCCGGAGATATCCGCCAGCGTCACCGCCCCTTCTTCGTGATGGATGGCGAGATCCATCATGGCAGTGACGGCATAACGTCCTTTGGTCGATAGTCGCATAATTGTTTCCTGCCGAATTATCCCCACAAGGGGATGCCCGGCCAAATAACCAAGTAATTTAGTCAGGAAATATTATGCGGCAGTCGCGCGGTGCAGGCAAGCGCCAGCGACTATCACAATGGAGATATACGGAGACTATCCTTCAGGACTCGGCGCCGAGCAGGTTTGCCGTGGTTGTTACGATGGAATCCTCGACCGGCAGCACCACACGACCAGGGATAAAGCGGTGACCCTGCATCAGGCAATACCCCAGCCATTTCTGCAGGAACCGGTTCATGTGCCACTTTTCGACCAGGGTATACGTGTGGAACATGCGGTTATAGAGTGCGTGGCGCAGGCCGCGGCGGCGTCCGCAGGAGATGACCTCGGCGACCTGTGCGTCGTGATACATCCTGACCTGCATGTCCGGCGCGGGGAAACTGCCGTGCGGATCGGTGAAGTAATAGGTCAGGTTGAAGGTGGTGGTGAACCTGCAACGCTCGACGACGCGCAGGTGCAGATCCAGCACGCCGTCGATCCGGGAAATGACGACATCGGGCATGACATCGATATCCGGCACCAGATTGCGTATGCGAATATAATTGCACTCGTAGATTTCCATGAGCCCGGCAAAATTCTTCGTCGGGATGCCATGGTTTTCAAAATGTCGCAAGGTGCAATGCATAGCCACATCATATCATGTTGAAAATATTCTGCCGGTCACCGGCCACAGCGCCCGGTGCTGGTATTTGCAAAACTATCGGCGATAATCTGTCTTACTTGACGGACCGTCAACCATTGACATAACAGGCCGACCATGTCTGATAACATCATTGCCTTGCTGCGCGCGCAGCTGCCGGAACGATGCGTACTGCATCAGGAAGAAGATCTGCGTCCCTACGAGTGCGATGCCTTGTCCGCCTATCGCCAGCTGCCGCTGGCCGTGGTCATCCCGGAAACGCTGGAACAGGTCTGCACCGCACTGGCCCTGTGTAACGAGCACAGGGTACCGGTGGTCGCGCGCGGCGCCGGCACCGGCCTGTCGGGCGGCGCCATGCCGCTCGGCGATGGAATCCTGCTCAGCATGGCACGCTTCAACCGCATTCTCGACATCGACACGGCCAACCGCAGCGCGCGCGTGCAGCCCGGCGTGACCAACCTGTCGATCTCGAAGGCCGCCGAACCCTACGGGCTGTACTACGCGCCGGACCCGTCGTCGCAGATCGCCTGTTCGATTGGCGGCAACGTGGCGGAAAACGCCGGCGGCGTGCATTGCCTGAAGTACGGGCTCACCACGCACAACATACTCGCGCTGCAGGTCATCACCATCGAAGGCGAGCAACTCGTGATCGGCGGCACGGCGCTGGACAGCCCGGGTTACGACCTGCTGGCGCTGATGACCGGGTCGGAAGGCCTGCTCGGCGTGATCACCGAGGTCACCGTCAAGCTGCTGCCCCGGCCGCAAACCGCGCAAGTGGTGCTGGCGGCGTTCGACACCGTGGAGGCGGCGGCCGCCGCGGTCACCGCGACCATCGCCAGCGGCATCGTGCCTGCCGGACTGGAACTGCTCGACAACCCGGCCATCAGGGCCGTGTCACGTTTCATCGACACCGGCTACCCGGCCGACGCCGGCGCCATCCTGTTGTGCGAACTGGATGGCGAACAGGAAGACGTCGCCGCACAGATCGAGCGCGTCAACCGCGTATTCCACGACGCCGGCTGCACCTCGCTGGCGGTCTCGCGCGACGAGGCCGAACGGCAGCGCTTCTGGGCCGGGCGCAAGGCCGCGTTTCCGGCCATGGGCCGGCTGTCGCCCGACTACTACTGCATGGACGGCACCATCCCGCGCAAGCACCTGGCCGAGGTGCTGAACGGCATCGGCGACCTGTCGCGCGAATACGGCCTGTCCATCTGCAACGTCTTCCATGCCGGTGACGGCAACCTGCATCCGCTCATCCTGTACGATGCCAACCAGCCGGGCGAGCTGGAACGCACCGAGGAACTGGGCGGCAAAATACTCGAACTCTGCGTCAGCGTCGGCGGCACCATCACCGGTGAACACGGTGTCGGCCTGGAAAAGATCAACCAGATGTGTGTACAGTTCAACACGGCCGAACTGCAACAGTTCCATGCCGTGAAGACGGCGTTCGACCCGCATGGCCTGCTCAATCCCGGCAAGGCCATCCCCACCCTGCACCGCTGCGCGGAGTTCGGCGCCATGCATGTCCATCACGGTCAGCTGCCGCACCCGGAGCTGGAACGCTTCTAGCGATACACGGCATGAGTGACCTTCAGACCATACAGGACCGGATCAGCGACGCGGCGACGAGCCACACGGCACTCGAGATCCAGGGCGGCGGCAGCAAGCTGTTCTACGGGCGCGCAGTTGCCGGCCAGCCGCTTGCGGTCGGCGGCTATCGCGGCATCATCGACTACACTCCGTCGGAACTGGTGATCTCCGCGCGCGCCGGCACGCCCTTGTCGGAACTGGAAGCCACGCTCGCACAAAACGGACAGATGCTGGCCTTCGAGCCGCCGCACTTCGGCGCCACCGCCACGCTCGGCGGCACCGTCGCCTGCGGCCTGTCCGGACCGCGCCGCCCCTGGACCGGCGCCGCGCGCGATTTCGTGCTGGGTGTGAATTGTGTCAACGGCAAGGGCGAGTACCTCCGCTTCGGTGGCCAGGTCATGAAAAACGTTGCCGGCTACGACCTGTCGCGCACCCTGACAGGCTCACTCGGCACGCTGGCGGTCCTGCTCGACGTGCACCTCAAGGTGCTGCCGCAACCTGAACAGGATATCACCCTGCTGCAACCATGCACGGCCGCGGAGGCCATCGAGCGCTGCAACCGCTGGGCAGCGCAGCCGCTGCCACTGAGCGGCGCCTGCCACTTCGACCACCAGCTGCTGATCCGGCTGTCCGGCAGCGCGCGCGGGCTTGCCCCTGCCGTGCGCAGACTGGGCGGCGAACAGCTCGACGACAGCAGCCGCTTCTGGGAGCACCTGCGCGAACAACAGCTGCCGTTCTTCGATACAACACTGCCGCTGTGGCGTGTGTCGGTGGCGCCGGCCACCGCCCCGCTGGCGCTCGGCGGCGAATGGCTCATGGACTGGGGCGGTGCGCAGCGCTGGCTAGCCACCGACCTGCCGGCCGACCAGGTACGCGCGGCCGTACAGGCCGCCAGCGGCCACGCCACCCTGTGGCGTGGCGGTGCAACGGATGATGCAATATTCCAGCCGCTGCCGCCGATGCTGCTGGCCCTGCACCGGCGCCTCAAGCAGACCTTCGACCCGGCTGGCATCCTCAATCCGGGCCGCCTGTACACCACATTGTAGGGAGCTGCTGTTTCATGCAAACCGCACTGACAAGGGAACTGCTGCAGACCCGTGCCGGCCGGGAGGCCGACGAGATCCTGCGCAACTGCGTGCATTGCGGTTTCTGCAACGCAACCTGCCCGACCTACCAGCTCACCGGCGACGAACTGGACGGCCCGCGCGGCCGCATCTACCTCATCAAGCAGGTGCTGGAGGGCAAACCACCCGGCGAGAAAACGCGCCTGCACCTGGACCGCTGCCTGACCTGCCGCGCCTGCGAAACCACCTGCCCGTCCGGCGTCGACTATCACCGCCTGCTCGATACCGGTCGCGCGCTGACCGCGCAGGCGTTGCCGCGCCCGATACCGCAGCGCCTGTTGCGCCTGGCACTGCGCAAGCTGCTTACCAACCGCTTTCTGTTCACATCGCTGCTGCGCAGCGGGCAGTGGTTGCGGCCGCTGCTGCCGGCCACGCTGCGGGCTGGCATACCCGCGCGGCAGCACCATACTCCTTTTCGATCCGGCACCCCGCATACGCGCAACATGCTGCTGCTCGATGGCTGCGTGCAGCCGGTGCTGGCGCCGCACATCAACCGTGCCGCGAAGGCCGTGTTCAATGCACTCGGCATCGACGTGGTCACTGCGCACAATGCCGGCTGCTGCGGCGCGCTCAGCCACCACCTCGATGCCCATGCCGAGGCGCTGGCCTTCATGCGCCGCAATATCGATGCCTGGTGGCCGCACATCGAGCACGGTGCCGAGGCCATCGTCATCACCGCCAGTGGCTGCGCACCCATGGTCAAGGACTACGGTCGTCTGCTGGTGGATGAGCCGGCCTATGCCGACAAGGCCGCACGCGTGAGTGCGCTGGCGCGCGACCTCAGCGAGGTGGTCGCCGCCGAACGACCGGAAACCACGCTCATGCCGGCGCCGGCGACACGCATCGCCTTTCACTCACCGTGCACCCTGCAGCATGGCCAGCGCATCACCGGTGTGGTCGAGGGCATGCTTGGCCGGCTCGGCTACACGCTCACGCCGGTCGCGGATGCTCACCTGTGTTGCGGTTCGGCCGGTACTTATTCGATACTGCAGGGCGAACTGGCCAGGCAGTTGCGCGACAACAAGCTGGCCGCCCTGCAACAGGGCAAACCGGATACGATAGCGACCGCCAACATCGGCTGTTACCAGCACATGGCCGGACATGCCGGCATACCCGTCGTACACTGGATCGAATTACTGTCAACCCTGCTACCCGAGACCAACCCATGAACGCAGCCGAACTGCCCCTGTTGATCGAGCCAGAAACCCTTGAAAGTTCATTGGGTAACGAGAGTATCCTGATCGTCGACCTGAGCAAGGCCGACACCTACGCCAAACTGCATATCCCGGGTGCCGTACACCTCGACTACCCGCAGATCATCGCTGCACAGAAGCCGGTGATGGGGCTGCTGCCGGACGACGCGACACTGGAGCGGCTGTTTTCCGCCATCGGCATCGACAGCGATACCCATGTCGTCGCCTGTGACGACGAGGGTGGCGGGCGCGCCAGCCGCCTGCTCTGGACGCTGGCCGCGGCCGGACACACGCGCTTCTCGCTGCTCAACGGCGGCCTGCATGCCTGGGCCAACGAGGGGCATCCCGTCGACGCGGCACACGTGACGCCGGCACCGAAAACCTTCAAGGTACAACGCGATCCCGCACCGGTAGCGACGCGTGACTATATCCGCGAGCATCTCGGTGACAGCGCGGTCTGTTTGCTGGATGTGCGCACGCCTGATGAATACAACGGTGTGAAGCGCTTCGCCGACCGCGCCGGGCACATTCCCGGTGCCGTCAACATGGACTGGATGCAGGCCATCGATACCGGGCGCAACATGCGCTTCAAACCTGACCCCGACCTCAAGGCCCTGCTACAGGCGGTCGGTGCGACACCGGACCGCGAGATCATCACCTATTGCCAGACCCATCACCGCTCGGCGCATACCTGGCTGGTGCTGATGCACCTGGGTTACCCGCATGCGCGGGGCTATCCGGGTTCGTGGTCGGACTGGGGCAACGACCCTGACCTGCCGGTAGAGTAGGCATTGCGCCCGCAGGAGGATCTCATCCGCGATCTTTTCTGAACACCGTATCGCGCATGGGATGCGCTCCTACAAAAACAACCTGGATTTGTATTTCCGTGTTGTTCCATGGATTCTGTGGCCATTCATGAACCCACCCGCAGCCAGACAGGTGGCAATTCGCTTACCATCCCCGGTGCGTAAAATGCACCCTACGTCCGGGTTTTTTTCCGTGTTCTTCCGTGGATTCCGTGGCCATTATTTATCGCGCATGGGATGCGCTCCTACTCCAAATGGATGCACCTGTAGGAGCGGATCTCATCCGCGATCATTTGATACATCCCATCGCGCTGGCGAAGCGCTCCTGCAACATGCGTTCCTCCCGGGGTATTACTTGAACAGGTACTCGCGGTAATACTTCAACTCGCGGATCGAGTCGCGCGTGTCATCCAGCGCCTGGTGGCTGCTGTCCTTCCTGAAGCCTTTCGCGACATTCGGCGACCAGCGGAACGCCAGTTCCTTGAGGGTGCTGACGTCGAGGTTGCGGTAATGAAAATAGCGTTCCAGCTCGGGCATGCAGCGCGCCATGAATCGCCGGTCCTGGCAGATGCTGTTGCCGCACATGGGCGAGGTGTTGGCCGGCACGTGCTCGGTCAGGAAAGCAATGGTCTGCTGTTCGGCCATGGCCTCGTCGCAGGTGCTGGTGCGCACACGCTCGGTCAGCCCCGACAGGCCGTGCTGCCGGGTATTCCATTCGTCCATCGCGTTCATCACCTCGTCCGGCTGGTGAATGGCCAGCACCGGTCCTTCCGCGAGGATGTTCAGCTGACTGTCGGTAACAATGGTTGCAATTTCGATGATCCGGTCACTGTTCGTGTCCAGCCCGGTCATTTCCAGGTCGATCCAGATCAGATTGTTCGCATCTTGCGCCATGCTTCTTCCTTTCGAATATAATGGTTGAGTCGCATTGTAGCAGAGGCTACCCTGCCATCAGGCAACCCGTTTAGCGCAATCCTCATGAATTCTTTCTCCTATCTCTTTCTGGCCGCACTGGCCGTATCGGTTTCGCTGCGGTTCTGGCTGGCCGGGCGGCAACTGTCACATGTCGGCAAATATCGCGATAAAGTCCCGGAATCCTTCGCCAGCCGCATCCCGCTCGATGACCACCACAAGGCCGCAGACTACACCCGCGTCAATACGCGCATCGGTATGCTTACCCTGCTCTGGGATTCACTGATACTGCTGGGCTGGACACTCGGCGGCGGCCTGGACTGGCTCGACGGTGCGTGGCGCGGCGCCATGCTCGCACCGGTACTGACCGGCACTGCCGTCATCCTCAGTGCGATGGTAATCGGCTCCCTGCTCGACCTGCCCTTCGACATCTATCACACCTTCGTGGTGGAGGAACGTTTCGGCTTCAACCGGTCCTCGCCCGCACTGTTCGTCACCGACCTGCTCAAGCAGGGCCTGCTGCTGATCGTCATCGGCGCGCCGCTGATCGCACTGGCGCTGTGGATCATGCAGGCCTCGGGCGAGCTGTGGTGGCTGTACGTCTGGGCGGTGTGGATGACCTTCACCCTGGTCATGTTCTGGGCCTGGCCGGCCGTGATCGCGCCACTGTTCAACAAGTTCTCGCCGCTCGAGGATGCCGGCCTGAAACAGCGCATCCAGGCGCTGATGGACAAGTGCGGTTTCCGCAGCAAGGGCATTTTCGTCATGGACGGCTCTCGCCGCTCCGGACACGGCAATGCCTACTTCACGGGCTTCGGCAACAACAAGCGCATCGTGTTCTTCGATACCCTGCTGGAATCGCTGGAGCCCGCCGAGATAGAGGCGGTGCTGGCGCATGAACTCGGTCACTTCCGGCTGAAACACATCCAGAAGCGCCTGCTGTCCACCATGGCGCTGAGCCTGGTGGCACTGGCGCTGCTCGGCTGGCTGGCGCGGCAGGACTGGTTCTACACCGGACTCGGCGTCACCCTGCCCTCGACCTGGATGGCGTTGCTGCTGTTCATGCTGGTGTTGCCGGTGTTCACCTTCATCCTGCAGCCGCTGCTGTCGTTCCTGTCGCGCAAACACGAGTTCGAGGCCGATGCCTATGCCGTGGCGCAGTCCAGCGGCAGCGACCTGGCGCAGGCACTGGTCAAGATGTACCGCGAAAACGCCAGCACGCTGACTCCCGACCCCCTGTATTCCGCCTGGCACTATTCGCACCCGCCCGCGCCGGTGCGTATCGAGCGGATATACGCTAATATGAACACGTAACCGACGGAGGTATCCGCAATGAAAACCCTATCAAAACTGCTGGCAGCCGCGACGCTGGCAGGTACAGCAAACCTGGCGATGGCCGCCGACGCCGCGCATGGCAAGGTGCTGAAGCAGGAAAACTGCATGAGTTGCCACGGCGATGAAGTGTACACACGCCAGGATCACAAGGTCACCACGATGGCCGGCCTGGATAGCCAGGTCAGGCGCTGCGAACTGAGCCTGGGACTGCAGTGGTTCGATGATGATGTCGAGAGCGTGGTCGCGTACCTCAACGACGCCTTCTACAAGTTCAAGTAATACATGACCGGCACCCGCCTGTTCGAGCGACACTGCAAGCCCTGCACCAGGGACACACCGCCGCTGGACAGGCCGCAGGCCGAACAACTGCTCGCCGGGCTGCATGCCGACTGGACGCTCGCGGCGGGCGGCAGGGAAATCAGCCGCACCTGCACCTTCGACAACTATTACCAGACCATGGCGTTCGTCAATGCACTGGCCTGGGTTGCCCACAGCGAAGACCATCATCCCGATATCGAGGTCAGCTACAAGCGTTGCCACGTGCGCTACAGCACGCACATGATCGGCGGCCTGTCCGACAACGATTTCATCTGCGCCGCCCGCATCGACGCGCTGCTGCCGGCAGCCTCGTAATCCACTACGGGTATGTCGTCCCGCCAGCACACCCCGCCACAGCCTGCCACACCCGCCAGCACTGACAGCACCGACGCCCTGTCGCGCAGCGGCCTGGTAATCGTCAACTACGGCAAGAACCTGCTGGTGGAAGATGCCGCCGGCGAACTGTTTCTCTGCAGCTCGCGGCGCGGCATCGGTGCACCGGTGTGCGGCGACCGCGTACGCTGGCTGCGCAGTGGCGACAGCGCCGGCGTGGTCGAGGCCATCGAGGAGCGCCGCACGCTGCTGGCACGCGCCGCCGGCAACAGCCACAGCAAGCCGCTGGCAGCCAACATCGACCAGGTCATCATCGAGGCCGCGACCGAGCCTGCCTTCGACACTTTCCTGATCGACAAGTACACCATCGCCGCCGAACTGGCCGGTACCACGCCGCTCATCGTCATCAACAAGTGTGACCTGCTGACCGAAGAGGTGCGCCGCGACATCGATGCCCTGCTGGAGGAATACCGCGCCATCGGCTACCGCTGCCTGTTCACCAGCGCCAAGCAAAACACCGGCATCGAGGTCTTCCGCGCAGAGCTCGCGCAAAGGACCAGTATCCTGGTAGGCCAGTCCGGCGTGGGCAAGTCCTCGCTGATAAAGCGTCTGCTGCCGGCACTGGACATCACCACCGGCAAGTTGTCGGCGGCCTCCGGCCAGGGCAAGCACACCACCACTGCCACCACGCTCTATCACCTGCCCGGTGGCGGCAGCCTCATCGACTCACCCGGCGTGCGTGATTTCCATCTCGGCAAGGTTGACCCCGCCAGGCTCGGCACGGGCTTCCGCGAGTTTCACCCCTGGCTCGGCCAGTGCCGCTTCCGAAATTGCCTGCACCGCGACGAGCCGGACTGCGCGCTCGATAACGCCCTGGCCGAAGGTCACATCAGCGCCCGGCGCATGGAGACCTACCGGCGGCTGCTGGAGCTGTATATGTAGAAGGAGCTCTGCTCGCGAAGCAAACTGACGACGCAACAATATTTTCTGACAGTTTGCCCGCACTGCGGTTTCTGAATATGAAGTGATTTCGCCCCACTGGGGCGAGGTACTTTTCTTTGCTCCGCCAAAGAAAAGTACCCAAAAGAAAGGCGAACCCGAAGGCTTGTCCCGCACTTTCAGTGCGGGAGTCCCTGCGCTTCTCGCCATTTTAAGCGCTCGCCGAACTCGCAGGATTTGCTGCGCCTGACGGCTAGCAAATCCAGCTCGACACGGTGGCTCGCTTGATCTCAAAATGGCTGCGATGCTCAGCTGCGCCTGACGGGTATCAGTCCGAGGAAGCCTTAAACCTCTGAGTGCTGTATGAACTCTGCGTCTTCTTGTTTTTCTCTGCGTCTCTGCGCGAGATATTGTTTTGTTTAATCCGGCTCAGCCCGGCGGCCACCGCATCGGGCGGCCGCCCAGCAGGTGCAGGTGAATGTGATACACCGACTGGCCAGCACCCGGGTTGCAGTTCATCACCATGCGGTAACCGGGGTCCGCGATACCCTCGTCGGCAGCCACCTGTTTCGCCGCCAGATACAGCTTGCCGACCACGTCCGCCGAGGTTTCATCCAGGTCGTTGGTGGTCGCGATGTGCTGTTTCGGGATCACCAGCACGTGGGTCGGTGCCTGCGGGTTGACATCGCGGAATGCCAGCACCGCGTCGTCCTCGAACACCACGTCCGGCTTGATGTCGCCGGCCACCATCTTGCAGAACAGACAATCAGACATGCTTGCACCTCGTATTGAAGTCAATTAGCCACGGAAACACACAGAGACGTGAAACGTGAAAAGAAGAATGATGGCCACGGAATCCGCGGAAGAACACGGAAAAAACCTTATGAAATTCCGTTTGCCACAGAGTCCAGTTGTAAAAATTATCAATTCCGCTGCCCGTGAAAAATGCACACCATTCACGTCACACGTTTTACATCTTGCCGTGTTCTTCCGTGGATTCCGTGGCTATAAATAATTCGCGCTCTCCCGCGCTCATCCTCCGGCCGCGCGCACTTCATTCACGCTTCACCTTTAATGTGCTTCCGTGGCCTTTATTTTCGTAGGGTGCACTCTGTGCACCGTTGTCGGTGCGTAAAACGCACCCTACTAACGTTGTTCCGTGGATTTCGTGGCCATTATTCTTCGTTTCACGTTTCACGTCTCACGAGCCCGCCTAGATCTCCTGTCGCCCGGCGAAGGCGTGCGACAGGGTGCCGCTGTCGATGTACTCCAGCTCGCCGCCCATTGGTACGCCGTGCGCGATGCGGGTCGTGCGCACGCCGTGGGCGTGTGCCAGCTCGCTGAGGAAATGCGCGGTGGCCTCGCCCTCGACGGTGGGATTGGTGGCCAGGATCAGCTCCTTTACCCCGCCGCCGGCCAGCCGCGCCTCCAGCATGTCCAGCCCGAGCTGTTCCGGGCCGATGCCGTCCAGCGGCGACAGGTGGCCCAGCAGCACGAAATACAGGCCCTGGAAGCCGGTGGACTGTTCCAGCGCCTGCACGTCGGCCGGCGTCTCCACCACGCACAACAGGCTACGATCGCGCCTGACGTTGGCACACAGGGTGCACACCGGTTCCTCGCTGAGCGTGCGGCACTCGCTGCAGTTGCCGACCCGCTCCATCGCCAGGCTCAGCGCCTCGGCCAGCCGGCGGCCGCCGTCGCGGTTGTGTTCGAGCAGGTGGAAGGCCATGCGCTGGGCCGATTTCGGCCCCACGCCGGGCAGGCAACGCAGGTTTTCGATCAGTCGCCCGATCAGGCGCGAGGTCGTCATGCTGCGCGGGCTAGAACGGCAGCTTCATGCCGGGCGGCAGGTTGAGACCGGCAGTCAATCCGGTCATGCGTTCCTTGGTGAGGCTCTCGACCCGGTGCACGGCGTCGTTGACGGCCGCGGCCACCAGGTCTTCCAGCATGTCCTTGTCCTCGCCGACCAGGCTGTCGTCGATGCTGACGCGGCGCACCTCGTGCTTGCCGGTCATGGTGACCTTGACCAGCCCGCCACCGGACTCGCCGGTCACCTCGAGACTGGCCAGCTCTTCCTGGGCGCGCTGCATGTTGGCCTGCATCTCCTGCGCCTGTTTCATCAGGTTTCCCAATCCGCCTTTCATCGCTTCACCTCGACATCATGTAGTTTAGAATTGGCCACGGGCCGCGCCGGCCGGCGTCAGTCCCGCGGCCGGATCGTTTCCTCGGACACGGTCGCACCGAAGGTATCCTGCAGGGTCTTGACGTTGTCGTCGGTCCGGATCGAATCCACCGCGCGCTGCTGGCGCTCCGACTCCTCGCGCGCCTGGCGCTGGGCCGGCGATTCCTTCTGCAGCTGCTTCTCGCTGGCCAGGTTGACCTTGAGCTTGCGCCTGAAATGTTCGCCTAGCGCGGTTTCCAGCTGTGTCAGGCGTGCCGGGCTGAGCAGGTGCGCGTGCGCCGTCTCCATCGACAGCCGCACCACGTCATCGTCGATGCCGTGAAAGGCGCAGTTCAGCGCCATCTGGCGCACCATGCCCTTGAGCGGCAGTTGTTCGATAATGGCGGCCCACTCGGAGGTGTCCCGGGTCACGGCGACGTCCCTGGTGTCACTGCCCGCGGAGTCTGCACCCGCGCTCTCCACGCCCGGCTTGCGCAGCGGCGCCGCCACCGGCTTGCTGACCGTCATGGGCTTTGCGCCCTGGCGCTGCACGGGTGCGGGCTCACCCGGCTGTTCCGCGGGCCGGAACGCCAGCATGCGCAGCATGACCATTTCGAAGCCGCCGCGCGGTTCCGG
>DATKZN010000336.1:0-2485 GCA_035527955.1 Gammaproteobacteria bacterium
CTCCCGGTCGCCATACCCTGCCCGCAATGCCACTGGCCGATTACCACGATCAAGACCACCAAGCGCTCGGGTACCCAGCGCGTATGCCCGCAGCAGGATTGCAAATTCGTGGAACCCTGGGATGAACCCCTGCCTGCTGCGCAGGCGGAATCGGATTAATCGCGTCCGTTCAGGACCATCAGCGACCATTGAATGTGCGAATCCTGGCATATTCGTGAGGCGGCACGCCGAATTGACAGCGGCGGCATTATTGCCTATCCAACCGAAACGCTCTACGGACTTGGCTGCGATCCCTTCAACGGCCTCGCCGTTCTGCGCCTGCTGGCATTGAAACAACGGGGTATCGAGCAAGGCCTGATCCTGATTGCCAGTCACTTCAGGCAAGTGGAATTCCTGTTGACAGCCATGCCGCCGGCCGCCAGGAAGCGCGTCATGCATCCCGGCAGACGGCCGGTGACCTGGGTGCTACCGTGCATGCCGGACGTGCCATACTGGATGCGCGGCAGTCACTCCAGTCTAGCCATTCGCATTACCACACACCCGGTTGCCGCAGGCCTCTGTAATCGCTGTGGTGGTCCCCTGATCTCGACCAGTGCCAATATCCATGGCAGGCGGCCGGCTACCGGACCACTGTCGGTATACAAGGCTTTTCACGACCAACTGGACTACGTATTGCACGATCCGGCAGTTGCTGCAAACCGGCCCAGTGAAATTCGCGATGGCATCACCGGCACGATCCTGCGTCCTGGCTAATACGAGGAATTCAGCATGCCTGAAAATAAAGTCGATAAATCACACACCGAACAGGTACGTAGCTACCTGCAGAACCTGCAGGACACCATCTGCACGGCATTAGCCGATGTCGATGGACAAACCGGCTTCCGGGAAGACAACTGGGATCGTGAGGGAGGTGGCGGCGGACGCTCGCGTGTAATGGAGGGCGGCGCGGTATTTGAAAAGGCGGGCGTCAACTTCTCGCATGTCTTCGGCACCGCTCTGCCGCAATCGGCAACTGCCGCCCGTCCCGAGCTGGCCGGGCGCTCATTTCAGGCCATGGGCGTCTCGCTGGTCATCCATCCACGCAATCCCTACGTGCCGACCTCGCATGCCAATGTGCGTTTTTTCATTGCCGAAAAAGAAGGTGCCGCTCCCGTCTGGTGGTTTGGTGGCGGCTTCGACCTGACGCCGTATTACGGCTTTGTCGAAGATGCCGTGCACTGGCACCGGCTGGCAAAGGAAGCCTGCACTCCTTTCGGTGATGATGTCTATCCCGGTTACAAACGGTGGTGTGACGAATATTTCTTTCTGAAGCATCGCAATGAGCCACGCGGAATCGGCGGGCTGTTCTTCGACGACCTTAATCATGGTGGCTTCGAGTATTGTTGCTCACTGATGATGAGCATTGGCAACCATTACCTGCCAGCCTACCTGCCAATCGTGGAACACCGCAAGGACATCGCCTACGGGGACCGTGAAAAGGACTTTCAGCGCTATCGCCGCGGGCGTTATGTCGAATTCAACCTGGTCTATGATCGCGGCACCCTGTTTGGTCTGCAATCCGGCGGCCGCACCGAGGCTATCCTGATGTCACTGCCACCGGAAGTCACCTGGCGCTATGACTGGCAGCCAGAGCCCGGTTCCGCCGAAGCCGAACTCTACGAAGTCTTTCTCCAACCGAAAGACTGGCTGGCCGTGAAGTCCGGCTAGCCTGGCGAGATCGCTACGGGCTTCCCTGTAGGCGAAAAAAAACCCGCCTGGTGGCGGGTTAAACGCTTTTCAGCGTCGGAGGAGACGGTGTGCCAGTGCAATGACATGATCTTCTCTGAGATGGATCCTGATCATCCTTGACCCTGTCCGGATCCATTTCAGAGCACACTGGCTGGTGCTACTGATACCGGTATCGGCCGGCAGAGAGATATATTTAGGATTGAATTACACCCGTTTCACCGTCGGGCAAAAAAATATAACGAGATGATTTATAGACTTTTTAAACTTCACCCGGTATTGCACGACGGCGCAGCCAGGCACTGGCCGCCGCCGCAGTAAGAATGCACCAGAAGGCAAACAGCGCGCCCGGCAGGGCAGTCTCGGGCGAGAAGTGCCTGAGCGCCAGCGCCACACCCAGACCAGCATTCTGCATGCCAATCTCGATGGCGAGCGTCAGACGGTGGAGCGCATCGAACCCGTAGAGACGCGCCAGCCCCCAGCCCGCCAGGTAGCCGAGTCCGTTGAGCAGAATGACCATGACGATCACCCAGCCCCCCACAACCGCGATACGCTCCTGATTTGCCGCCACTGCGTAGCTACAGATCACGACGATCGCGACCGCCGCCACAGCCGGTGACAGCGCGCGCGCCAGTTCCAGATGCCGGCCCAGCTGTTTGCGCAGCAACATACCGGCCCCCAGTGGCAACACCACCGTCAGCAGGATCGTTTGCATCATCGGCCAGAAAGGGATCTCCAGGAATACACCCCCCAGCAGTTT
>DATKZN010000337.1:0-15173 GCA_035527955.1 Gammaproteobacteria bacterium
TCGTCGAGCAGCTCGGCGTGCGCGTCGTGCTGCCGCATGCACCGGAACGTCCGGTTACCATCAATGCTGGCATGCGCATGCCGGCCTGGTACGACATCGAGGCGCTCGGGATCGGGGCGCGCGAGGATGCCGCGGGCATCCGTCAGTCGCAGCAGCAATTGCAGGCGCTGATCGAGCGGGAGATCGATGCGGGCATCCCGTCACGACGGATCGTGCTGGCGGGCTTCTCGCAGGGCGGGGCGCTCGTGCTGCACACCGGGCTGCGCTACCAGCAGCCACTGGCCGGCATCCTGGCCTTGTCGACCTACCTGCCGTTGCGCGATGCGCTGGCGACCGAGGCGGCCGTGGCGAACCGTGCCGTACCGATCATGATGATGCACGGCACCTCCGATCCGGTCGTGCCGGTGCAGCTGGCGCTGGCCTCGCGTGATTATCTCGTGCAACAGGGTTACGCGGTCGACTGGCATACCTGGCCGATGCAGCACGAGGTATGTGCCGAGGAGGTGGCGGTGATCAGCGCGTGGCTGTCACGCGTGCTGGCGCCGGTTTCACACCGCGATTGAGCGGCCGCTCTCGTTGTTGCGCGCTTCCGTCAGCGCCCCTTCGGCTCGCTCCAGCATGGCTTCCGCGTCATCGTGCTTCTGGCATTGGGTGATGCCGAAACAGGTATGCAGGCTGGCGCCGATGGCATCGCTCAACCCGGCCACCTGGTCCGAGAGTTTTTCCACCAGTTGCATCGCCGCATCCTGGCTGGTCTCCTGCAGCACCAGGATGAACTCATGGCCAGGATTGCAGCCGATCAGGTCGGCCCAGCGTGTCTGATCCTTGAGCATGTGCGCGACCTGTATCAGCGCGCGTTCGCGAGCATCCGCCGGCTTGGTGACCAGGCCCATGGCGACCACCGTCAGCGGGTGGTTATAGCGGCGGCAGCGTGACACCATGGGTTCCAGCGTTACCTGCAGACCGTAATGACTCAGCAGACCGGGCAGTGTTGCATCGCGCATTGACTGCTGTTTGAGCTGGCCGGTCAGCTCGTCGCGTTCCTGCTTCAGGCGCAGACGCTCGGTGCGGTCCTGGTAGAAGTGCGCTACGACCCCCGGCCGGCCGCTGACGGCGATGCTTTCTATCGCGAGCCAGCGTTCCGCGCCATCCGGCATAATCCAGCTGATCAGCGCATTTTCCGTCAGCAGCGGCGCGACCAGCGCATCCGGTGCTGCACCGCGGGTCAGACCATCGGCGGCCGCGCCCAGCAGGTCGGCGAAGGCCCGGTTGAAATAGCCGATCCGGCCCTGTTCCTCGAGCAGCATCGCCAGGGGACAGTGGTCCAGCAGTGCAAGGGCTTCAGATAGCGGTAAGTCTTTCATAGTAGTTGTGTGGTGGATGCGTGATTATTGTCATGTCTCGGTAGCCGGTGGGTCGGATTCAGACGCCACCCGGTATTGCGCGAGACGTTGCCGTGCGGCCACGATGGCGCTGCGTACCTGCTGTGGTGCGGTGCCGCCGTAGTGATTGCGTGCCGCCATGGACCCTTCCAGGGTCAGCACGGCAAACACGTCGTCCTCGATGACGTGCGAAAACCGCTGCAGTTCCTCCAGCGTCATCGCACCCAGGTCCTTGCCGGTATCGATGCCGTGGCGCACGGCGCGGCCGACGATCTCGTGCGCGTCGCGGAACGCGATGCCCTTGCGTACCAGGTAATCCGCCAGGTCGGTGGCCGTGGCGAAGCCGCGGCGCGCGGCCGTGGCCATGTTGTCGCGCCTGACCACGAGGGCCGGCATCATGTCGCCGAACACGCGCAGCGAGCCAGCCAGCGTGTCCACGGTATCGAACAGCGGCTCCTTGTCTTCCTGGTTGTCCTTGTTGTAGGCGAGCGGCTGGCTCTTCATCAGCATCAGCAGGCTGACCAGGTGGCCGGTGACGCGCCCGCTCTTGCCGCGCACCAGTTCCGGCACATCGGGATTCTTCTTCTGCGGCATGATGCTGGAGCCGGTGCAGAAGCGGTCCGGCAGGTCGATGAAGTCGAACTGCGCCGACGACCACAGCACCAGTTCCTCGGAGAACCGCGACAGGTGCGTCATCACCAGCGCCGCCACCGCACAGAACTCGATGACGAAGTCGCGGTCGCTGACCGCGTCCAGCGAGTTGCGGGCCGGTGCGTCGAAGCCCAGCAGTCGCGCGGTATAAACGCGATCGATGGGGAAGCTGGTGCCGGCCAGCGCAGCCGCGCCCAGCGGCATGACATTGACCCGCTTGCGGCAATCGAGCAGACGCTGGTGATCGCGTTCCAGCATCTCCTCCCACGCCAGCATATGATGACCAAAACTGACGGGCATGGCGACTTGCAGGTGGGTGAAGCCCGGCATGATAGTGTCAGCCTCGCGCTCGGCGAGATCGACCAGCGCGGTCTGCAGGCGGGTGAGCTGTATGGCCAGGGCATCGATCTCGTCGCGCAGGTACAGGCGCAGATCGGTGGCGACCTGGTCGTTGCGCGAGCGGCCGGTGTGCAGTTTCTTGCCGGTTTCGCCGATGCGCTCGATCAGGCGTGCCTCGATGTTCATGTGAATGTCTTCGAGCGCCACCGACCAGTCGAATTCGCCGCGCTCGATCTCGGCCTGGATGCCGGAGAGGCCGTCGACGATCTGCCGTGCCTCGTCGTCACTGAGGATGCCGACGTGCGCCAGCATCCGGGCATGCGCCTGAGAGCCGGCGATGTCGTGGCGATAGAGCCGGTGGTCGAAGCCGATCGAGGCGGTAAAGGCCTCGACGAAGGCGTCGGTGGACTCGGTGAAGCGGCCACCCCAGGGTTTTGCGGCAGGTGTTTCGTCGGTCATGGTCATAGCGGGTTGTCGGATTGCGCGCAGTATATCGAATCCGCGCCGGGATTGCGTTCGCCCCGGCGTGGCAGGGAGGCGGGGCTTTGGCTATGGGTGGCAGACAGCGAAACAGGGCCGTGGCGGGCAGGTCGGGACAGGGATGAAGGCGCTGGTCATCGACAACGCCAGCCCGGAACATGCCCGGCTGCGCCGGCTGCTGGACGACGCGGGCCGGAACGGGGTAGCTGACGGCGCGGCCGGGATACTCGAGCTGCTGGCATGCCGGCGTCCGGGCGAACTGGTGCTGGTGCAGACGCAACCGCAGGCGGCCGCACGATCGCATCTCTGTGCCGTTACGCACGGCGGGTGTCAGCAGGTGCCGGTCGGCGAGGTGCGCTATTTCCTGGCCGAGCACAAGTATGTCTGGGTTCGCAGCGCCCACGAACGCCTGCTGATCCGGGATTCCCTGGTCTCGCTGGCTCAGGAATTCGCCGATCGCTTCGTCCGCATCCACCGCAATGCCCTGGTCGCCCCGCGCTATCTCACCGGCCTCGCCGCCGCGGGCGGCGGGCGCTGTCGCGTGAGACTGGCCGGTATCGAGGAAAGGCTGCCGGTCAGCCGCCGCCACGCCGCCGCCCTGCGCCGGCTGGTCAAAGCGGGTCAGGGTATCCGCTAGCGCACGGCGTCGCAGCCGGCGTAGCGAATCGGGCTGGCAGGGTCGCGAATCATCAGCAGCGCCGTATCGATGCAGGCGTCGAGGTAGCCGCCGAACAGTTCCGGGGTGTTGATGCCCTTGATGCGTTCCGCCACTTCCCGGCCGGTGCCATCGAGGAACACGATGGTCGGCGTCAGCCAGGCCCTGTAGCGGGTCGCTATCGCGCCGGCCTCCCGTTGCATGCCATCGAAATCGGTCGCGTGCTGCCCGATGTCCAGCAGCAGGCGGCGGATGATGACCTTGTCGGTGTACTCGCCGCTGATCAGCATGGGTTCGAGGAACTCGTCCTCCAGCTGCCGGCAGTATTCGCAACTGACTGCGCTGAACACCAGCAGTATGGGCAGCTGCCGTGCGGTCGCCTGGCGCCCGTCCTGCTGCAGGTCGGTGCCGTAGGGCACGTCGACCGCCGCCCGGGCCGGCATAGCGCTGGCATAAAATACTGCACTCGCGGTAACAAGCAGATAGAATAATTGTCTTATCATGCATCTATTTAGAGACTGGACCGGCACCGATGTCAACTGACGCCATCCGCATTGCGACGCGCAAGAGTCCACTGGCACTCTGGCAGGCAGAACATGTCAGCTCGCGCCTGCAGGCATTACATCCCGGGCTGGCGGTCGAGCTGGTGGCCATGACCACCCAGGGGGACCGGGTGCTCGACAGCCCGCTGGCCAAGATCGGCGGTAAGGGACTGTTTGTAAAGGAACTCGAGCAGGGCATGCTGAAGGGTGACGCGGACATCGCGGTGCATTCCATGAAGGACGTGCCGGCCGAGCTGCCGGACGGCCTGGTGATCCGTACCATCCTCGAGCGCGAGGATCCGCGTGATGCCTTTGTCTCCAACCGCTACGCGGACATCGCCGCGCTGCCGCAGGGCGCGCGCGTCGGCACCTCCAGCCTGCGCCGCCAGTGCCAGCTGCGTGCGTTGCGCCCGGACCTGGAAATCCTCGACCTGCGCGGCAACGTGGGTACGCGTCTCGGCAAACTCGATGCCGGTGACTACGACGCCATCGTGCTGGCCTGTGCCGGCCTCAGGCGGCTCGGCATGCAGGAACGGATTACCCTGGCGTTGGCGGACGAGCTGATGCTGCCGGCGATCGCGCAGGGCGTCATCGGCATCGAATGCCGCAGTGGCGATACACGCGTGCACGACCTGATCGATGCGCTGAACCACACCGCAACGGCAACCCGCACGCGCGCCGAGCGTGCCATGAACGCACGCCTGGCCGGCGGCTGCCAGGCACCGGTGGCCGGCTATTCGGAAATCCTCGACGGCAATATGGAGCTGCGCGGGCTGGTGGGGCGTCCGGACGGCAGCGATATTATCCGCGGCGCGATCACCGGACCGCCCGAAGAGGCCGAGGCGCTGGGCCGTGAACTGGCCGAGGACCTGCTGGCACGCGGCGCCGACGTCATACTGCAAGAGCTCATGGCAGGCTGACCGCCCGAAGTGATTTTCTCCATGGCCGCCACCTGCCGGTGTTGCACATGACCTGTTTCCCCGGCAATACCCCGCCACGGCATCATGCAGGCTAAGCCGCGCATCCTGGTGACGCGTCCGGCCGCGCAGGCACGCGGTCTGTGCGACCGTATCGTGGCACTGGGTGGCCTGCCTGTCGAACTTCCCGCCATCGAGATTCGCGCGCCTGAAGGTACCGCCCCGCTCGAGGCGCTGGTCGAACGTCTCGATACCTTCGACCTGGCCGTTTTCATCAGTGTCAATGCCGTGCAGCGCGGTCTGGACTTCATTCTGGCACGGCGCGACTGGCCAGCCTCGGTGCAGGTCGCCGCGGTAGGGCTGGCATCGAACGCGGCGCTGGAACAGCACGGTCTGCGCGCATCGCTCGTGCCTGAACATGAATACAGCAGCGAAGGCCTTCTGGCGCTGGATGAACTGCAGGACATGAGCGGGCAACAGGTAGTGATACTGCGCGGCAATGGCGGCCGCGACACACTGTTCGAGTTGCTGACCGCGCGCGGTGCAACGGTGGAATACGTCGAGGTCTACCGCCGCGCGCCCCCCGATGTCGATCCGGATACGCTGCTGGCATTACTGCAGCCGGGCTATCTCGCCGCCATCACCGTCACCAGCAACGAGACCCTGCAGAATCTCTACGACATGGCCGCTGAGCAGGGCCAGCCGCTGCTGCGCGATATTCCGCTGGTGGTTGCCAGTACACGCCAGGCAGCACTGGCCGCGCAACTGGGCTTCACGCAGGGCGCGGTGATCGCCGGCCATGCCAGCGACGAGGCGATGATAGCCGGGGTCGAACAGCTGCTTGCTTTCTGAAAAATATCCTGCGCCAGGCAGCAAGGGCGCAAAGAAAACCTATATTAATGTTCGTAGGTCGGGTCAGGCGCGCAGCGCCGTAACCCGACGCCATGCTTGCCTCGCGCAGAGTCGCAGAGAAATCAATAAATAGCCGCAGAGAGCACGGAGGACACAGGGATAACTGGTGTCATTCCCGCGAATGCGGGACAGATTCGTCGGGAACGGATTTGGACGATCGCAGGTCGGCCGTTGTTTCATCCCTTCTGTTGCAGCTGTTGGTGTAGGAGCGGACGCGGTCCGCGAACGAATCTACCGCCATTTTTCTGTGCTGCCCGGAAAAAAGCGGCCCGAAGGCCGCCAGAGGCAGAGTGCGATTGAGGCGGCGTTGTCCCGCTAGTCCCTGCGTCCACGCTTGCGGCTGATGGCCCACGTGCCGTCGCCGTCCGGTACTACGGAGTGCTGCACGTTGACATAGAGGGTATGGGGATCGAGCGGGCTGAAGTAGACAGCGGCAGTAGTAAAAGCGGCTGTTCCACCGGTTGTTATTATTCTTTTCAGGTCCACGGAACGCCGCGTTTTGATGATGACCTGATCCGGCGTTTCAACGGCATGGGCAAGCGGGCAGAAAAAGCGGCATGGTCCCACCCTGTCCGATGCCGGCATTCATGGGCGTGCCATATGTCATACAGGCACGGCTGCCGGATAACAAAATTCAGATCCGGTCGCAGTGGACCGGCCTGACTACAATTCGGTCACCCATACCCCCACGTCGAGACTCGCGCCAGGAAGCCCGACGAACGAACCGGCTATCGGCGGCACGGATTCGGGCAACCGGGCCACCGCAACAGCGATGTGATTGGTTCCCGCGACTTCCCCGATGGTGGGGTCGAAGCCCTTCCAGCCCGCACCCGGTAGGAAGATTTCGGCCCAGGCATGGGTCGCACCGTAATTGGCTGATGAGGGTGGGGAGTTGAGGTAACCGCTGACAAAACGTGCTGCGAAACCCAGGCGCCGCGCGGCCTCGATGAACAGGTAGGCCGAGTCGCGGCAGGAACCGGTGCCGCAAGACAGTGTTTCCAGGACGGATTGAACACCCGGCTCCTCGCGCAGTTGATACTGCAGCGACTGTTGAATATGGATGCCGAGGCGCTGTAACAAGGCGTAAGTCTGGATTCGTTCACCTTGCTGCCAGAAGCTCGCAATCCATTGGTTGAGCTGTTCATTGGCTTCCGGCTCGGTGATATTCATATACGGCGAGAGTACAACCCATTCCTCCGGTTGATAGGCGAACGGGTAGTCAATCGCGTAATCGGCCACCAGAAAATCGAGCGGGGCCTGGTTGTATTGCCGAAGAATGACTTCACTCTCGATCAACAGCTGGTTGGCGGGCGAATCGAAGGTCGCTATCGCAACAGAATTATCCTCGGCATCACGGTGCCAGCGCAGGGTGGCTGTCGGTGTGATCTTGAGGGTTGAGGATTCGATGCGCAGCTCATGGCCTTCCTTCGGACGCAGGCGCAACGTGTGCGGTTCGAGACGCACAGGGGCGGTGAAGTTGTAGTACGTGCGGTGAAGAATTTTATAGCGCTGCATGGTTCAACCTGCTCGCTGTTTCAGGCGGCGTCGTGCATGTGATTCGGGAAATCAGTAGTGATCCGGATCCGGCTGATTTTAGTCAAAACAGGGATCTACCCCGATTTTCCTCCGATTGTACACCCATTGCGAGGAGCCCGGTGACGAAGTGATCTACAGCCGATTGTTCATGAATACCAGAGGATTGCTTTGCTGGTCGATCGCGGTATGGCCCGGGCTGTCTCCCGGCGACTGTGCGGTTTCACCTTCTTCCTGTACGCCGCGCATGCGATGAGGGATATATGGCCAGGTCAGGTGCTCTCGGCTTCCGTTACAGCCAGATAGGCCAGCGTGTTCGGGTGGACCTTTTCCATCGGTGGATGCGACAGCCATGCCCATTCTGAATGCTGCACGGCCGGAAGGTCATCCCTGTTGAAGGCCCGCTTCACGATATAGGCCAGCACGACGTAATGCGTGGAAACGCCGTCGACCTCGGCGAAATTGGTAGCATAGAAATGCTCGAACACACCCGCAAACCGTACGTCGTTAGCATGCAGCGGGACGCCGAGTTCCCATTCCGAGATGCGCGCCAGCGCCCGGGCAAGTGTTTCGTCCTTGCGGATCCGGCCGCCCGGTACAAACCATGTCCCCTTCGCCGGCTCGTTCCTCCGCATGCCGACCAGCATGCGCCCTTCCCCGTCACGCACAATGAGGTCAATGGATACCAGCGGGGTGGCACCAACCACTTCCAGGAAATCACTGTCATCCGGTTTCAAGTTCAGGGCCCCGGAAGCTGTTTGACAGGATGGTGAAGGCCAATGGCATGCTGATGAGCACAACCGGAATCCAGCCGCTCCTGGCCTCACTCATCAAACTCATCGTCTTCTTCCCGGTCGAGCTCCAGTAATGGAACTGCCTGGATAGCGCTCCCCGCAATCCCTCTGATTGAGTGATACATGTGATTGGTATTCAATAATACTTTCTGTATCTGCTTTTCTCTTTTTTTCCAGATCCCCTGCATTGAACGCTTTTCCGACTCCAGATCCGTTTGCATCTGCGTAAACCCTTCAACGATTGCTTCTATTTGCAGCCGGAATTCATTGCTGGTCAGAAAATCATAGAGCATGCCCATTTTTTCGCCCTTGTTTTCCTGCGTGGTGATTGCCCTGCTCAATTCGATAATCGATTCACGCAGAACGGTGCACAGTCCCTTGAATTCTTCGAAGGTGCAAATCCATATGCCATCCTTGAGGCCCATGCGGTCCATGTCGGAGGGCATGACTTCGCTTACAAGCACGCCGATATTCGCGTTTCTATCCCGAATATCGGCTTTGAACTTTTCTATCCATGCGGGCTGGAAGGCCTTTGTTCTCTTGCTTTCGTAATATATCGAACCGCAGTTCTGGCGTGTTCTTGTGTTAACAATTTGCAGGCAATCCGCTCCCTGCGCACCTTTTTTTATTTCCTCGATCGTGTCGAGCGGAAACCGGCTTGACAGCCAATCCTCGATTACAAGCTCCTGTGCCTCACCTTGTATCTGCATGGAGCCCTGTTGTGCCTTGCGATGCGCCTCCTGAAGCTGGTCCTTGAGCTGTGTGATCATCAGTTCCTGCTCGGACAACTTCATTGTCGCCTTTGCCTCTTCGGCTTTTCTTATCTTTTCCCGTTCCTCGGCAAGCTGCAGGCTGAGTCTTTTCTGGCTCTCGAGTTCTATCGTATCGCGCAGCTCCTCTTTTTCACGCTTGAGTCGTTCGATCTCTGACTTTGATTTGTTCAGTTCCTTTACTTTTTCGGATTTGTCGTTTAACTCGGACTGCATGGCCTTGATGCGGTCGGCCTGTTCATCCTCCACTTGCTGCTTGATCGATTTCTCCAGTACCTTTTTTTCGTCCCTGATCCCCAGCTGGATCATATGGGCGACCTTTTCTTCAATCCCGGATTTTTCCTTTTCCAGGTTTTCCCGCTCGGTTCTCAGTTGATCCTCCCGGGCGTTGAAATTCCGCTTTTCCTTTGCCAGTTGATCGTTGTATTTCTTTTTCAGTTCTTCATCCAGTTGATGGTAAAGAATCTCGTTTACATCAATATTGAATCCGCAATTGGGGCATTCAATTGTATTTTTGTCCTGGCTCACGAGATCTCCCAAACTAACTGCAGCAAATGTGGCTGGTCGTGCAGGGACGCGGGTATGTGCGCATCATGCGATAAAATTGTTCGCGGACGACATCCGCTCCTGCAGGCAACCCGGTTTTTCTTTGCACCTTGGTGTCTTTCGGCAACTGCTCCTTGCGTCGCCTCGGGGCGCCTACTTTTGATGCCCTCGGCTCTGGCATCCTGCTTCGCTCTACCGAGTCCATCCATATAGTCGTGCGCGAGGAAACTAGTCTCGGTCGTGCTTCAGCCCCTTGATGCTCTCCGCGACGGCGGCGTATTCAAAGGCATCGGAGAAGAAGCGCGATTCGTCCAGGCCGTGCTGCATGAACAGGTCGTGGCCGGCATGCACCATCACCGGCGGGCCACTCATGTAGACGTCGTGGCCGGACAGGTCGGGATATTGTTGCAAGACGGCATCGGTGACGAAGCCGGTGGCACCGTCCCAGTCGTCGCCTTCCTGCGGTTCGGACAGCACCGGCGTGTAGCGGAAGCCGGGATGGTCCTTCAACCACTGTTGTGGCAGCGCATCCAGATACAGGTCGCGTTTGGCGCGCACGCCCCAGAACAGGTGCAGTGGCTTGTCGATGCCGATCTCGAAGGCGTGTTCCAGGATGCCCTTGATGGGCGCGAAGCCGGTGCCGCCGCCGATCAGGATGGACGGACGCCGGGAATCCTCGCGCAGAAAGAAGGTGCCGAGCGGGCCGCGGATGCGCCACATGGCCTTTGCCTTCATGCTGTGGAACACCTGGTCAGTGAACAGCCCGCCCTCGACGTAGCGTATGTGCAGCTCGATGAACCGGTCGTCATGCGGCGCGTTGGCGATAGAGAAGGCGCGTGGCTCGTGGTCCTTGATCAGCACGTCGATGTACTGACCGGCGAGAAACTGCATGCGGTCATTGGCCGGCAGCTTCAGGTAGATGCGGATCACATCGTGCGCCAGGTGTTCGAGCTTTTCCACGCGGCACGGCAGGGTCTTGACCTCGATATCGCGCGCCGCGTCGACCTCGCGCACCTCGATCAGCAGGTCGCTAGCGGCCCGCGCCTGGCAGAACAGCGCCTTGCTGGCCGCGGCGTCCTGTTCGTTCAGGGCCGGCGGCGTGCCTTTGGGATAGGCCACCTTGCCGCTGGCCAGCACGCCCATGCACGAGCCGCAGGCGCCATTGCGGCAGCCGTATGGCAGAATAACACCCTGGCGCAGGGCGGCATCCAGCACGCTTTCGGAGTCATCGACGGTGAATGAGTGGCCGCTTGACTGGATGGTGACACGGTAGGTCATGCGCATTCTGATTATTGCAAAGGGGCTGGCATTGTCGCTGATTTGATATGGAAGATAAACCGGATAATCCTGTGCTTATCGTAGGTTGCGGCTATATTGGCCGGCATGTGGCAACGCTGCTCGGGAAGCGTGGGCGTGCCGTGACCGGGCTGGTGCGCAGCGCGGCAAGTGCCGGCGATCTGGCCGGCATCGGCATCGAGACGCTGCAGAGCGATCTCGACCTTGACCTGCCGCCACTGCTTGCCGGCTTCCGGGATATCTTCTATTTCGCGCCGCCGCCGGGTGACGGCGACAGGGACACGCGCATGACGCACGTGCTGGCCGCGCTCGGGGCGCCGCGCCGCATCGTCTACATCAGCACCAGTGCAGTGTACGGTGACTGTGGTGGTGCCTGGATCGACGAGGACCAGCCGGCGAACCCGACCAACGCGCGCGGCCGGCGCCGCCTCGATGCGGAACGGCAGCTGTCGACGTGGGCGCAGGCGCATGGCGTACAGTGGATCATCCTGCGCGTGCCGGGCATCTATGGGCCGGGCAAGCTGCCACTGGCGCGGCTGCGCCAGGGCCTGCCGGTGTTGCGCGAGGAGGAGGCGCCGTACACCAACCGCATCCACGCTGAAGATCTTGCCGCTATCTGTGTTGCGGCCATGGATTCGGATAAGGCGGACACCGTCTACAACGTCAGCGACGGCCATCCGGGCAACATGACAGACTACTTCTTCCGCGTCGCCGATGCCGCCGGCCTGCCGCGTCCACCGGTGGTGGCGCGTGACGAGGCAGATGCCGTGCTGAGCGCGGGCATGCTGTCGTTCCTGAATGACTCGCGGCGCATGCGCAATGACCGCTTGCTGAACGCGCTCGGCATCGAGCTGCAATACCCCGACCTGGAGTCGGGGCTGAAGTCCTGTTTTACAGACTGAATTCGGCCACCACCGGCGCGTGGTCCGACGGCCGCTCCAGCCGGCGCGGTTCCCTGTCGATGCTGCAGGCCGTGCATTTCCCGGCCAGCGCCTGGCTGGCCAGTATCAGGTCAATGCGCAGGCCCATGTTGCGCCGGAACGCCGCGGCGCGGTAATCCCACCAGCTGAAGCTGCCGTCCTCCTGCTCGAAGCGGCGGAACACGTCGCTTAATCCCAGCTCGATGATTTTCTGCAGCGCCTGCCGTTCCGGCGTGCTGCACAGGATGCGTTCGCGCCATGCCTCGGGGTCATGCACGTCGCGGTCTTCAGGCGCGATGTTGAAATCACCCAGCGTGACGAATTGCCGGTGCGACTTCAGCTGCTCGCGGATATGGTCCGCCACCTTGCCCAGCCAGTGCAGCTTGTAGTCGTATTTCACGCTGCCGACTTCCTGGCCGTTGACCACGTACAGGTTGAGGACGCGGACACCGTCGATGGTGGCGCCGAGGATGCGTCGTTGCGGGTCATCGAGGCCGGGGATGTCGGTGATGACATCGCTGGCCTCGGTCTTGCTGATGATGGCGACGCCGTTGTAGGTCTTCTGTCCCGCGTAGACGACGTGATACCCGCCCTCGCGGATGGCATCAACCGGAAAGTTCTCGTCGGTGAGCTTTGTCTCCTGCAGGCACAGCACATCAGCTTCGGCGGCGGTGAGCCAGTCGAGCACATGCGGCAGACGTACCTTGAGGGAGTTGACGTTCCAGGTGGCTATTTTCATTGTTTTCCTCGCGCAGAGACGCAGAGGCACGCAGAGATACGCAGAGTAAAAATGGTCATTGCCTATAATCCGTTTACCATTCTGGTGATGCCGTTCTTGATCAGATCGGTATTGAAGTTTATCAGAAGGCCCAGTTTGTAGCCCGAAAGCTTCAGGTATGTAAGCAGCTGCTTTTTGTGCACGCTCGTGATTGTATCAACGGCCTTCAGCTCGACGATAACCCTGTTTCCGGCCAGCAGATCGATCCTGAACGCATCCGGTATCGTGAGACCTTTGTAAGACACGGCCAGCGTGGCCTGCCTTGCTATGACAAGCTTTCGCTGCCTGAGCTCATAGGCCACGCCTCTTCGTAAACAGACTCCAGCAATCCCGGTCCAGGCGCGGAATGTACTTCATGGGAGGCGTCGACGATTGCTCCGGACGGCTTGTTTTCAATCATCATGGCAAGAAATTTGGATGACCAAAGGGGTGCATCCATACTTCGGCCTGATTGAAGAAGTCGCTGTCAGAACATGCAGTTTCTACCAGTAATATATTTTCTCTGCGCCTCTTTGCGTACTCTGCGTCTCTCGGCAACTGCTCCTTGCGTTGCCCTACCTCCTACATCCCTGTAGTCGTGCGCGTGGCCGCGAGGTCAGGCTGCCAGTCCGGAGTGTCGCAGCAGGGCGTCGATGGTCGGTTCGCGGCCGCGGAACTCGACGAACAGTTCCATCGGTTCGCGCGAGCCACCCTGTTCGAGGATGCTGCGCAGGAACTTCTCGCCGGTTTCGCGGTTGAAGATGCCGCTCTCCTCGAAGGCGGAGAAGGCATCCGCGGACAGCACCTCGGCCCACTTGTAGCTGTAGTAGCCCGCGGCGTAACCGCCGCCGAAAATGTGGGTGAAGCTGTTCTCGAAGCGGTTGAACTCGGGCGGCTGCACGACCGCGACGTTCTTGCGCACGAGTTCCAGGGTCTGGCGTATGCGCGCACCCTTCTTCGGGTCGTAGTCGCGGTGTATGTGAAAGTCGAACAGCGCGAACTCGAGCTGGCGCAGCATCTGCATGGCTGACTGGTAGTTCTTCGCGCGCTGCATGCGTTCGTAGAGTTCGGCGGGGATCTTCTCGCCGCTTTTATGGTGTCCCGAGATCAGGTCCAGCGCATCACGCTCCCAGCACCAGTTTTCCATGAACTGGCTGGGCAGCTCCACCGCATCCCAGGCCACGCCGCTGATGCCGGAGACGCCGGGGTAGTCGATCTGCGTCAGCATGTGGTGCAGGCCGTGGCCGAACTCGTGGAACAGCGTGATGACTTCCTCGTGGGTAAACAGCGCCGGTTCATCGCCGATGGGCGGCGAGAAGTTGCAGGTCAGGTAGGCGACCGGTGTCTGTACTCCCTTGGCCGTGCCGCGCCGGCTGATGCATTCGTCCATCCAGGCGCCGCCGCGCTTGTGCGGGCGGGCATACAGGTCGAGGAAGAACTCCCCGCGCACCGTGCCATGCGCGTCCCTGATACGGTAGAAGTCGACGGACTCGTGCCAGGTGTCGACTCCCTCCACCGCCTCGATCTGCAGGCCGTACAGGTAGCCGACAATCGCGAACAACCCTTCCACCACGCGTGGCTCGGGGAACCAGGGCTTCAGTTCTTCCTGCGAGATGGCGTACTTCTGCTGGCGCAGTTTTTCCGAGTAGTACGGGATGTCCCAGGCCTGCACATCGTCGTGGCCATGCTCATGGGCGTACTGGTACACCGCTTCCAGCTCCTGTTCGGCCGCCATATTCGAGCGCTTTGCCAGGTCTTCGAGGAAGCCGATGACCTGGTCGGTGGAGTCCGCCATCTTGGTGGCCAGCGAGCGTTCCGCGTAGTTGGCGTAACCGAGCAGGCGCGCAGCCTCGTGGCGCAGACCCATGATCTTTTCCATGGTTGCACCGTTGTCGTACAGGCCCGCGGTGGGGCCGAGCTCGGAGGCGCGCGTGACATAGGCGGTGTAAAGCTCCTTGCGCAGCTCACGGTCATCGGCGTAGGTTATCACCGGGTAGTAGGACGGGAACTCCAGGGTGAATACCCAGCCGTCCTGGTCACGCTGCTGCGCGGTCTGCTGTGCAAGCGCACGAGCACTTTCCGGCAGGCCGGCGAGCTGTGCTTCGCTGGTGATGAGCTTGTGCCAGGCGTTGGTCGCATCCAGCACGTTGTCGCTGTATTTCGAGGCCAGACTCGAGAGTTCCTGCATGATCTCCTTGAAACGGTCGCGCTTGGCCGCGTCGAGCTCGATGCCTGACAGGCGGAAATCGCGCAGGGCGTTGTCGATGACCTTCTTCTGCGCGGTGTCGAAGCGCCGGTATTCGTCGCCGTCGGCGATCTGCCGGAAGGCCTGGTACAGGCCCTCATGCTGGCCGAGTTCTGTGCCGTACTCGCTCAGCAGCGGCAGGCACTCGTTGTACACATTGCGCAGTGCCTCCGTGTTGACGACCGCATTCATGTGGCTGACCGGCGACCAGGCACGGTTGATGCGGTCGTCCATTTCATCCAGCGGTTCCACCAGGTTGTCCCAGGTGTAGGTTGTGTTTGCGGCAAGCAGCTGCTCGACCAGCGCACGGCCCTCGGCGAGCAGCCCGGCGATGGCGGGTTTCACGTGTTCCGGCCTGATCTCGGAAAAGTGCGGCAGGCCGTCGGTGATCAACAGGGGGTTGGACATTCCGTGTGTTCCTCTCGGGTTCTGTA
>DATKZN010000338.1:0-19626 GCA_035527955.1 Gammaproteobacteria bacterium
TTGCAGGGACGCGTGCGGTAGTCGAGCTGGTGGCTGATCAGTTTGCCCCAGCCGGTACGGCAGGCGCCGGTGGACCCCGGCAGGCAGAAGATGAAAGTGGCGTTGGCGACGCCGGCCACAGCCCGCGACTGGATGGTCGAGGTATTGATCTCCTCGAAGGACACGGCGCGAAACACCTCGCCGAAGCCGTCGATCTGCTTGTCGAACAGGACCGTAATGGCTTCCGGCGTGCTGTCTCGCCCCGTGATGCCGGTACCACCCGTGGTGATTACCGCATTGATGCCAGCATCGGCAATCCACTGCGAGACAGCCGCGCGTATCCGGTAGATATCATCCGGGACGATACGCTTTTCGGCCAGCGTATGGCCGGCCCCGGTCAGCAGATTTACCAGCGTGTCACCGGACTTGTCTGTCGCTTCGGTACGTGTATCGGACACCGTCATAACGGCGATATTCAGCGGCTTGAATTCACGTTTATTGGGGTTGTCTGGCATGCTGTCTCTCGCGCCTCAAATCAGGTTTTGAAATGGCTGGACTTCGACTTCCTCACCGATCTCTACACTGGTGCGGTCAGGGTCGAGCAGGATAAAGCAGTTGGCTTCGCTCATGGAACGCAGGATACCGGAACCCTGCGCACCGGCACTGCGCACGGTAAATTTGCCCGGGGCGGATTGTTCCAGCACACCACGCTGGAATTCATAGCGGCCGGGGCGTTTTCTCAATGCGGAGGTCACGCGCGCGCGCAGTGTAAAGGCCCCGAGGGCCCCGGTCTCCCCGGCCATCTTCAGCAGCGCCGGACGAACGAACTGGAAATAGGTCACCATGACCGAGACCGGGTTCCCCGGCAGACCGAAGAACACCGCATCGTTGATCCGGCCGAAAGTCACCGGCCGCCCGGGCTTCATGGCAATCTTCCAGAACGCCATGTTGCCGAGCTTCTCCAGCGTCTCCTTGACGAAGTCTGCCTCGCCCACCGACACACCGCCGGAGGTAATGATGGCGTCGGCGCTGGCTGCGGCATCATGAAACGCCTGCTCGACAAGCTCGCGCCTGTCGCGCACCACACCCATGTCGATGATCTCGACATCGAGTTTCTTCAGCATGCCATACAGGGTATAGCGGTTGCTGTCGTAGATCTCGCCGGGACCCAGCGTCTCGCCCACCGAGCGCAGTTCATCGCCGGTGGAAAAGAAGGCCACCTTCAGCCGGCGATAGACACTGACCTCGCTCATCCCGAGTGAAGCCAGCACACCGATATCGGCTGCTGTCAGCTGCTTGCCTGCCGAGAAGACCTGCTGACCAGCGGCCAGGTCCTCACCGGCCGCGCGTACGTTCTGCCCGCAACGGTGACCGCCGCCGATGCGCACCGTATCACCTTCACGTTCGACCTGCTCCTGCATCACGACCGTATCCGCGCCTGCCGGCATCATGCCACCGGTCATGATCTGCACCGCCTGGCCTGGTTCAATGGGCGTCAGCCACGGGCGCCCGGCCCAGGAGGTGCCGGGCACCGGGAATTCGCGCACGCCACTGGCAGGCAGATCGGCGGCACGCACGGCATAGCCATCCATCGCGGAATTGGTGTACGAGGGAACGTCTATCGGGGAAACGATGTCTTGTGCAAGCACGCGCCCCAGTGCCTCGCGCACCGGGAGGGTTTCAGACACTGAGACCGGCGTGACACCTGCGAGGATCCGTGCCTGCGCCTCCGCGACGGTGAGCAGGCCGGTGTTCAGTTCGTCTTCACAGCTGGGTTGATGCTGTATTTCATTTCCATGCATAGCAGATATCCTGAAAGTGTTTGTTTCAAATCAGCATGGAATGCCGAAACGTCTCCGTGCGGGCGTAACAGGGAAGCAATCCGCCTGGCAGCCAGCATGCCAGCGCCCTTCCCCCGTCGGGCGAGGGTTAATGCTGTTCCAATATCGTGGAAACTGCGGCCGCTTGCCGCACCGCTCAGCCATAGGGGATGATCTTGCGTTCACCGACTTCCTTTTCCATTGGCTGCAGCTTGAGCACACCCGATTCCAGTGACAGGTGATCATCACACAAGTGTGCGATGGTTTGAAATTCATGGGTCGCGATCATTATGCTGACGCCATCATCCTTCAGCTGCTTGATCATGCGGTAGGCCTGGCCGCGCGACTCGTAGTCCATGTTGGCGGTCGGTTCGTCCAGCAACAGGATCCGCGGGCGGAGGATCCGGGCACGCGCAAAGGCAACCCGCGCCCGCTCGCCACCCGACAGGTCATGCGCGTTGCGCAACTGCAGGTGACCGATACCGGCCCAGTCCAGTGCCTCCGAAACCTTGCTGGATATCTCCCGCAGCGACAGGCCGCGGCGGCGCAAACCATAGGCAATATTGTCAGTCACGCTGCGATCGAACAGGTAGGGATTCTGGTGCAGGTAGATAACCTGGCCATGCATCCGCTTGCAGACCCGGCGCCACGACAGCGCTTGCCCCTCGAAGCGGATTGTCGCGCTGTCCGGCGTCTCGAGGCCGGCGATGATCCGCATGAGCGTCGACTTGCCTGCGCCGTTCCTGCCGCTCAGGGCGACACAGCAGCGCTCATGAATTTCCAGTGCATCGATAGCGAGTACCGGCCGGCCGTGAACCGACTTGCGCAGGCCGTTGTAGCGCAGTATTTCCTTCATGATGTCATCACCCCGCGGCCCTGGAAAAACGCCAGCATTCCGTTCAGGAGCAAGGCCAGTGTCAGCAGTACCATCCCCAGCGCTATGGCCTGTGCGAACTCGCCCTTGGTTGTCTCCAGTGCAATCGCCGTTGGTATGTTGCGCGTGTAGCCCAGTATATTTCCCCCGACCATCATCGAACAGCCGACCTCGGCAATAATGCGCCCGAAACCGGCAATCAAGGCGGCGATCAGGCCGAAACGCACCTCATGTACCAGTGTCAGGAAGGCGCGGCCGGGCGTTGCGCCAAGGGTGATGGAGGTTTCCCAGACCCGGCGGTCAGCGGCCTGGAATGCCGCGTGACTCAGGGCGACCAGCAGGGGAAGCGACAGCAGGATCTGGCCGATGACCATGGAGGTGTGGGTGAACAACAGCTTGAGGTCACCGAGTGGGCCGCTGCGCGACAATACCAGGTAGACAGTCAGGCCGACGACAACGGCCGGTATCGACTGCAGGGCACTGAAACCGGCGACCATGGCACGCCTTCCCGGGTAGCGCAGGTGGGCCATCATGAAGGCCACCACGAAGGCAAGCGGCGCGGCGATCAGGATCGCCTTCACCGATACGCTGAACGAGGTGAAGATAATGATCCACAGATCTGCATTGCCCGAGAACAGCAGACGGAATGATTCGGCAGTGGCGGCGGTCAGACTGTCCATTAATTATTTCGCTACCGGGTAGAACAACTGTTCCCCATCGACCTGGTAGCCGGCAATCAGGGCGTGCGCCTCGGGCGAGTCAAACCAGTCGATCAGGCGCTGCGCATCCCTGTAATTGACGTCCGGGAAGCGCTCTGGATTGACGGCAATGATGCCATAGGGATTCTTCAGTCCCTCCCCGCCCGCTACCAGCAAAGCCAGCGGGCTGCTGGCCTTGTACGCCAGCCAGGTGCCGCGGTCGACCAGCGTGTAGCCGGCCATTTCCCCGGCGATCTGCAGCGTGCTGCCCATGCCCTGGCCGACCTGGCGGTACCAGGCACCCTGCGGTCGAACAGCCGCCTGCTGCCAGATGGCGTTCTCTTTCTTGTGCGTGCCCGAGTCATCACCGCGCGACACGAAGGTTGCGGATGCCGCGGCGATTTTCGCGAAGGCCTTGCCGGCATCCTGCAGGCCCCGCACCCCGGCCGGGTCCGCGGGCGGCCCGACAATCACAAAATCGTTGTACATGATCTCGTGGCGTACAAGGCCGTAGCCGTCCCTGACGAAGGCCTCCTCGGCCGCCTTTGCATGCACCAGCACCAGATCGACATCGCCGCGCCGCCCCAGCTCCAGCGCCTTGCCGGTACCGACGGCAATAATATGCACCCGGATGCCGAGCGCCTGTTCGAAAACCGGCCGTATCACGTCAAACAGGCCGGAATTTTCCGTGCTCGTGGTGGTCGCCATGCGCACCAGCGCTGGCTCACCGGCCATGGCAAGCGTGGCAAACAACGCGAGAGCCAGGCAAAGAAGATTTGCAAAATACTGTTTCATGGGCAATATTCACAATCTGTTTCAAGGATACCCCCAATGAACAATTTAACCCATATCGACGCCCATGGCACGGCCCGCATGGTCGATGTCGGCGACAAGCCGGAGACCGCACGCGAGGCGCGCGCCGAAGCCTGGGTGCGGATGTCGGGACAAACGCTTGTGCTCATCGAGAGCGGCGGACACAAGAAAGGCGATGTCATTGCCGTTGCCCGCATCGCCGGCATCCAGGCCGCCAAGCGCTGTGCCGACCTCATTCCCCTGTGCCACCCCCTGATGCTGACCGGCATCGACGTCGACATCGTGCTGGACAAGCCAGGCAGCCGCGTACACATCATCACGGCCTGTCGGCTCAAGGGTGCGACGGGGGTGGAAATGGAGGCGCTCACTGCCGCCTCCGTGGCCGCGCTGACCATCTACGACATGTGCAAGGCCGTTGACCGTGGCATGGTAATCGACGGCGTGCGCCTGCTGCACAAGTCCGGCGGTCGCAGCGGCGAGTGGCATGCCGAAGACCTGTAGCGCTGTAGCGGATCGATGCTGCCGTAGCTAGCCAGGGTCAGCCATGCTCCTCGACCAGGTGACTGGCAATCAACTCGGTCACGCCCAGCAGCTCGATATCCTGCATGTCGTTTGCTTCCAGGCCGTCCTGCAGCATGTGCCGGCAGTTTGAACAGGCGGTGACCAGTCCCTGTACGTTTACCGCATCCAGCTGCCGCTTCTTGGCACTGAATACCCGGAGGCGCAACGCGTTGGCACGCTCGTTGGAGCTCACGCCGCCGCCACCACCACAGCACCAGTTCATGTCGCCGGTCTCGGGCAGCTCGACAAAGTTCGGCGCCACCATATTCAGCAGCTTGCGCGGCTGATCCAGCACACCGCCGCGGCGACTGGCGTTGCAGGGGTCATGGTAGCTGAGCCGTTCGTCGGTAACGCCGTCGGTTTTCAGACGTCCATCGCGCCGCAACTCATCCAGCAGTTCCATGATATGCACCACCCTGAACGGCAGCGGCCGGCCAATGAAATTCGGGGCATCCCAGCGAATGGTGGAGTAGGCGTGGCCGCACTCGGGACTGATAACGGCTTTCACGTTCAGCTTTCCGGCTGCGGCCACGATGCGCTCGACCAGCGTTGCCGCCAGTTTCGAGTTGCCGAGTTGCACGCCGGTATTGGTGGCCTCGAAGTAGTCGCCGCTGAGGGTCCAGGACACGCCGGCGGCCTTGAATATCTTCGCCACCGACCCGATGAATTCCGGGAAGCCGGCAATTTCACCGGACGACAGCAACAACAGGTACTCGGCACCCTCCTGGTCAAGCGGGATCTGCAGGCCGGTCTCCTGTTCCTGCACCCGGATGGTGGCTTTCAGGGTCGCCAGGGTGACGCCCATGGGGCTGCCGATTTCCAGCGCCCGCTTGCCGGCCTCGACCAGGTCCGGCGGCGAGAAACCCGCTGCAGCCAGGCCCTCCTTCACCTTGCGGATGAGATAGGCGATATCGATACCCACCGGGCACACCATGCTGCAGCGGCTGCACATGGTACAGCCGTCGTAGACCAGTGTTTCCCAGTCGGCGAGGTCGGCCTCGGTCAGTTGTTTACCCAGTCCCATGCTGGTGGCGAGCTTGCCCCAGAAGGTATATTCCTGACGCCACAGCTTGCGCAGGGGCTCGGTCTTGTAGATCGGCGTGTAGCGGGCATCACCCGTTTCCGTGTAGAACAGGCACGCCTCCGCACAAATGCCGCAATGCACGCAGCTGGACATATAGGACATCACGCGGGTGTCCATCTGTGCCCGCATGGCCTCGATACCACGCGCCAGTCTGTCACTCATGTTCCGCTCCTCGTTGACAATCTGTCAGCCACTGTTCAGGCCTTAACGCCGCGCCGGCCGAACCAGGCGCCGGTAAACGCACGGCTAGGGATGAACATAAAGGCATGCATCAACCGGCTGAACGGGAAGTACACCATCAGCAGCTCGACCGTGAAACGGTGGAATACCCGCAGGCCGTCGAATTGCTCGATCAGTGCCATGCACCCGGTCAGCATGACAACAAACGTCAGGATCGCGGCAATATGGTCATCGGCATCCGAGATCAGCCGGGTTACCGGGTGCATAACCCGGTGAATCCACAACAGCAGCAGCCCGATAAAGGCAAGTTGCGCTGATACGATAAACGCCCAGTACGGCATCGGTGTCCAGACCAGTCCTGTTTCTGTCTTGACGAACAGAACATGTGGTGCTGCGAAAAACAACAGGGCAAACAGGCCGACGTGAAACAGGTAGCCGGCGACAATATGTATACGGGTACGCGAACGCATCTCGGCACGCGGCATGAATCGCCGGATGTTGGCGCCGATGGCACCGGCCAGACCCGAGCCGCGCGGCACCGAGAAATCCGGCTTGTTGCGCACCCGGAAGATCGACAGGATGCGCCAGGACACGCCGATGGCGAACACCCACAGCGCTATATCCCAGAAGATTCCGTTAACGAGCTGTCCAAACATGATCCATCCTTATGTCACTGCCGTCCGATAAACCCGCTCTCCTGCAGGGAGAGAGTGCTGCCCCTGGTCGCGCTCTTCACCCATCCCGTGCCGGACTGGTAACACCGGTGGCGGCACTGCCACCACCGGCCGGTTCTGTTTCACCCTGCCCTGCCGCGGACGCCTTTACCTCTGCATACCAGCGATCGTGATGTGATTTTGCCCAGGCCTCATCGACGTACCCGGTGGTCATGCTGCCCAGCGTACCCTCGACACCGGCGGTTCCAAGATAGATATGCCCGAATGACACGCTGATAACGATCAGTGCCACGATGCCATGCAGCACATGCGACAGCGCCATTACCTCACGGCCCTGGCCGAACACAGCAAAGTCCAGGATCAGCCCGGTCACGCAAAGCACACTGCCTCCGAGCACGGCAATCCAGAACCAGATCTTTTCGCCGGCATTGAAACGGCCGGCACTCACATGTCCGCCACCGAGCATGCCTCCGCCCTTGAGCAGCCACGTCATGTCGCCACGTGCATATATGTTGTCTTTCACGAAAGTCACGAACAGCATCAGGATCGCAACCAGGAACATCGGGCCGAACAGGTTATGCGCCTCCTTGCAGGCCGAGGCCGTCAGCCCGAAACCATCGGGACCAAGCAATGGAATGAGCACATAACGGCCATACAACAGTATCAGGCCAGTCAGCGCCAGCAACCAGAACACGCTGACGGTAAACCAGTGGGTGGTACGCTCGAACACGGTAAAGCGCTGGATCCTGTTTCCCGCGGGACCGCCCTGCATCCGCAACGGGCCACGCACCAGGTAGAACAGCAGGATGACAGATAACACGGCTCCCATCAGCGCGGCGCCATAGGGGATCAGCCGCTGCATGCGGAATACTCGCCAGTCCTCGCCGTACACATTGATCAGGATAGCGGTATCCACCCCCCTGACCTGGGTACTGCCGGCCAGGGTGCGGTCACGCTGACGCACGTCACGCCACAGCTCCGCGCCCGGATTCACCACCTTGCCAGTCGTAGCGCCGAGCTCAGCTACGGCATAGGGGATCAGCGGCAATACCAGCGTCAGCACCAGCAGCGACAGCAGTGAAAAAACTACCATACGATGGCGCCGGATGCGTGACTGCTTGTTAATGGGCATACGTGCAGGCTCCTCCCCTCGCGCTATAACCGAACCGGTAACCTCCTGACATCAACGCTGCAACGCTGTCTGGCTATTCACCGCCAGTCGCCTTGCCCTCGATCGCCTTGCCCGCGCGCACGCCGGGCTTGCCATAGGCTACACCCCAGCCCCAGGACATACCGGCCGAGCCACGCCAGGTCACGCGTTCGCGAAAGATAGATGAAACGGTATCCCCATCACCGGCGAGCAGCGCCTTGGTGGCACACATCTCCGCGCACAAGGGCAGCTTGCCCTCGGCCAGCCGGTTGCTGCCGTACTTGGCACGCTCCTCGGGGGAGTTGTCCGCCTCGGGACCACCGGCGCAGAAGGTGCACTTGTCCATCTTGCCGCGCTGCCCGAAGACCCCGTCCTGCGGAAACTGCGGTGCACCAAACGGGCAGGCATAGAAGCAATACCCGCAGCCGATGCAAACATCCTTGTCATGCAGCACCACGCCGTCATCGGTGAAGTAGAAACAGTCGACCGGACAGACTGCCGCACAGGGCGCATCCGAGCAATGCATGCAGGCCACCGACATGGAGCGCTCACCCGGCGACCCATCATTGATGGTGACCACGCGACGCCGGTTGACACCCCAGGGTACATTGTTTTCGTTTTTATATGCCGTGACGCAGGCGTTGCATTCGATGCAGCGTTCGGCATCGCAGAGGAATTTCATTCGGGCCATGATCGCGTCTCCTTCCTGTCTCAAGCGCGGCTGATGCTACACAGGGAACACTTGGTTTCCTGCATCTGGGTAACGGAATCGTACCCGTAGGTGAATGCCGTGTTGCAGGCCTCACCGAGCACATAGGGGTCACTGCCCTTCGGGTATTTGTCGCGCAGGTCCCTGCCCTGGAAATGGCCGCCGAAGTGGAACGGCAGCCAGACCACCCCGGCAGCGACGCCGTCCTGGGTCACCTTGGCCATGACCTTGATGCGCGTACCTTCCGGCGACGCCACCCAGATCTGCTGGCCGTCCCTGATACCGTTGTTGTTGGCATCGACAATATTGATCTCGGCAAACATGTCCTGCTGCAATTCCGCCAGCCAGGGATTGGAACGGGTTTCGTCACCGCCACCCTCATACTCCACCAGCCGGCCGCTGGTCATGATCAGTGGATAGTCGCCGGTGTAGTCCTTCGCCTGGATCGAAGCGTAACGGGTCGGCAGGCGATAGAAGGTCTTGCGGTCCTCGTACGTCGGATATTTTTCCACCAGGTCACGACGCGAGGTATACAGCGGTTCGCGGTGTATCGGGACCGGATCGGGAAAGGTCCAGACGACGGCACGGGCCTTGGCGTTGCCAAACGGTGCGCAGCCATGCTTGATGGCGACCCGCTGGATGCCACCGGAAAGATCCGTCTTCCAGTTCTTGCCCTCGGCCTGCTGTTGCTCGGCGTCGGTCAGGTCGCTCCACCAGCCAAGCTTCTTCAGCATGTCGGCAGTGAATTCCGGATGCCCGTCCTTGATTTCATTGCCGACCGGGTAGGAGCCTTCGGACAGCAGGTTGACGCCTTCGTGTTCGACGCCGAAGCGGGCACGGAAATTCAGGCCACCGCGTGCCACCGGCTTGCTGGTGTCGTACAGGTTGGGCGTGCCGGGATGTCCCATCTCGGCGCTACCCCAGCAGGGCCAGGGTAGGCCATAGTAGTCGCCGTTGGCCGGCCCGCCCTTGGCCTCCAGGCTGGTGAAATCGAAGGTATGCCAGTTCTGCTGGTGCTGCTTCAGCCGTTCCGGACTCTGGCCGGTATAGCCGATGGTCCACATGCCCCTGTTGAATTCGCGGGTGATGTCCTCGATATCGGGCTCATCATTTTCCACCGCAATGTGTTTGCACAACTCGTTGGCGAAACCCAGCTTGCTGGCGAACTTGTACATGATGGTGTGGTCCGGCAGCGACTCAAACAACGGGTCGATGACCTTGTCACGCCATTGCAGGGAGCGATTCGAGGCCGTCACCGAGCCATAGGTTTCGAACTGTGTGGCTGCCGGCAGCAGGTAGACGCCATCGGTGCGGTCGTGCATGACGGCACTGACCGTTGGATACGGATCGATGATAACCATCAGATCCAGCTTCTCCATCGCATCCTTCATCTCGGCGCCGCGCGTCTGGCTGTTCGGGGCATGCCCCCAGAACACCATGGCCTTGAGGTTGTCGCGCTGCGCGATGTTAGTCTTTTCTTCGAGCACGCCGTCGATCCAGCGTGAAACAGGAATACCGTTTTCGTTCATGGGCACGACGACTTTATCGGATGACCCTTCTTCACCGAAGAAGTCGCCCGGGTGTTCCTCCTTGTCGAAGCGCCCGACCAGCCAGTCGTAATCGACATCCCAGACCTTGGCCCAGTGTTTCCAGGCGCCTTCCGTCAGCCCGTAGTAACCCGGCAGGGTATGACTGAGCACGCCGAAGTCGGTAGCGCCCTGCACATTGTCATGTCCGCGGAAAATATTGGTGCCGCCACCGGCGACACCCATGTTGCCGAGCGCCAGCTGGAACACGCAGTAGGCGCGGGTGTTGTTGTTGCCGATGGTGTGCTGCGTGCCACCCATGCACCAGATAAACGTCCCCGGGCGATGTTCTGCCATGATTTTCGCGGCATGCTTGATGGTCTCTTCCGGCACCCCGGAGACCCGTTCGACTTCATCCGGCGTCCACTTCGCCACTTCTGCACGGATCGCGTCCATGCCATAGACACGTTGCCTGATGAACTCCTTGTCTTCCCAACCGTTCTCGAAGACATGCCAGAGCATGCCCCAGACTACTGGAACATCGGTACCGGGCCGGATACGCATGAACAAATCGGCATGCGCCGCGGTGCGGGTGAAGCGCGGATCGATCACGATCAACGGCGCATTGTTGCGCTCCGTAGCCTGGAAGATGTGCTGCAACGATACCGGGTGCGCCTCGGCCGGGTTGCCGCCGATGATCAGGATCGCCTTGCTGTTGTGGATGTCGTTGTAGGAATTGGTCATGGCGCCGTAGCCCCAGGTGTTGGCAACACCGGCAACCGTGGTGGAATGACAGATGCGCGCCTGGTGATCAACGTTGTTGGTACCCCAGAGCGCGGCAAACTTGCGGAACAGGTAGGCCTGCTCGTTGTTGTACTTGGCCGAACCCAGCCAGTAGACAGAATCCGGGCCGGATTGCTCGCGAATGGCCAGCATCTGGTCGCCGATCTCGCTGATAGCCTGCTCCCAGGAGACCCTGGTCCACTTGCCATTGACGAGCTTGGTCGGGTATTTCAGGCGGCGCTCGCCGTGGCCGTGCTCGCGCACCGAGGCGCCCTTGGCACAGTGTGCCCCGCGATTGAAGGGGTGGTCAAAGGCGGGTTCCTGCCCGGTCCAGACGCCGTTTTCCACTTCAGCATAGATGCCACAGCCGACCGAGCAATGCGTGCAGATGGAGCGTATCTGGGTGACCTCGCCAGTCCCGGCTGCCGGCGTAGCGGACGCATGAGCCTGGTGCATCATGGACAGAGAGAGGGAACTGGCTGCGGCTATGCCACCTGCGCTGATGCCGGACCGCTTCAGAAACGTTCTGCGATCCATGGTCGCCGCGTTGAGTGCGGCAGGTAGCCGGGATTGATTTGTCGCTGCTTTCTTAACCAGTTTCATAGTCCAGCCTCCTGAATTCCGGAAATGGCATTGCGCCTTGTTGTGCGACGTCCCCGGTCCACAGCGTCACCCCTGGCTGCCGATCGGTGTCTGGTGAAAAAATCAGGGCAAAAAAAACCGGATCACGACCTGAGTGTCCGGTAGTACTCCCTGATATGGTCCGTCTCGCGGTAGCCGCTGGATTCGGGTTGCTGGATTTTCCTGACCGCCGTCCCCCCCGGATCGGTAGCTATCAGCCCGGATGCGAACACGGTAGTCACTGCCGCGGCGCCACCGGCGGCAGCAATCCCTTTGAGAAATCTGCGACGTTCGGCCGCATGGTGCTTGTTCATGACGTCCTCCAACGCTTCGGGTTTGTTCTAACGTGCCTGCGCACTAGTCCGGCAGGGTGAAATACTGTCTCTCCACCGCCAGAAACTGCTGCCCCAGTAACGCGACAGCCCGGTAAAAATCCGCTGTTTCGGCCTTGCCGAGATCCTCAAAAAAACGGCCCAGCCACGTACCTATATAACTTTCAAAAAAAGCCAATTGTCGTAAGTGTAGACCATGCCCGGCGATTATCATCCCCATGATCTCGCACACGGCCGCCGCGTGGTCTTCCGGCTCGGCAACGCCTGCGCGCCGCGTAATACCTAACGCCGCCAGCTCGTCTCGCAACGAGGCTAACACCTTTTCCATAAGAAAACCATGGATATAGAACGAGGCATAGGGCACCAGCTCGCCTCTACCCAACCCTATGAATAGATTAAAATATTCGTCTTCCAGCGCGGCCGGTGTGGCATGCTCCGCCGCCGCCTGCAGCGCCTGCCAGGCGGCCGTCATGGCGGCCCCGCTTTCGGCCTCGTCCGGGGTGATGCCGCGCAGCATCTCGATCAGCGCCGCAGCGGGAGGCCCGGCCAGCAGCGCGCCCAGTATCCGGTAAACATCGGCGCGCGCCTGCTCACCCGGTTCAAGGGTAGAGCTGTCCGGTGATGCCGCACCGGTCATGACCAGCCTCGCGGTGATGCCGGCTTGTCGCCTGCGGTCTCGCTGGCGTACAGGGCCTTGACGCGACAGTCTTCACACATCTTCAGTCGTTCCAGCGCCACGCCCTGAAACATCGGATGTCCCTTCATTTTCGACATGATCTTTCTGATGACCTGGGCGGTGGCAAACGGTTTGCCGCAACTGATGCACAGGAACGGCTCCGCCTCGCACAGCACCCGGCGCTGGTTGCGTTGCTGTGAATCGTAGAGGTAGCGCGGCGTGACCGCAATCGCATCCTCGGGGCAGGTCCGGCAGCACATGCCACACTGAACACAATTGGCCTCGATAAAGATCAGCTGCGGTTTGTCATCTCCCGCGGCAAGCGCACGCGCAGGGCATTGCGAGACACAGGCCATGCACAGGGTGCAACGCGACACATCGAGCAGGACTTCGCCAAACGGCGCCCCGACCGGCAACGATACCAGCGGCCGCGGTGCCGACGCCTGGGCATAGAGGTGCTCAACCGCCAGCCGTATCACGGTGCGTTTCTCGTCCAGGGCCGCAAATCCCGCCGGCTGGCGGCCGGCCGTGCCGGGCAGGTCCGGCAACGCACCGTCCCCCGCCCGGTACAGCTGCAGTGTCGCCGCCGGGTAGCCCATGCCGGCCAGGAGCTGGCCGGCCACATCCGTCTGCAAGGTCACCTCGCGCATGACACGGGCCGGTAGCGCCGGCGTGGCCAGCAGCACCACGGCCGCGGCACCGTAGGCCAATGCCGCCAGCCAGCTGTCCATACCGACGCTGCCCACCTCCTCTACCTCCAGGGGTATGACGCGCTCCGGCAACTGTGCCACAAGCCCCCGCATGGCATCACGACCGGCACTGGCATCGTGAAACAACACTACGGCATCCGTGCCACCGGCTGCATGATAGGCCTGCAGCAGCAGGCGCAGGCGCTGCAGGGTGTCCGCAAGCCGTGGATAGCCATAACTTATCGCGCCGGTCGGACAGGCGGTGGCGCAACTGCCCGCACCCTGGCACAGGCTGGCATTGACCGCGATGGTGTCGCCCAGGGAGGTAATGGCCTGTGTCGGACAGGTATCGAGACAGCGCGTGCAGGCCGTGATACCGCTCCTGCCATGGGCACAGATTGCGGCGTCGTAGCGGAAGTACTGGGGTTTCTCGAACTCGCCGGTCAGATTGGGCAGCTCATCCAGCGCGGCCTGCAGGGCAGCAGGATTTCCATCCGGTGCAAAATATCCGGGCGGCAACACCTCGGCCTGCAGCAGGGGTGGACTGTCCAGGTCCAGCACCAGGTCGTAGACCTGCGGCTCCCCGGCCGGTGTTTGCACCTCGAAGCGACCGAGGAAACCGGTCACCACCGGAAGCCCGTCACCGGCATCCGTGATCAGGCCGCAGCAGCTGATGCCGGCCTGTTTGTCGAGTACCGCGGTGACCTCCCGGATAGCGGCTGCACTGCCAATGACAAGCAGCCGACCGGCAGACTGATAGGAAACGATACCGGCTGGATGGCGATCGGCATGACTCGCCGCCACCAGCGCGGCCGCCCGGGCCTGTCCATCGGACGTAATGGCGGACAGGCTGGCTGTCGCAGCCTGATCACTTTCCGTCATGGATTGACCACGCCCGGGCGGCCCGAGCCCTTTTCAGCCACATCATCAACCGCCTCCGTATCAGCCTGATCGGAGGCGGCTGGCTGGGCCTCTTCCCGCGACGCATCGACAGGCACATCCGCATCGACTGCGCGGGATTCCTGTGCCTGGTCAGCAGATTGCTGTTGCCTGTTTTTTTCAGCCGCCAGCTCACGCTTCAGCATGCGCTTCATTTCATGGGTGACGAGACTGCCAAGACCGGCAAACTGGGTGTAGTCGTCGTCATAATCATTCAGGCCGTCGGTAATATTGCAGGCCGGCTGGCTGAAGAGTATTCGCAAGGCCCTTTGCCGCAGGCCGTCGCTGACACCGGGTGACATGAACGGAGCATAATCACTATCCGCACCGAGCGTTTCGACTGGTGGCATGTCGGCATCGGTTAATTCCTGTTCCGGCTGGCATACCGGCGACGCATCAGCTTCCGCAACGGGCGGTTGCGCGATCCCTGCAGCGGGGTCATCTGGCCGGGCAGCCTCATCACGCGCCTGAATCTTGCGGCGCGACCAGCGCGCCATGAAATCCCCCGGGCTTTCGGGGTCATCCTGCCCGGGCTTACCCGCGCGGCTCATGATCGGTTTCCTTCCAGTTGTCCCGCTTGCGCTTCTTGCGCTTCTCCGGGACAAAGTGTTCCAGCACGAAGTGCTCAGCCCAGCGGTAAAGTTCGGGCGGCATGACAACAGACTCGACCAGCATGTCCGTCTCCATATAGGAACTGGCCTCACCGTAACTCAGCGTGGCAATCAAAGGCTGCGGCGGCTCGCCCGTCTCCTGGCTGCAGATAATGAAGACCCTTGGATTGTCGCTGACCAGGTTGTAATAGTAGTTTTCCGCGTCGTCCCTGAACAGTTTCACCTGCAAACCGGTCCACAGATATTGCTGCACCTGTGATGCTGCATGCAATTGCCGACCTCCGACATTGTCCTTGCCGGGCTGATCTCCCGCAACTGCACCGGTCACCTGCCAGTAGCCGTCTTGCCAGCGGTTTTCGGGCGTCATCCGGAACGCGACGATAACGGAAACGTGAAACGAGTCGGGCACCGGGGCTGTGATGGAATCAGGCATGCCATACAAGCTCTGAAATTACATGGATTGCTATCCTCGATCTTTCAACCATAGTATAAGTCTTGATCATGACACACAATACATGGCACATCGAATGACAGGTTTCTAAATATGCCTCGAACACAGGAACGCTACCAACCCGAAATCACGCATGCCGGCCTTACCCCTACCCACCCGGTCAGTGTCGTTGACGAATTCAATGAAACGCGTGAGGTTGAAATTCCGGGCGAGTCGCCACTGACACTGTATGTGGATGAGCGCGAAATCGTCACCCTTATGACCATCGGTGCCCACCCGGAAGCGCTCGCACTGGGCTACCTGCGCAACCAGCGCTTCGTCGATGACCTTGAGCAGATAAAGTCTGTCAACGTCGATCATCGCACCGAGTCGGTCAGGGTGACCACCTGGAAAGGCATCGATGGCTGGGATGAAAAACTCAGGAAGCGTACTGTTACCACCGGTTGCGGCCAGGGCACGGTATTCAGCTGCACGCTGGATTCCCTGTACACGGTGAAGCTGCCGACAGTCACACTGCGCCAGTCAACCATCTATGCACTGCTGGATAACGTAACGGACTGCAACGGAATTTATAAACGTGCGGGCGCAGTACACGGCTGCGGCCTGTGCCAGGGTTCGGAAATACTGATGTATACCGAGGACGTCGGGCGCCACAATGCTGCCGACGCCATATCCGGTTATATGTGGCTGGACGCTATCGGTGGCGAAGACAAGGTCTTTTATACCACCGGCCGCCTGACTTCCGAAATCGTCATGAAGTCAGCCCATATGGGTATTGCAGTGTTACTCTCGCGCTCCGGGGTCACCCACATGGGCCTGGAACTTGCACAGGAACTGGGTATTACCATGATCGCGCGCGCCAAGGGAAAACATTTCCTGGTCTACAGCGGGGCGAGCAATATCATTTTTGACGCTCAGCCCGAACAACGACAGCCCAAACCTGATCGCTGAACATGGTCATTCAACGGTGATAACACCGTCGGTGACATGCACCAGCCCAAGCGCAGCGATTTCCAGTGTCATGGTTGCCTTGAGCGAGACCGGCTCATCCAGTTTCCCGGCTGCAGCCGCATCCTGCAATGCCTTATCGATTTCCCGCTGCGAGGTAATACCAACCTTCTTGAGGAATTTCCTGATTTCCATGTTTACGGCGTCTTCGTTCATTTTTCCACCTCCAGAAATACACCAGTTTCGGCATCGTTATCTGTCCATTCTAGTGAACACATGCAGACACCGAAAGGGGCGAACATACCATGCCAGTAAAATCCGCGACGCCGGACCCTGATATCACTGCAGTCATACTCGCTGGCGGCAAGGCACGGCGCATGGGCGGCGAGGACAAGGGCCTGATCGAACTGAATGGCAGGTCCCTGCTCGACTACATCATTGCCGGACTGCGCCCTCAGGCCGGCCATATAATCGTCAATGCCAACCGCAACCTGGACCGATATCGCGAATTTGGCCATCCCGTCGTTGCCGATATGATGGGTGATTTTTTCGGCCCGCTGGTCGGCATGGCAACCGGCATGCAGGCAGCCGCCACGCCATTAATTCTTGCGGTGCCGTGTGATTCACCTTTCGTCCCGGCACACCTGTGCGTCACGCTCCGCGCCGAGATGGAAAAGATGGACGCCGAAATCAGCGTTGCGCATGACGGCATTCGCATGCAACCGGTTTTCGCACTGCTGCGCTGCGAACTGCTCTCCGGCCTGCTGTCCTATCTCAGCGAGGGGGGGCGCAAGATTGATACCTGGTATGAACAGCAGCGCCTGGCGCTGGCCGATTTTTCAGCCTCGCCGGATATCTTCCTGAATATGAATACGCCATCGGACCGTCAGCTGATCGAGAAAAAACTGGCTGGACGGACAAATTCCTTGCCGGGACAGTGATTGTCTATACTGTGGTGACTGGATGGTGGATAAATCAGCGGGGGTAGGTTAGCCTCATAGCTCATGAACACTGGCTTGATTGATCCGTTTGGTCGCAGCATAGAATACGTACGGCTGTCTGTCACAGACCGCTGCGATCTGCGTTGTTTCTACTGCCTGCCGGGCGATTATCGGGATTTCAGCGAACCGGAAGAATGGCTGACGTTTGCGGAGGTCGAACGCGTTATCCGCGCATTTGCTATCCTCGGTGTGCAGCGTATCCGCATCACCGGCGGTGAGCCGCTGGTTCGCAAGGGCCTGGCCACACTGACCGGGCAACTGTCACGCATCCCGGGAATAGAGGATCTGTCCCTGAGCACCAACGCGGTGACGCTCTCACGGCATGCCGCAGCGTTGTACCAGGCAGGCATCAAGCGGATCAACGTCTCGCTGGATTCATTGCGCGCCGACCGTTTCAAGGAAATCACCCGTGGCAATCTCGACAAGGTCATGGACGGCCTGATGGCAGCCAAACACGTCGGCTTTCAGCCCATCAAGATCAACATGGTCGTCATGAAAGATATCAACGATGACGAAATCAGGGACATGGTCGAATTCTGTATCGAACATGATTTTACACTGCGACTGATCGAGACAATGCCAATCGGCGACACCGGCAGGAGCGCCACCGACCACTATCTTGACCTGCAAACGGTCAAGGCCAGGCTGGCTGAAGATTTCAAGCTGATCCCGGGTATCGTACCCGGTGGCGGCCCGGCACGTTATGTCCAGATTGCCGGCACCCGCCTCAAGATCGGCTTCATCACACCCATCTCGCAGCATTTCTGCGAGACCTGCAACCGGGTAAGGCTCGCCGTCGATGGCACACTCTACCTGTGCCTCGGACAGGATCATAAATTCGAGCTTCGACCGCTGCTGCGTGCCGGCATCGATGACGCCGGATTACTGGCTGCAGTACGCGCTGCCATCAGCCTGAAACCAGAACGCCATGAGTTTCTGGAGAAACCACAGCAGCTTGTACGCTTCATGGCAAAGACCGGCGGCTAACAGGCAAGATATGGTTCAGCTACGCTATTTTGCGAGTTTGCGGGAAGCACTGGGTACCGGCGAGGAACAGGTGGAACTCCCGGACACCATCACCACCGTGGCGCAACTGAACGCCTGGCTGCAGACACGCGGGGCCGACTGGCAAGAGGCGCTTGGCGACCCGCGCCTGCATACCGCAGTCAACCAGTCCGTTGTCAAGCCGGATGCACATATACACGACGGCGACGAGATAGCCTGGTTCCCGCCGGTGACGGGTGGCTGAATGATCCTCGTCCAGCAGGCGGATTTCGACCCCGGCCTGGAACTGGAGCAGCTGCGCAAGCGCTGTGCAGGACGCGCAGGTGCAGTAGTCAGCTTCACCGGCCTGGTGCGCGACCTCAATGACGGCGCTGCCGTCTCGCAGCTTGCGCTGGAACATTACCCGGGCATGACCGAAAAAGCACTGGAAGAGATTGCTGCGCATGCCATCGCGCACTGGGAGCTGATCGATGCCGTTATCATCCACCGCGTCGGCCCGCTTGCACCGAATGACCGAATCGTGTTTGTCGCCGCGGCCTGTGAGCACCGCAAAAACGCATTCCGCGCCTGTGAATACATGATCGATACCTTGAAGACCGATGCGCCGTTCTGGAAACAGGAAGACACACCGACTGGCAAGCGCTGGGTTTCAGACAGGAATATCCGCCAGACGTGACATACCCGTTAAACGGCACCTGATAATGCTGTACAGCAGGATGACACCAGGGGTGTCAGATGCAATCACTGCATCGTCAGTGATTGCAACGGGCGGATGAAGGTCGATCTTCGATTGCAAATCAGCACTCCCCGACTCCAGTGTTGTTAGTTCCCCTACTGTTTCGGTAAATACATTCCCTGAACCGTCCCTCAGGTTGCAGCGACCGGCCTGATCGCCCGCCAGGATCTGTCAATGCGCCATAATGGTGACTATATTCGAGTGCTCCAGCAGGTGACGTGTGACACCACCGAATAACAACTCACGGGCGCGCGCATGACTGAAGCCACCGACGATCAGAAAGTCTGCCTTGTCTTCATTACACACATTCAGCATCGCCTCGCCAATCGATTTACCCTTGCCATCGAGTAGCACAATATTCGCCTTGACGTCATACCAGGAAAGATATTCAACCAGCGTCTTTACATTCGGCTTCCTTTTCTTCGAGACAAGCACTGTGATCTCATCCAGCCCGACGAGCCATGGCATTGTCATGGCCAGTGCGCGCGAGCACTCTACACTGTCGTTCCAGCCGAGGACAATCCGCTCGCACTTTTTTACGTTACTTTTCGGCGGTTCAATCAGCACCGGACGCCCGGTTCTCAAAAGAATACCCTCGATGGCCCGCCCCATGGGTGAACGCCGCAGTACTCCTGTTTTGATCTTTGGTCGCGGCACTGCAATGACATCACTTACCCGTCCATGATGGATCAATACTTCGTCAACACTACCAAACTCCTGATGCCAGACGGCTGTAGTTCCCCCCTGCTTGACGGGTCGATTGCTA
>DATKZN010000339.1:0-3068 GCA_035527955.1 Gammaproteobacteria bacterium
TGGGCAGTCATATCCACGACAGTGTCTTTCTGCTGTTTCCCTTCCCCGACCGGGGTGCTCACCTGGCCGGCATGCTCGCGGCCGCCTTCGGGCTGGCGCCGGTCGAGCCGGCTACGCGCGGGCAGTTGACCGGCGACAAGCTGATCGGCAGTCATTTTGAATGGACGACGGTAAACGGGCTGCACCCCCAGGTCGGCTGGCAGGCCTTTCCGCGCCAAAGCGATCTGGCCAGGGCGCCGGACCTGGCCGCGCGCATCGGCAACGTCCGTTATGATCTGCTGGTTGCGCGCGAGCGCAACCTGGCGCCGGCCGGAATCGTCTACCGGCGCGACGGATTGAGCGCGACGACGCACACCGTGCAAGGCGGCCTGCAGCCGGAAAGCCGCTATTTCTGGACCGTGCGTGCACGCTTCGAGCTGGATGGCCGGGAACGGGTGACGGAATGGGCGACGACGAATTATCGGGTGCTGGATCGACTGACTTCGCCAAATTCCTTTTCCTATCGCTTCAAAACGCGCTGAAGGCGTATACCGATGGATGGTGTTCGGCGGCATTATTTTCTACCATGGGTGCACCTGGATCATCTTCACGAAAGGAAAAAGCAATGCCTGAATTCAGCAATGTCACGGTGGTAAAAAAAGCCAATGTCTATTTCAACGGCAACGTCACCAGCCGCACGCTGCGCTTTGCCGATGGCTCTGTAAAGACGCTGGGCTTCATGTTGCCGGGGGAATACGAGTTCAACACCGCCGATCCGGAGGTCATGGATATCCAGGCGGGCGAGCTGGAGGTGCTGCTGCCCGGCAGCGCGGAATGGAGAACGGTCGGTGCGGGTGAGTCGTTCAGCGTACCGGGTGCCGCGACCTTCACCGTCCGGGTCAGGACCCCGACCGACTACATCTGCAGCTTCATCAGGTAGCGCCCGTACGCGCTGAACGGACATGGCGATGGCAACCGGAAAAACCGTCCTCATCATCGGCTACGGCGAGATGGGGCATGCCATGGAGCGGCTGCTGGGGACACGGCACCGGCTGTCGTTCTGGGATATCCGGCCGGTCGAGGGTCACCCGGCTGTGGACCTGGAGGCGGCCGCGGCCAGTGCGGACTGCATCGTCTTTTGCGTGCCGGTCACGCCGCTGGGCGAGCTGGCGGCGCGCGTACTGCCGGCCGTGCGGGAACAATGCATTTCGCTGAGCGTGGCCAAGGGGCTGGATGCGCAAGGCCGTCCGGCCGCGCAGATCCTTGCCGACGTGTATGGAACCGCGCGCCGCTACGGCGTGTTGTACGGCCCGATGATTGCCGAGGAGATTCGCGCCGACCGACCCGCCTTCGCGCAGGTGGGGGTCTCGCTACCTGACAGCTATGCCGAGATCGCCGCCCTGTTTGCCGGCAGCAGGCTCGCGCTGGAATATTCCGCGGACATCACCGGCATTTCCTGGGCCTCGGTACTCAAGAATGTCTACGCCATGCTGTTCGGTGCCGCCGATGAGCTGCAGCTGGGCGACAACGTGCGCGGCTTTCTCGCGGTGGCGGCGCTCCGGGAGATGCAGGCCATCGTCATTGGCAAGGACGGCCAGGCTGGGACCGCGCAGCAGCTGGCCGGACTCGGCGACCTCATCACCACCGCCACCAGCGCCGGCTCGCATCACCGCGAACTCGGGCGCCGGCTGGCGCATGGCGAATGTGGCCGGCTGACCGGCGAGGGTATACACACCCTGGCAATGGTCAGGCAATTCGGCCTGATCGATGTGGAAGCCTATCCGCTGTTCCGGCTGGCGCAGCGCCTGGTCGATACGCCGGAACATGCGCGCGAGCTGCTTCTCGACGGCCTGGCGCGGCTGAGCCAGCGCCAATAACCGGCGCGGGGTTTTCAAGGCCTGGCAGTGCCGGCCATGATTTTCCGCTGTAAAGCCAGTAGAATGCCCCTGCCAGTACTAGTTGACAACACACCGTTTATCAAGGGAATTCCATGCGCCCAGCCCAGCTGCTTACCGTGCTTGAACGCGAGTTTCAGGCCGCCGTCCACGGACAACATACCCCGGTCATGCTGTGGGGCCCGCCGGGCGTGGGCAAGTCGCAGATGGTGGCGCAAATCGCGGAACGCCATGGCATGCCGGTGATCGATATCCGCCTCTCGCAGATGGAGCCGAGCGACCTGCGTGGCATCCCGTTCCGTGTCGACAACCAGGTGGAATGGGCGGTGCCGTCCATGCTGCCGGATGTGCAGCGCCACGGCGGGCAGGGCATCCTGTTCCTCGATGAGATCACCTCGGTGCCGCCCAGTGTGTCCGCAGCGGCCTACCAGCTGATCCTCGATCGGCGCCTCGGGGCGTACACCGTGCCGGACGGCTGGGCAATCTTCGCCGCCGGCAACCGCCAGGGCGACCGCGGTGTGACCTACACCATGCCGGCGCCGCTCGCCAACCGCTTTTCGCATTTCGACGTCGATATCAACCTCGACGACTGGGTGGCCTGGGCCTATGCGCACAACATCGACGAGCGCCTGATCGCCTTCCTGCGCTTCCGTCCCGAGCTGCTGTTCGAATTCGACCCGGCGCACAACCCGGTGGCATTCCCGTCACCACGTTCCTGGGAATTCGCGCACCGCGCGCTGCACAAGTTCGGCGACGTGCAGGACCTGCTGATCGGATCGCTGCAGGCCTGCGTGGGGCCGGCCGCCGGTATCGAGCTGTCCGCCTTCGTCGAAAACCTCGACAAGCTGCCGGACATCGACGCCATCGTGCGCGGCGAGAAGGTGCGCGTGCCAAAGGAAACCGACCTGCAGTACGCGGTCGCCGCCGCGCTGGTCGGTCGCGCCATCCGCGCACGCAGCGAGGCCAATGCAGCGGAAATCTACGGCCATATCCTCGATTACGCCGGCTCCTTCGCGCAGCGCGAGATGGGGGTGATGCTGGTGTCCGACATGTACCGCGCCATCGGCCAGGATATCTTCGCCGTACCGCAGTTCTCGAAGTGGGCGAACATCGTCGCCGACGTGATGCTGTACGACGGTTAAATATTCCTCGCGCAGAGACGCAGAGTTCGCAGAATAACGCAGAGGAAGAATT
>DATKZN010000340.1:0-9676 GCA_035527955.1 Gammaproteobacteria bacterium
CCGGATGCAGTTCGTCCAGCGACACCGACAGGCCATTGTCGCCCACCACGCGCGCATGCGTGCGGCACAGCTCGCGCGGTTCCCGGACGCCACAGGCGTGGGCGATGGTGCCGACTTCATAGACCATGTTGCGCACATAGCTGGCGACGCGTATGGCCTTGTCTGACGGGTCGAGGCCCTTCTGCAGGCGCTTGTTGTGCGTGGTGATACCGGTGGGGCAGGTGTTGCGGTTGCATTGCAGGGCCTGGATGCAGCCCAGTGCAAACATGAAGCCGCGTGCCGACACCACAAAGTCGGCGCCCATGCACAATGCCCAGGCAACATCGGTCGGTGTGATGAGCTTGTCCGAGGCAATCACCTTCACCCGCTCTCGCAGACCGTACTGGTTGAGCTTGTCGACCAGCAGCGGCAGGCTCTCGCGCAGCGGCATGGGTGCGGAGCTGGTACCCCCTCGGCGCCGTCCACGGTGATGAAATCCGGTGCGCAGTACGTGCCGCGCCGGTTGATATCCTCGAGCAGGCTGTCCAGCCAGCCGATGCCACCCAGCACGACCTTGAACCCGGTTGGCTTGCCGGTCACGGTGCGCATATGCCGGATCATGTCGAGCAGCTCGTCGTTCAGGTTGCCCTCCATGTCACGCACGCCGTTCCTGGCGGTGCCGATCTGGAACACCAGGTCGCAGCCGCCGTCCAGGTGCCAGGGCGAGAGGCCGCCTTCGCCGGTATTCAGTCAGCTACCGGCCTGTTTCGCACCCCGCGACAGGGCCAGCACCGCCGGCCTGGAGATGGCGCCGTAGCTCATGCCGGAAATATTGAACAGCGAGGGAGTGGTGTAGGGCGTCTTGCAAGCCGGCCCGATGGTGACGGCATGGGGCGGTAGCGCATCCTCGCCGAGGGTCGGAAACGGGCAGTTCACGAAGAACACGGTGCCAACCGGGCGCAGGTCGCGCGTCGAGCCGAAGCCGTTGTCGACATTCTTGGCGGCGCGATAGACCCAGGAACGCTGGACGCGGTTGAAGGGCATCTCTTCGCGGTCCATGGCAAAGAAGTACTGGCGAAAAAAGCCACCCAGACGCTCGAACAGGTAGCGGAAGTGGCCGACCACCGGGTAGTTGCGGCGGATGGCGCTTTTCGTCTGGGTGATGTCGTAGACGAAGAGTGCGACGACGGCCAGCGCCGCCAGTCCGACCAGCACCACGAATAGCGTGGCCATGACATCGAGCACGGCCGTTGCGATCGAAAAAGTCTCTCGCGACAGCATGTCCATGGTAAATGTCCCCGGCGCTGTCTGCTTTAAGGGATTATAGCGGGTGGTTCAACACCTGCCCGGTTGTCGCCAGCGGAGCGCAATCCAGTAATCGAGGCTGAACCAGCGGCCGGCGCCGGTGAAAAACAGGGCCAGCAGCATGATGAAATAGGTCGCGGCGAATTCGATGCCGTTTTTCAGGATGGTGATGCTGCCTGCCGAGGTCAGCCACTCGTAGTTGCTGTGTTCGCGCAGGATTTCGCGGGCCCGTTCCTTGCGGATGGTCCCGTCCTCGATCAGGTCGCTGCGCCACTCCCAGGGTACCTGCAGCTCGGTTTCCGGCAGTGCATGCCAGCCGTTGTCCCAGTGCGCGGTGGTGGCAGCGACGACCATGGTGAACATCAGGGGCAGGGCGAACCAGCGCACGGCCAGCCCGGCGAGCAAGGCGAAGCCGCCCAGCAGTTCGGTCAGTGCGGCGACGTAGACCATGATCTCCGGGGCCGGTATGCCCAGTGAGGCGAAGTAGGGGCCGAGATGCTCGGCGTGCGCGAGCTTGTTGGACCCGGCCAGGATGAAGATCGGCGCGAGGTAGATGCGCAGCGCCAGCGGCGCGAGAAAGTCGAGTCCGCGCGTGCGATCCAGCAGGTCCTGCAGGCAGTTCAGAAATCCGGTCATGGCTCACCCCCTTGCGCGCCGTTGTTGTTGGGACCGCTGCGTTCAGCGGTCGACAGTTCTGGTGCCGGGAACGATGTCCTTGTTGCGCAGGTTCTCGAGGATGTCGAGGCCGGCGTCGATCACGACCTGCGGCTGCGGGTGTGACATTTCGGTGGCAATCGCGGCCAGTAACTGCCGTCCTGTCGCGCCGCTGTTTTCCCCGAGCCGTTCCAGCAGGCGCTTGGTGACCGGGTTGATTTCCATGAAGCCCACTTCGTCGTCCCGATCGCGGTAGACCACCAGCCAGGTCGGCTGCCTGCCGGAGGCATCGGGCAGGAAATCCGGGCCGATCTTGTGTACCGGGTAGTCGTAGGCCAGGTGCCACACCAGCGGGGAGAGCACCGGTATCGCGTCGAGCAGGTCGCCCGCGGGATCGACAGCGTCCCGGTCGATGCTGTCCTCGGCCACGGATACCGCCAGCTCGACCCATTCATAGTGGGCGAGTTCGTACAGGAAGGGATAGTCATCCGGCAGGGGCGCACGTTCCTCGCGCAGCCAGTTCAGGAATTCGCGCGGTATTTCCAGGAACAGCGGGCTATGCGACCGATGGCTGGAAAAGAAGGCGCGGGCCATGGCGTGCCAGGCGGTGTCATCGTGAATCCTGCGCAGGACCGGGAAGGTGCCGCTCAGAAAACTCTCCACGTTGTTGTAGAAAAGTTCGCGGTAGATAGCCATGCGCCGGTCCTCGACATCGGCGGGAGCAGGACGGTGATCCGGGTCGCGGATGTGCGCGGCGAATTCGTATTGCCGGCGGATGAACTCAGGCTGGCCTGCCACGCGCTGCCTCCCTTGCGGCACGATCTGCCCATTTCGACTGCAGGGCTGCGATCATGCCGACCTCGCCGAGCAGTTCCGGCAGGGGGGGGATGTTGAAATCGCGTTCCAGCAGGGTCGGCACCACGCCGAAGTGCGCGTAGGCCTTTTCGAGCAGTTCCCAGACCGGGTCGATGACCGGCGCGCCGTGGCTGTCCACCTTCAGGTCGTCGGCCTCGTCGAAGTGGCCGGCCACGTGAAAGTACACCACCCGTTCCGCTGGCAATGCCGTCAGGAACTGTTCCGCATCGTAGCGGTGGTTGATGCTGTTGACGTAGATGTTGTTGACGTCCAGCAGCAGGTCGCAGTCGGCCTCGGCCAGTACCGCGTTGATGAAATCGATTTCGTCCAGTTCCTTGCCGGGTGCCGCGTAGTAGGAGATGTTCTCCATGGCAATGCGCCGTTCCAGGATGTCCTGGACCCGGCGAATGCGGTCGGCGACGTAGTGCACGGCTTCCTCCGTGAACGGGATCGGCATCAGGTCATAGAGATGGCCGTCGTCGCTGCAATAGCTCAGGTGTTCCGTGTAAGCGCGGATGTCATGTTCGTCAAGCAGGCGCTTGACGCGTTGCAGGAAGGTTTCGTCCAGCGGGGCTGGGCTGCCGATAGACAGCGAGAGTCCGTGAGCGACAAACGGGTAGCGTTCGGTGAAGTGGCGGAACTGCCGGCCGAACTTGCCGCCGACACCGATCCAGTTTTCCGGTGCGACCTCGAAAAAGTCGACATTGTCCGGTGGATTGTCCTGCAGCGGACCCATCAGGGTCCGCCGCAGGCCAAGTCCGGAACCGCTGACAGGATAACGCGAGCCGGTCACGGCCGGTCCTTCAGCGGCGGGCGACGTCTAGCCTTACATGGCATCCTTCTTCTCGCCGCACTTGCCTTCCATGGACTTCATCTTCTCGCCGCACTTGCCTTCACCGCACTTGCCTTCACCGCACTTGCCTTCCTTCATCATCTTCATGCCGGCATCTTGTTCTGCGGCATCGATCGTACCGTCGCCATTGGCATCCATTTTGCCGAACATGGTTTCATGCCCGGTCATGAATTCTTCCCTGGTGATGTTTCCATCACCATCGGCATCCAGGCTCTTCATGCCGCACTTGCCTTCACCACACTTGCCATCCTCGGACTTCATCTTCTCGCCGCACTTGCCTTCCTGCGACTTCGTCTTTGCACCACACTTGCCTTCCGCCATTTCTGCGACCATGTAGCCACTGGAGAGGTCGGACATGGCAAACGGGTTTGCCGCGGCATTCGCAACGCCGGTGCCTGCCAGGGAAGTCACGAAGGCTGCACCCATAGCGACGGCCAGCGGTTTCAGAGTTGTTTTCTTGGACATTGTATCTTTCTCCACATTTTGAATAGACAGATGGAACGGCTGTTCCGGTTGATTGCGGTCGTTTGCCACGACCCTGGTGTTGTCAATTGCTGTGACCCTGCAGCATACGGAAAGTTTCTGATAATCGTTAGCATTTCGCTATCGGTTGCTGCCGGGACGTATCAGTCACGGTAAAAGTGTATGCCAGAATTATCACAAAAGTATCCATTCCAGACACTTACGCTGACCGGCTGTCATTCATTCAGCTCCTTCACCTTGTATTCGCACAGGTCGAAGAGGGTGCAGGACTGGCAGCGCGGCTTGCGGGCGATGCAGGTGTAGCGGCCGAGCAGGATCAGCCAGTGATGTGCGTCGTGCATGAATTCTTCGGGTACCACCCGGAGCAGCCGCTCTTCGACCTCCCTGACATTTTTGCCCGGCGCAATTCCGGTGCGGTTGGCGACACGGAAAATATGCGTGTCGACGGCGATGGTGGGATGCCCGAAGGCGACATTCAGCACCACGTTGGCGGTCTTGCGGCCCACGCCCGGCAATGCCTCGAGCGCGGCCCGGTCATCGGGCACCTTGCCGCCATGCTGGTCCACCAGGATGGCGCAGGTCTTGATGATGTTGCTGGCCTTGGTGTTGAACAGGCCGATGGTCTTCACGTAATCGCGCAGTCCCGCTTCGCCGAGCTTCAGCATGGCGGCCGGCGTCTTCACCTTTTTGAACAGCGGGGCGGTGGCTTTGTTGACGCCGGTGTCGGTGGCCTGCGCCGACAGGATGACGGCGACCAGCAACTGGAACGGGTTGCCGTACTTCAGCTCGGTGACCGGATGGGGATTGGCGGCGCGCAGCCGCTCGAAGATGGCCCGACGTTTCTGCGCGTTCACACGGAGCCGGCAGCCTGCGGGGCCGGCACGGCGACGCTGACGGCCTTGCGCGCACGCCGGGCATTGATGATGTTCATGCCTGCGATCAGCAGGCCGAGGCCCATGAACGCGCCGGGCGGCAGGATCGCCAGCAGGAAGCCGCGGTAGTCATCGATCACGGTGATGGTCCAGTCGCGCGCGACCTCGCCGAACATCAGGTGCGCCTGCGCCAGCAGCATGCCCTGGCCGAACAACTCGCGCATGCCGCCGAGTGCGACCAGTACCAGCGTGAAACCGATACCCATGGCCAGTCCGTCGAGCAGTGCGCGGTCGGCAGTGTTGCGCGAGGCGAACGACTCGGCGCGGCCGATGATGGAACAGTTGGTGACGATCAGCGGAATGAAGATGCCGAGTATCTTGTACAGATCATGCAGCCAGGCGTTCATGGCCAGTTCGATGACTGTCACGATGGAGGCGATCACCAGCACGAACACCGGGATGCGCACTTCCGGGCGCACCAGCTTGCGGATCAGCGACACGGTGAGGTTCGAGCTCGCCAGGGTCAGGGTGGTGGCCAGGCCCAGGCCCAGGCCGTTGACCGCGCTGGTCGTGACCGCCAGCAGCGGACACAGGCCGAGCAGCTGCACCAGACCCGGATTATTCTGCCACAGTCCGTCCTGGACGATTTTTGCATAGCTCGGTTCGTTCATGGCTGCTCCGGTACTGCAGGTGTCGCAAACAGGGCATCGCGGTGTGCGCGATAGTATAGCAGGGCCGCATGCACCGCCTTGACCACGGCACGCGGCGAGATGGTGGCGCCGGTGAACTGGTCGAATACGCCGCCGTCCTTCCTGACGGCCCATTGTGCGGGCAGCGGATCGTCCAGCGAGCGGCCGGCGAAGCCATGTATCCAGTCCGAGCGTTCCTCGTCGATGCCGTCACCCAGCCCGGGTGTTTCACGGTGCGTCACCACGCGCACGCCGGCCACGCTGCCGTCATGCCGGACACCCACCAGCAGGTAGATGGAGCCGCTGTAACCGTCCGGCGCGATGGCGTTCATCACCACGGCGACCGGCTGCCCCTGCCGGCGGGCGCGGTACACGCGCAGTGGCCGGTCGGCAAGCTCCCCGGCCGGCAGCTCGATGCTGTCGTCCAGCAGGTTGTTGTCGTAGGCATCCGGCGGAATCAGCTGGCTCAGCTTGCGCAGCAGCGTCTCGCGCTCGTTGGCAGTGATCCGTTCGCGGGTGCCTTCATAGGTTGCCGCCACCATGGCGGTGCCGATGACGGCGAACAGCAGCAGGATCGCGGCGGTGATGCCGATCTGGCGGACATTCATCGCGGCGTCCCGTCGTGGTGGCCGAACACGCGCGGCCGCGTGTAGTGGTCGATGGTCGGTGCCGCCAGGTTCATCAGCAGCACGGCAAAGGCGATGCCTTCCGGGTAGCCGCCCCAGGTGCGGATGATCCAGGTGATGACGCCGATGCCGAGTCCGAACCAGATGCGCCCCAGCGGCGTGGTGCAGGCCGATACCGGGTCGGTTGCGATGAAAAATGCACCGAGCATGGCCGCGCCGCTGAACAGGTGAAACAGCGGGGTGGCGTAGAGGTCCGGGTTGACGAGGTGGAAGATCCCCGCCATGCCCCCCAGCCCGGCCAGCATGGCCGCGGGGATCTGCCACTGGATGACTTTCGTCTGCAGCAGCCAGAGACCCCCGGCGAGATAGGCGAGATTGACCCACTCCCAGCCGAAGCCGGCAATGATGCCGAACAGTGGTTCCTTGCCCAGGTCGGTCAGGGTGGCGCCCAGGCCGAGCTGCATGCGCACGGTGTCCATGGGTGTTGCCATGGTGATGGCGTCGATGGCGACACCGGCCGGCGGTGCGCCGGTGAAGATCATCGCCAGGGTCGTGGCCAGCTCCGGCGCACTGCCGGCCGCCGGCCACAGGGTCAGTTCCAGCGGGAACGACACCAGCAGCACGACATAGCCGGCCATGGCCGGGTTGAACGGGTTGTAGCCGAGACCGCCATAGAGCTGCTTGGCGACCACGATGGCGAACGCGGTGCCGACCACCGCGATCCACCACGGCGCCAGCGGCGCCAGTGCCAGCGCCAGCAATGCCCCGGTCAGCAGGGCGCTGCCATCCAGCAGCGTGGCGGTGACCGGCCGGCCGCGCAATATGAGCATGAAGGCTTCGGCAGCGAGGGCCGTGGCGCCGGCGATGAGCAGGTTGATCACCACGCCCCAGCCAAATAGCCAGGTCATGCAGGCGGCGCCCGGCAGCAGCGCCAGCAGCACGTGCCGCATGACGACGTTGACGCTGCTTTCCACCGGCAGGTGCGGCGAGCTCCAGGTCTTGAATTCCATCAGTCAGTATCCTGTGACTTTGCGGCTCGCTCGCGGCGCCGTTGTTCGACGGCCTCGATCTGGCGCTGCTGTTCGGGTGTCAGGTTATCGGTATTGCGCGGCGTGGCCGTGGCCTCTTCCTTCTTCTGCCTGACGCGCTCCAGCGCGGCCTGGATCGCCGCCTGGCGCAACGCGTCGCCGGCGCTCTTCCCGGTCACGGCCTGCTTCCTGTGCGCGAGTCGTTCCTCGCGCTCGTGCCTGATGCGTTCCAGTCGCTCCAGACGCGCCTCGTGGCGCAGGCGCGCGATATCCGCCTTCTGCTTCTGCTTCTCCTGTTCCCAGATCGTGGTCTTGGCGTGTCGATAGTACTGCACCAGCGGGATGTGGCTGGGACAGACATGCGCGCAGCAGCCGCACTCGATGCAGTCGAACAGGCCATAGTCCTGCGCCGCGTCGTGGTTGCCGCTGCGTGCGAACCAGTACAGCTCCTGCGGCAACAGGTTGGCCGGGCAGACCTCGGTGCAACGGCCGCAACGGATGCAGGGCACTGCTGGCGGTGGTGCCGGCATGCTGCGCGCGGTGACCGCGAGAATGCAGTTGGTGGTCTTGATGACCGGCACGGCATCGGTGCCGACGGCATAGCCCATCATCGGCCCGCCGATCAGCAGGCGCTCGATATGATCGGTATAGCCGCCGGCGGCCGCGATGAGATGGCTGACCGGCGTGCCGATCAGCACCTCCATGTTGCAGGCCTGTTGCACGCCGTCGCCGGTGACGGTGACGATGCGCGACAGCAGCGGCTGTGCCTTCACCACGGCGTCGTGCACGGCCGCGGCGGTGCCGACGTTTTGCACGATGATGCCGATGTCCGACGGGAAACCCTGGCTGGGCACCTCGCGGCCGGTCAGCACCCTGATGAGCTGGCGCTCGCCGCCGGTCGGGTAAATGGTCGGCACGTTGACCACGCGGATGCCGGTCTCGTTACGCCCGTCCAGCGCGGCGCGCAGCGCCCGTTCCGCCTCCTGCATATTGTCTTCCACGGCGATCACGCAGGCGGCCGGCTGCACGATGTGCTGCAGGATGCGCACGCCCTCGATAAGCTCGTGTGCGCGCTCGCGCTGCAGGCCGTCATCGCAGGCGATACAGGGTTCGCACTCGACGCCGTTGATCACCAGTAGCTCGATGGCGTCACCCCGTGCCAGTTTGGCATAGGTCGGGAAACCCGCGCCGCCGAGGCCGACGATGCCGGCGGCGCGGATATGCTCCAGCAGGGTGTCCATGTCGGTGTGCAGATAATCCAGCACGGGCGGCAGATCGGGCGCGGGCGTGTCCCTGCCATCGGTCGCGATGACGATGCAGGGCGCCGGCAGGCCGGACGGGTGCGGCACCGGGCGCGGTTCGATGGCCAGCACACTGCCGGAGGAGGAGGCGTGAACGGGGGCGCTGATTCTACCGATTGCCCGGGCAACGGGCTGACCCCTGTAGACGGTGTCGCCGGGTTTCACCAGGCACTCGGCCGGTTCGCCGATATGCTGCGCCAGCGGCAGGATCAGCTGGTCAGGTATGCCCGCCTGCTGGATCGGCCGGCTGGATGCGGCCTCGCGGCAACCCGCCAGTTTCAGGCCGCCGTGAAAGCGGTAGCGCCGCGTGAAGTCCGGGTCGATCGCCGGCGGCAGCGGCTTGCGCGATGCTTCAGCCATGCTCTGCGACCTCCGTGCCCGGTTCGACCGGCAGCGGCCAGGACCAGTTTCGCAGGGTCTTCGCGACCGGCACGATGTGTATGCACTCGACCGGGCAGGGCGGGATGCACAGGTTGCAGCCGGTGCATTCGCTCTCGATGACGGTATGCATCTGCTTAGGCGCGCCGAGGATGGCGTCGACCGGACAGGCCTGGATGCACAGCGTGCAGCCGATGCACACCTGTTCGTCGATCACGACGACGGTCTTGTCCTTGTGCTCGCCGTGTTCCGGGTTGAGCGGCTTGGGGTCTACGCCGAGCAGGTCGGCGAGCGCCTGGATGGTCGCCTCGCCGCCGGGCGGGCACTGGTTGATTTCCGCCTCACCGGCGGCGATGGCCTCGGCGTAGGGCCGGCAGCCAGCGTAGGTGCACTGGCCGCACTGCGTCTGCGGCAGCAGCGCGTCTATCTGGTCGACGACAGGATCGCTGTCGACATGAAAGCGGAGCGCCGAATAACCGAGCACCAGCCCGATCACGATGGCGAGTACGCCCAGTGCTATGAGTGCGCTCAGCATGTCAAGAGAGGGTTTACTTCCTCAACCCTTGATCAGTCCGGCAAAGCCCATGAACGCCAGCGACATCAGGCCGGCCGTGACCAGGGCGATGGCCGATCCGCGGAACGGCACCGGCACG
>DATKZN010000341.1:0-5607 GCA_035527955.1 Gammaproteobacteria bacterium
TTCTGCATTCCGGCATAAGTAAGTGCCACTCAAATCAGGTCGTCTTTTTTAGCGAAAACAAGAGTCTGCCCATTTTTACTGGCGACTCCCGCAAACGGCGCGTACCATGCCGCCTGTAATTCTTCCTGTTACACTGAACCACCGCGCAAAATAAGGACAAGTGAATATGAACACCAGCAAGAGAACGCAACATGGTGCTTCCGGCATCGGCCTGATCATCATCCTGGCGATCATCGGCGCATGTGTCTTCATCGGGCTTCAGTATATTCCGCAATACATGGAGGCCGGCACCGTAGATTCCATCCTGGAAAACATCGAGAAAGCCCATAAAGTCACGCCCGTCAGCAACACGAGGGTACTGGAGGACATGATCGACAAGCAGCTGAACATAAACCAGCTGGATGACCTGAGGGACAGCTTCGAGGTAGCGCAGGACGGCGAGGAATATATCGTCAAGGTGAGCTTCGAAAGGGAGCTGAACCTGATTTACGAAAAGAAACCCATGAAATACGAGAAAACCCTCATCCTGAGATAACAGCAACAGTCGGGATCTGATCCCGGTTTTCCCCTGGTATGGCGGAAACCGGGATCTGGCCCCATAAGCACCCGGCAGGGGCGGACGCGTTTCGCGATCTGCCTGAATCAGGCATCGCGCATGCGATGCACTCCTGCCCCGATAGGTGCACCTGTAGGCGCGGATCCCATCCGCGATCTTTTAAACACCCCGTCGCGCATGCGATGCACTCCTAAAGCTCAACAGGAATCAATTAACCCTCCCCCGGTGTAACGGATGTCCAGCACTGTGCCAGCCCTGACGACACACACCATGCAATAGCTACAACAGCCCGGCATTACCCTGCATCCGTTTACGACGTACCCGGGCCATGCCGTGTTATCTTTGCCCCATGTCGAAACGAATTGCCATTCTTGCAGATGTCCAGAACATCTATTACACCACGCGCCAGGCCTATGGTCGCCAATTCGATTACCGGAAACTGTGGCAACAGATAAGCGCTGCAGGAGAAATCATATCTGCAACCGCTTATGCCATTCACCGCGGCGACACCAAGCAACTCAAATTCCAGAATGCCCTCAAAGACATTGGCTTCACTGTGAAACTCAAGCCCTATATTCAGCGCAGTGACGGCTCCGCCAAAGGTGACTGGGACGTTGGTATTGCCATTGACGCCATGGAAATCGCAAGCGAAGTTGATACGGTAATATTACTTTCCGGAGATGGAGACTTTGATTTGTTACTGGACAGGCTCAACAAGAAATACGGCATCAGCACTGAAGTCTATGGCGTGCCGTCACTCACAGCCAATTCGCTTATTGATGCCGCCGGCATCTATCATCCTATTGAAGAAGATCTGCTGCTATAGGAATTAGATGGGCCAGATGGATAACAAGGGCAAGATGGGTCGGGACCTTGGGCGGCAGGTCATACCAGCCCAGACTTGAAAACAACGTTTTCACACGGAATGATGCTGCTCCTTGCAGCCGCCATTTCATGCCTGGAACAGGCCTTCCAGGGCCTTAATAGCGATCTATTCTCCGATTACTTTGCTGTTTTCAACATGTTAGGGGGTCCGACCCGGTCCGCATATTACGCAGTGTTTCGATGCGTCTTGAGTTGGCGCCCAGGTCATACAACCCGGGTTCGGATTTTGTTTCGAAATACCGGTCATAAACAATCAATACATGGTGTTTATCGAGATATTTCTCATGACTTCAGATTGTTGCGCAGATCCCGCCCCGTGACCTGCTGCCTGCAATACTTCATAATGCGCGCCAGAACGAACACGAATCACGCACGGATCAAGAGTCCCTGGAGATTGAATTCAATGAAAAAGCGCTTTGTTACCTGGAACTGGCAGGTGTGGTCGGCAATCGCGTTGACCACGCTGTCGAGTGTGACTTTTGCCAAGGACTGCCCCACCGACATCCAGGCGGTCACCAATACGGACGTGAAGGTGCCACTGGAGGTCCTGTCCCATCGAGTCAAACCTCTGACAAAATGCGAGCTGGAAGCTGAGGCACAGGCATGGCTTCTGTTGCTGAAGGATAAGGTAACAGAAATCAGCAACGCCGAAGTGGCCGCCATCTACAAGAAGCAGGAGATAAAAAAGGTCAGAGAAGCCGAGTCGACACTCGAGGATGTAAAAAAATCAACCGAAGCCGAGCCTGAAGCGGCGCAAAAAGCCGCCCGTAACGCAGAACAGGCCTTACAGGAAGCGAAAGACGCTGTTGCGAAATCGTCTCAAGACAGCTCGGTGCAGGAAGCAATCAAGGCCGTGGAACGCAAGACAAAGGAGGAAGGCCAGCCTGTCGGTACTGCAGAGACAACAAAAGAAATTCAGTCAGATATCAAGACTGCACTGATCAAACACGTCACTGCCCTGATGGCAGAGAGAACCGCACTGACCGACCGGTTCAATATTGTTCTGGCTGAATTGACAGCCAAGGGCGGAAGTAACGAAGAATACGACAGTTACATCAGGGCCGTATCCGGTATCAAGGTTGATGTAACCGACGCCGGCGCGACATGGACAACGATCACCGGCTGGCTGATGTCGCCCGAAGGCGGCTTTCGGTGGGCCGTCAACATTATCCAGTTTATTGTTATCGTGATCGTGTTTTATCTGCTCTCGATCGTTGCCGGAAAGGCCGCACGAAAGGCAGCTTCCAGGTCGAAGAACTTCTCGTCGTTGTTGAGCGAGTTCCTGGTGATGAGCGCGCGTCGACTGGTATTGTTCGTTGGCTTCTTTGTCGGACTGTCTGCACTGGAAATCAACATCGGGCCGGTACTCGCTATCATCGGCGCCGCCGGCTTCGTGATTGCGTTTGCATTGCAGAATTCACTGAGCAACTTTGCCAGCGGCATTCTGATGCTGCTTTATCGACCGTTTGATACCGGTGACACGATCAATGTGGCGGGAACTCTTGGCAAGGTCGAGTCAATGAACCTGCTATCGACACAATTAAGAACGCCGGACAACCAGCTTGTTATCGTTCCCAATAATTCAGTCTGGGGTGGCGTCATTACCAATATCACAGGCATTTCACGGCGCCGCGTGGATATGGTGTTTGGTATCGGTTATAACGATGATATCGACAAGACACAGAAAATCCTGGAAGAGATTGTCAACGAACACCAGCTGATTCTGAAAGAGCCGGCAGCCATCGTGAAGCTTCACGAGCTTGCAGACTCATCGGTCAACTTCATTTGCCGCCCCTGGGTCAAGCCTGAAGATTACTGGAATGTCTACTGGGACATTACGCGAGAAGTGAAGCGCCGCTTCGATGCCGAAGATGTCTCCATTCCGTTCCCGCAGCGCGATGTTCATATCTACCAGGAAAATACCGGCTGATTTAAGCGAGGCCGGATCCCGGTTCCCGCCAATATTCAGGAATAATCAGGTTCTGACCTCGATTACTCGCCGGCACGTGACCCTGTAAATAAGGCGATATGCCAAGAAGCAAACAAAATACACTGGCCGAACAGCGCCCACCCAGCCGCGATCTTCGCGTACTGAAACAGCTGTTCACCTTTCTGCGGCCCTACCGCAGCGCGGTACTGGGTGCGGTAGTCGCGTTGCTGATCGCGGCCGGCGCCGTGCTCGGTTTCGGTGTGGTCCTGCAACGGGTGGTCGATCACGGTCTGAGCAGCGGTTCGGGTGCGGCGCTCAACCAGGCGCTGCTGCTGTTCCTGGTGGTGGTCACGGTGATGGCGGCCTCGGTGGCGGCCCGCGTCTACCTGGTCACCTGGATCGGTGAACGGGTGGTGGCCGATATCCGCAAGGCGGTGTTCACCCGGGTGCTGAAGCTGGAGCCGGCATTTTTCGAAGTCACACGCACCGGTGAAGTCATCTCGCGCCTGACCACGGATACCTCGCTGCTACAGGTGGTGGTCGGTTCGACGCTGGCGATCGCGGTGCGTAATGCGCTGCTGATCAGCGGCGGTCTGGTCATGCTGACCATCACCAGCGGCAAGCTGGCATTACTGGTATTGCTTGGCGTACCCCTTGCGGTAATACCGCTGTGGCTGCTCGGGCACAGGGTACGCAGCCTGTCGCGCAGCAGCCAGGACCGGATTGCCGATATCGGCGCCATGATCGATGAAGTGCTCTACGGTATCCGCACCGTTCAGGCGTTCTGTCATGAGCGCATCGACCAGCGGCGTTACGGCGAGCAGGTGGAGGCCGCTTTCGATACCGCCATTCGGCGCACCCGGATCAGCGCGCTGCTCACTGGCACGGTGATGTTGTTCACGTTTGTCGCTGTCAGTATCGTATTGTGGGTGGGCGGACATGATGTACTGGCCGGGCGCATCAGCGGCGGACAGCTCTCGGCCTTTGTGTTTTATGCCTTGCTGGTCGCCGGTTCAGTGGGTGCGCTGAGCGAGGTGGCCGGTGACCTGCTGCGTGCCGCCGGTGCCACCGAACGCTTGCTGGAACTGCTCAACACCGAACCTGTCATAGCCACGCCGGCTGCACCCGTGGCACTGCCCGAACCGGCGCGTGGCGAGGTGCAGTTGAGCAATGTCACCTTCCGTTACCCGTCGCGGCCCGATAGTCCTGCACTCAGCGAACTGTCAATCACCTTGCAACCCGGCCAGAAGGTGGCGCTCGTCGGCCCGTCGGGCGCCGGCAAGTCAACCGTATTGCAACTGCTGTTACGCTTCTACGATCCGGACGCCGGCGTGATTCGTTTCGATGGTGTCGATATCCGCCAGGCCGATCCACAACAGCTGCGTCAGCGCATGGCGCTGGTGCCGCAGGACCCGGTCATCTTCGGCGCCGATGCCTGGGAGAACATCCGCTACGGTTTTCCCGCGGTCAACGATGCCGATGTACGGCACGCGGCCGAAGCGGCACATGCGGCAGAATTTCTCGACCAGTTACCGCAGGGCTTCAATACCTTCCTCGGTGAACGCGGCGTTCGGCTGTCCGGCGGACAACGTCAGCGCATCGCCATCGCCCGCGCCATTCTGCGCGATCCGGCCGTGCTTCTGCTCGACGAGGCCACCAGCTCCCTGGACGCCGAAAGCGAGCGCCTGGTCCAGGACGCCCTGGAACAACTGATGCAGACACGCACCACGCTGGTTATCGCGCATCGGCTTGCGACGGTGCGCAAGGTAGACCAGATCCTGGTGATGGACCACGGCCGTATCGTAGCCAGCGGTCGCCATGACGAACTGGTCGCTGCACACGGGCTCTACGCGCGGCTGGCGGCGCTGCAGTTCCGGGATACACCGGAGCCCCAGGTGCAGCCCGCCGACGGCAAGAGTCAGATAAATATGTAGGGTGCGCTGTGCGCACCAGTGCCGGTGCGTGAAACGCACCCTACATTAGCTGTTTTTCAATATAACCTGGGGGGCCGACCCGGTCCCGGACTGACCGGTATTGCCCGGGCTGACCGACGCTCACTGGCCCGGCGCTGTCTCGCCCCCCTTGCGGCTGGTGATATAGGCACCCAGCGGCTTGTCGGACTTCTCGATATGAACCATCGCCCAGCCCTTGAGCTCAAGCACGACGGCGAACGACAGGAGCAGCTCACCATCGCCATAACGCGTTGCAAGACCCTCCAGGTGTTGCATGAGCCTGG
>DATKZN010000342.1:0-2019 GCA_035527955.1 Gammaproteobacteria bacterium
TTAACGTCTGTAGCGCATCCATCTCTCATCATTCCTTTTCTTCTTCCACTGGCGCAGCAGGCTTCCCCTGTTCCCGCTCGCCCGGTTTCGTCTCCTCGCCCTCCTGGCCTTCCTCCTCACCTTCGCCGCCCTCCTCGCCCTCACCCGGCGGCGGCTCCTGCGCAGCGGCTTCGGCCTGCAATTGCTCCATTGCCTCGGCCTGCATCTGCTGCGCGGCGACCTCCTCGTACATCTGCTTGAGCTTCGCCAGCGCGGATAGCGCCTGCTTGGCCTGTATCCGCTCCCGCGCCCTGGACGCGGATACCAACACATCCTGGCAGTCCAGCGCCGCCACGTCGATCTCCAGCAGCATCTCGATCGCATCGTTCAGGTCGGGCAGCAGCGGCTCGTCCACGCCCAGGTCCAGCATCTCGACGAAGAACTCATCTGTGGTGGCGAACAGCGTCAGCACGTCGTCGCCGTTGTCCAGCCGGCCGTCCTCCAGCTCCAGCTCGTCGAACTGCGCCCGCGTCAGGTCGCCGTCCGCCAATGCCCGCTCGCGCGCCGTGCGCACGTTCACCACGCCGGTGTTCAGGTTCTTCTCGCGCGTGTCGGCGCGGACCTTGCGGATGTTGGCTTGCCGCTCGTCCTGTTCGTCGTCCTGGTAGTCGAAGACTATTTTAAGGTGTGGCGGCAGAACCTTGCCGGTCATGTGGCGGTCGCCGCGCTCCGGCCCTGCCAGCAGCGTGCGCATCATGTTCAGGTGCCACGCCGCGCCACCGCCCGCTCCGGCGATGTGCTGGTACATCGCGTCGGCCCTCGTCGCGCCCACGACCGTCGCCGGCCAGATCCAGCGCGGTGGGAAGCCGCCGGCCAGCGCGATCACCAGCATGCCCAGCCGCGTGGCCGAATCCTCGTCGAAGCCGTCCGGCATGCTCGCCAGGTCGAGGATGTCCAGGTCGAAGTTGGGGTCGGTCGAGGCCACCAGCGCCATCTTGGCGAAGCGGCTCTGGCCCTGGTTGTCCATCGACTCCTCGGCAATGTGGATGGCCTGCATCAGCGTCGACGCCTTGATGCCCTTGCCTTTCAGAATCCCGCGCAGGGGCCGGCTGCCCAGCTTCTCCTGCTTGTACACGGCGATGTCGATCAGGTTTTGCACGGAGTTCACGGCGCGTGACAGCCAGCACAGCCCGACGCTGTTCATCTCGCTGGCAGGGGAGGGCTGCTGCGACGAGAAGATCACCCGCGTGTGGTGGAACCTGTAACGCTTGCCGTCGGTGTCCTGGTAGACCACCGGGAACTCGACGTTGGAGGTGCGCGTGCATCTGAAACTGTCCAGGTGCGCCAGCCCCACGACCGGCCCGCGGATCGGTCCCAGCGGGTCGCCCTCACCGATGACCTCCCCGAACGCGCCGTTGTCCTGCGTCCACAGGTCCGCGAACCACAGGTGCCAGAACTCGGCCCAGCCGCCGCCGAACTGGATGCCCTCGGCCAGCAGCATGTTAAAATAGTCGGCCTGGCGCACGTGCGCCTTGACGCTGTTGTCGCGCGGCTCGACGCGGTGCGGCACGGCGGCCAGCTTGGTCGCTATCATCCACGTCGCGCCGCTGAAGTGGTCGGAGTTCTTGCTGAAGTTGCGCAGTTGCCGGTCGCGCTCCTTCGACCACCACGGCGGGATGATCTGGCCCGACTGCGCCAGCCAGAATAGCAGGCCGGCGCCGGCGACGTAGTCCTCGCGCGTCGCGGCCTGTACGGTGAGCTTCTGTTGTTCTAGTACGGCATCCCCTGGCACGTCTCCCCCCTGTTACTTTCCTCGGCTACTGTCCCCTGGCTCATACCTTTGAAACGTCCTGAATGTTTCCGCTAACTCCTGTTTGGAATTCCACCCCTTCGTCCAAGAGCACAACGTAAAGTGTATCGCACGTAGCGTGTCCCTGGCTACCCTTTCGTCCTTCAAGTCGGAAGCGGTGAAATCACGCAGGCTTACGAGCTTATCCCACAAATGGGCATAGCCAAAGACAAAAACGAGAAGCAGGATAG
>DATKZN010000343.1:0-15481 GCA_035527955.1 Gammaproteobacteria bacterium
GCCTGGGAGAAGCTGCGTACCGACCCGGTGCTGCGCCTGCTGATTGTATCGATCTCGTTCTACGGCATGTCCACCTTCGAGGGGCCGATGATGTCTATCAAGACGGTGAACGCCTTGTCGCATTACACCGACTGGACCATCGGCCACGTGCATTCCGGTGCGCTGGGCTGGGTGGCGCTGGTCTCCATGGGCAGCCTGTACTACCTGATTCCGCGCCTGTTCAATCGCGAGCTTTACAGCCTGAAGCTGGTTGAGGTGCACTTCTGGACCTCGACTATCGGCATCGTGCTGTATATCGCATCCATGTGGGTGGCCGGCATCATGCAGGGCCTGATGTGGCGTGCGACCAACGTGGATGGCACGCTGACCTACAGCTTTGTTGAATCGGTACAGGCCATGCATCCGTACTACATCGTGCGTTTCCTGGGCGGTACGTTCTTCCTGTTCGGCACCCTGGTGATGGCCTGGAATATCTGGAAGACCATTGCAGGCGCCAAGCCGGCCGTCGGCACCATCCCGGCACCGGCCGCGGCTCATTAAGGAGACGATCATGGCGACAGGACACGACAAGATTGAAAGCAATATCGGCCTGATGATCATCCTGATCATCCTGGTGGTCTCCGTTGGCGGGCTGGTGCAGATCGTGCCATTGTTCTTCCAGCATTCCACCACCGAGGCGGTCGCCGGGCTGGAGCCCTACTCGCCGCTGCGGCTGGCGGGGCGCGATGTCTATGTGCGGGAAGGCTGCTATCTGTGTCATTCACAGATGATCCGGCCGTTCCGTGCCGAGACGGAACGCTACGGGCATTATTCCGTCGCTGGAGAGTATGTCTACGATCGTCCGTTCCAGTGGGGTTCCAAGCGTACCGGTCCCGACCTGCACCGGGTGGGCGGCCGCTACAGCGACGAGTGGCACCGCGTGCACCTGAGCAATCCGCGTGACGTGGTGCCCGAGTCGATCATGCCGGGCTACCCGTGGCTGGAAAAGAATGCAGCCGATGCCTCGGCCATCAAGAAGAAAATGGAAGTACTGCGTATGCTGGGCGCACCCTATACGGATGCACAGATCGAGGCTGCCCCGCAGGCGCTGGAAGGCAAAACCGAGATGGACGCCATGATTGCCTACCTGCAAGGGCTGGGTACTGCCGTCAAGACCCGGAGATAATATTCATGAGTCAAACGCTGATGCAGGAAATCTGGACGGTGGTCGTACTGGTGCTGTTCATCGGGATCGTCGTCTGGGCCTGGAGCGGCAAGCGCAAGCAGCGCTTTGACGAAGCGGCGAATATCCCGTTCGAGCACGATGACGAGATGGTGCCGGCAGATAAACATTCCAAGGAGAATCCCCATGGCTGATTTCACCAGCAGCTTCTGGAACTGGTACATCATCATCCCGACCGTTGCCGGAATCATCGCGTGTTTTATGATCATCCGCTGGTTGTCTTCCGACATCAACCTGGACGATGTGGGCAAGGAGATGGATCATGTCTGGGATGAAACCCTGGTCGAGCTGAACAATCCGCTGCCGCGCTGGTGGCTGAACATGTTCTACCTCACGCTGTTCTTCGGTATCGGCTATCTGGCGCTGTATCCCGGCCTGGGTACATTCAAGGGCCTGCTGGGCTGGACTTCGCTAGGGCAGTACCAGCGCGAGATCGACCTGGCCGACGCCCAGTTCGGACCGCTGTTCGGGAAATACGCCGACATGGACCTGGTCGCCGTGGCGGCCGATCCCGAGGCACGTCACATGGGCGAGCGTATGTTCGTCAGTTACTGCGCGGTGTGTCATGGCTCGGATGCCCGCGGCGCGCGCGGCTTCCCGAACCTGCGTGACAATGACTGGCTCTATGGCGGCACACCGGATGCCATTCAGGTGTCGATCCTCGGTGGCCGCAACGGCGTCATGCCGGCCTGGGAGCAGGCGCTGGGTGGCCAGCAAGGCGTGTCGGATGTCACTGAATATGTCTTCAGCCTCAGTGGTCGTGATGCGGACCCGGCTGCAGTTACCCGTGGCCAGGAAAAATATCAGCAACTGTGTGTGGCCTGTCATGGCATGGATGGCAAGGGTAACCAGGCCCTCGGTGCGCCGAACCTGACCGACAACATCTGGCTGTATGGTGGTTCCAAATCCGCCGTGATGGAATCGATCGCCAAGGGTCGCAATGGCCTGATGCCAGCGCACCTCGAGTTCCTGGGCAAGGAGAAGTCACACCTGCTGGCAGCCTATGTCTACAGCTTGTCTACCGGGCAGGCCGGCGAGAAAGAATAACCACCTGCGCTGGGTGGCAACCGACGGCCATGGCACAAGAAAAGGAAATACCGAGATCGCAGAAGTGTATTGCCGTGCTGTGGCCGTCGTTTCTGGTTGCCATCGTGGCTACGGGGCTGTTCTTCTCCGCATTTGATCCGGCGGACCTGTATCCGTTTGGTGAAGATACGGATGTCAGCCGTCTCGGTATCTATTCCATCGGTTTTCTGTTCTTCTGGCTTATCTCGACCATCTCCGGAATCGGTACGCTGTATTTCGCGATTACCAACTGCATGCGGCAAGACCCGGAAAACCGGGACCGGTAGTCTGATCTCATGGCGGCGGCCGATCAGAAAACGCCTGTAGCGACGGGTAATACCGACGAGCAGGTAGAAAAATCCCTCTACGCCAAGGCGGCAAAGATCTATCCGCGCGAGGTGCACGGGCTGTTCGCGCGCCTGCGTGTGCTGGGTGTGCTGAGCCTGCTGGGTATTTACTACATCACTCCCTGGTTGCGCTGGGACGGTCACCAGGCGTTGCTGCTGGACCTGCCGGCACGCAAGTTCCACATCTTTTTCATCACCTTGTGGCCCCAGGATTTCATCTACCTCGCCGCGTTGCTGATCATCTCCGGCCTGTTGCTGTTCTTCGTGACCGCCATCGCCGGGCGTGTCTGGTGCGGGTATGCCTGTCCCCAAACGGTGTGGACCGAGGCGTTTTTGTGGATCGAGCGCAAGGTCGAGGGCGACCGTGGCAGGCAGCAGAAGCTCGACGCCAGGCCGATGGATGCACGCAAGTTCCGCATCAAGGCAACCAAGCAGTTCCTGTGGCTGGCCTTCGCGGGCTGGACCGGTTTTACCTTCGTTGGCTATTTCACGCCGATCATCGAACTCGGCCAGCGCCTGGTGACATTCGAACTCGGCCCGTGGGAAACCTTCTGGGTCGTTTTCTACGGCTTTGCCACCTACGGTAATGCGGGATTCATGCGCGAGCAGGTCTGCAAGTACATGTGTCCGTACGCCCGCTTCCAGAGCGCCATGTTCGACAGCGACACCCTGATCGTCTCCTACATCCCCGAACGCGGTGAGCCGCGCGGTTCACGCAAGCGCAGCGCGGATCCCAGGGCGCTGAACCTGGGTGATTGTATCGACTGTACCCTGTGCGTGCAGGTATGCCCGACCGGTATCGATATCCGCACTGGCATGCAATACGAGTGTATTGCCTGCTCGGCGTGTATCGATGCCTGCGATGACGTGATGGAAAAAATGGGCTATGAGAAGGGGCTCATCAAGTACACTACGGAAAATGCCATGCATGGCAAGCCGTCGCATATCCTGCGTCCGCGCATCGTTATCTATGCGCTGATCATGCTTGGCATCATGGTACTGTTCGCCTGGTCATTCAGCCAGCGTGTATCGCTGGGGCTGGATGTCATCCGCGATCGCAACCAGCTTTACCGCGAAACCAGCACCGGCCTGATCGAAAACGTCTACATTCTGAAGGTCCTAAATATGGATGATGCCGCGCACCGCTATACGCTGACTGTCAGCGGCGTGCCGGGGCTGGAGCTGCGCATGGATCTGCCGGAAATACGCGTTGAATCAGGCGATGTACTGGAGTTGCCGGTGCGCCTGCGAGTCGACGAGGCCGAGCTCAAGACGCGCAGCAGCGAGATCGAGTTCACGCTGGTGGCGGACGATGCGCCGGCACTGTCGGCAACGGAATCCGCGCGTTTCCTCGGGCCGCGCTAGGCATGCATGCAGTGACAGGAAAGCAGCCCAAGCGCTGGTACAAGGAACCCTGGGTGTGGCTGGTGATCGCGTTGCCGATGACGGCCGTGATCGCTGGCATGATCACACTCTACCTTGCTGTCAGCACCAGTGACGGGCTGGTGGTGGACGATTATTACAAACGTGGCAAGGCCATCAACCTCGACCTGGCACGCGACGATGCGGCGGCCCGTTATAAACTGAATGCCAGTCTCGTGCTGTATCAGGGTAATGCCGTACAGCTGCAACTCAGCGCGATCAACGGCAGCTGGCCGGATGCTGTCAGATTGTCGCTGCTGCATCCGACCCGTGCCGGCTTTGACCAGGTCGTCCAGTTACGCCACACGGGCACCGGTAATTACCAGGGCAAGATCGTGGCGCTCGGCAAGGGGCACTGGTATGTGCAGCTGGAGGCCGATGACTGGCGCCTGTCCGGCACGCTGCAGCAGCCGCAGACCGCGCCGCTGCTTCTTGCGCCGGTACAATAAACACGCGTACACCGCGCGTACCGCCAGCGGAACACGACAGCCCGTTGTTGCGTTTTCCGCACCCGGCGGGCGCTGCGACAATATGACTCGCCGGTCCTGCTCGACACGGGTGTCCAGGCTGCTCACAATGTCCACCTGCCGGTTCATATCCATCCGCCGGCAGTGCAGTATGTCCGGATACGAAACTGGCTTGCTTGACCCTGGCGCATCACCATGAACCTCGAAACCCTAGGCGCTGCCGGCCTTGTCGGCCTGCTCGGCGGAACGCACTGTATCGGCATGTGCGGCGGCATTGTCGGTGCCCTGACCTCCGGGCTGTCCGACGACATGCGTCATTCCCGTCCCCGCCTGGTTGCGGCCCAGCTGGCCTACAACACGGGCCGCATCGCCAGTTACGGAATGGCAGGGCTGCTGGCCGGCCTGCTGGGCCAGCAGGCCACGACAATGGGATTGACCGGGGGCTTTCCGGTCGGCGGGATCATTGCCGCCGTCATCATGATTCTGCTGGGACTCTATCTGGGTGGCTGGTGGCAGGCGTTGCAATGGCTGGAACGGGCGGGTGCGCACGTGTGGCGCCATATTGAGCCGCTGGGAAGGCGTTTTATTCCGGTGCGTCACGCCGGACAGGCGCTCTTGCTGGGGCTGGTCTGGGGCTGGCTGCCCTGCGGTATGGTGTACTCGGTACTGGCGCTGGCGCTGGCCAGCGGTTCGGGCCCGGAAGGCGGTGCGATCATGCTGGCATTCGGTGCCGGCACCTTGCCGACCATGCTGGTGATGGGGGTCGCGTTCGGCTCGCTGGGGCGCTGGGTGCGGGATGCGCGGGTGCGCAAGGCAGCCGGTATTCTGGTGATCCTGATGGGGGTCGCCATGCTGCTTGCTATTCCCGGGAAGCATGGGCATCATGCGCACCCCTCCGCTGAGCAGTCGGGGCCGCACGAACACCCTCACTGACCTGTCAGGCCCCTGTTTTGTAGACAAAAGTCTAGCTGCAGGTGTGATTCCGCTAGTATCCATGAATATTAGAAACACAATATATTGTGTTTGGCTGTTATTGCATTCCGGCGCTGGCGACGCCTTTCCGACACCTCAAAACTAGCGATAACTATCTGTATATATTATATTTACTCGCCCGCTCAAAATGCCCTTGACAGGGCGTCCCGGGCTGAATAATCTCAGTCCTCTCGACACAATATGTTGTGTTGGCATAAAGCAGACCCCGGCTACCGGTATATCCCGACAGCAAGGCGGCAAAAACACATTCCTGTACAAGAATGTAACAACAGAGGGAGGACGACAGGACACATGACCACGATGGCACATCTCGAAGCAGTCCCGACCAGCGTCACTGAGATTCCGATGCAGCCGGCATCGCAGGATATCTGGGAAAAGAAATATCGCCTGAAGGCCAAGGATGGCACGCCGGTCGATGAGACCATCGATGACACCTATCAGCGTATCGCACGCGCCCTGGCCGACGTTGAGGCTACGCCGGAGGCACGCGAGGCCTGGTACCGTGAATTCCTCTGGGCATTGCGGCATGGCGCGATCCCCGCCGGTCGCATCACCTCCAATGCCGGTGCGCAGGAGCACAAGCCGGCCACCTCGACTATCAATTGCACCGTGTCCGGCATTGTCAAGGATTCCATGAACAACATCCTGGAGAAGGTCCACGAGGCCGGCCTGACCCTGAAGGCCGGTTGTGGCATCGGCTACGAATTCTCCACCCTGCGTCCGCGGGGCGCCTACGTGTCCGGGGCCGGCGCGTATACGTCCGGCCCGCTGTCGTTCATGGATATCTACGACAAGATGTGCTTCACCGTGTCCTCGGCCGGCGGCCGCCGCGGTGCGCAGATGGCTACCTTCGATGTCGGCCACCCGGATGTCATGGATTTTATCCGCGCCAAGCGCGAGGACGGCCGGCTGCGCCAGTTCAACCTGTCGCTGTTGATCACCGCCGAGTTCATGGATGCGGTCCAGAACGATGCGGACTGGAAGCTGGCGTTTCCGATCAGCCGCCAGGAGCAGGAAGAGGGGATCGACCTGAACAACCCCGAGCAGGTGATCTGGCGCGAGTGGCCGTACAAGGGCGATTACATCACCAATAACGCCGGCCTGGTGGCCTGCAAGGTGTACAAGTCCGTACCGGCGCTGCGCCTGTGGGACATGATCATGACTTCCACCTATGACTTTGCCGAGCCCGGGTTCATCCTGATCGACAAGGTTAACGAGATGAACAACAACTGGTTCTGCGAAAATATCCGCGCCACCAATCCCTGCGGCGAGCAGCCGCTGCCGCCCTATGGTTCCTGCCTGCTGGGCTCGATCAACCTGACCAAGTTCGTGCGCAACCCGTTTGGCAAGCGTGCCGAGTTCGACTGGAAGGAATTCCGCAAGGTGGTCGCGATTTTTACCCGTATGCTCGACAACGTGGTCGAGATCAACGGCCTGCCGCTGGATGGCCAGCGCGACGAGATCCATCGCAAGCGCCGTCACGGCATGGGATTTCTCGGTCTCGGCTCCACCGTCACCATGCTGCGCATGAAATACGGCGAGTCAGAGTCAGTGGAATTTACCGAGCGTGTCAGTCGCGAACTGGCCCTGACCGGCTGGCAGGTGGCGCTGGACCTCGCAAAGGAGAAGGGCCCGGCACCGATTATGGACGAAGACTTCACGGTGACCGAGGAAATGCTGCGCAAGTGTCCGGACATGCGCCGCGACGGTTACCTGCCCGGCGACACCGTCAAGGGCAAGGTGCTGCATGCGCGCTACAGCCGCTACATGCAGCGCGTCGCCAGCGTCGATCCGGCGCTGGTGGAACAGCTTGCCGAGTCCGGTGCGCGCTTTACCCATCACAGCTCGATTGCGCCGACCGGCACGATTTCGCTGTCACTGGCTAACAACGCCAGCAACGGTATCGAGCCGAGTTTCGCGCATCACTATTTCCGCAACGTGATCCGCGAAGGACGCAAGACCAAGGAAAAGATTGACGTGTTCTCTTTCGAGCTGCTTGCCTATCGCGAACTCATCAATCCGAACGCCAGTGCCAGCATGGAAGGTGAGAGCGATGCGTTGCCGGATTATTTCATCGCCGCCGACGAAGTTACGCCGAATCAGCATGTCGACATCCAGGCGGCCGCTCAAAAATGGGTGGACTCCTCCATTTCAAAGACCGCGAACGTACCGACGGATTATCGGTTCGAGGACTTCAAGGGTATCTACCTCTATGCCTACAGGCAGGGCCTGAAGGGCTGCACGACCTTCCGTTTCAATCCGGAAGCTTTCCAGGGTGTGCTGGTAAAGGGCAAGGACCTGGAAAATACCGTCTATGAATTTACCCTGGAGGACGGCAGCAAGGTCAGCCTGAAGGGTATCGATGAGGTCGAATATGACGGTGAGACCCATACCGCCGCGAATCTGTACGATGCATTGAAAGAAGGCTATTACGGCAAGTTCTAGCGAATTACTGCATCCATGATTTGCGTGTCGATCCGGTAATCAGAGATTTTTCAGGAGTTTAGAATGGCTATTCGTATTGAAAAAAAGATAGTGGGATACAAGGTTGGAGACCGTGACGAGCCGCAACAGCCGGCGCCGGCTGTAGAGCCGGAGGACAACATTGTCCACCTGCATGAGAAGCTCGAACGCCCGGAGATGCTGATCGGTTCTACCTACAAGGTCAAGACTCCGCTGTCCGAGCATGCGCTGTATGTCACCATCAACGATATCGTGCTCAACCACGGTACCAGCAACGAGCTGCGCAGGCCGTTCGAGATCTTCATCAATTCGAAGAACATGGATCACTTCCAGTGGATAGTCGCGCTCACCCGGATTATTTCCGCCGTGTTCCGCAAGGGTGGTGACGTGACCTTCCTGGTGGAGGAGCTGCGCTCGGTATTTGATCCGCGTGGCGGTTACTTCAAGAAGGGCGGCAAGTACATGCCCTCTCTGGTGGCCGAAATCGGTGACGCGATCGAGTGCCACATGCGCATGATCGGGCTGCTGAAGGATGACGGGCTGGACGAGCACCAGAAGAAACTGGTTGCCGAGAAACGTGCCCAGTACCAGGCGGCCAAGGGCACGGAGGATAGCGGGGATGCGGGTGATTTTCCCGAGGGTGCGCAGCTTTGTGCCAAGTGCCACACCAAGGCCGCGATCCAGATGGATGGTTGTCTGACCTGCCTCAACTGTGGCGAGTCGAAGTGCGGATAGGGCTTTTGTCCTGAGACAAGCGGGCGGGCAGCGCTGGTCGCGACCGGTCCGGTGGCGTTGGACAAGGTGCGCAAACCGGCTGGCCCGGGCGGGCGGTATCCCTTCTCACGGGCGCATCATCTATAACGCATTGATTTGTAGTCTATATAGCTGGTGTGTCCGCCCGGCTGGCTGGTGTTAGTACCTTAGGCCGATTGTACAACCCGTCACCGGCGGGCTATAACATGGCCATGGCAATCAAGTGTAGAATGCCACCAGGTGCAAGAACAATAACAGTCCGACAACAACAACAGTCTCGGGCGAAGGAGGCGGGATGTTTCTGCAACAAAAGCCGATACCCGGCTACTGGTACAGCAATCTGGCAGGCCAGCTGATCCAGGTCCGCGCCATCGTGTTCTCGACCGGACGGCACAGCCGCATCATCCTGGAAGATATCAGTGGCAGGCGTCAATCGGTGGATATGGCCAGCTGGCGTGGTATGGACATGGTACTGCATTCGCCGGTAGTGGATCGCCACCGTGATGGTGCCGCACGCGATTTCTAGTTACAGCCAGGCAAAAGAAAAGGCGCAGTGAGATGTCCTCTCCCTGCGCCTTTTTTCATCGTGCTACTGTCCCCAGCAGGTGTCGGCGCTGGGCGCGTTGCCCGTGTAGCCCCGGACGCCCAGTGAGTTCAGCGTCAGCTTTGAGCACAGCTTGTCCTTGGCCAGCTGGACGCCCTGAGGGTTGGCCTCGAACGAATAGGCGGTTGCCGTTGCAGAAGCGGGGGCGGTGATGAGATAGAAGCCGTCCTCTGAGGTGCGGTTGTGGATGTTGCGTATCGTCTCACAGTTGAGATAACTCCCGTCGTTGTCAGAACGGCAGCTCTCCATCTCCATCGATGCGCGGTTGAGCGCGGCGATGCCATCGGCACGACGCGACTTCAAGACCTGGTTGGTATAGCTAGGGTAGGCGATGGCCGTCAGGATGGCCATCACCACCAGCGCGATCATCAGCTCGATCAGCGTAAAACCGCGTTCCTGTTTCATGGACATGGTCCCTGTTCCGGTTAGTCTGTCCACGAAGTGCGCCTGATCGGGTTGAACAGGTCGAGGTCGTCGACCTTCTCCGGACCGACCACCAGTATCGGATGATCATCATCAGTAAAGATCAGCCGTGGCTCGGGCTGAATACCGCCACGGACCAGGGTCTTGTAGCGGTCGGTTGCCGTGAGACTGTTGAGCGAGCCCACCCCGTCGAGATTCTTGATCGGTGTCGCATCGTACGCATTGATGGCATACAGGCGACCGACGCCCTGGCTGGGGGCGCAGGAATTCACCAGATTTGAATCCGGCTTGTAGGTGGTAAACAGCACCGTGCCGTCCACCGTCAGGGAGTTTGCCAGGACCTTTTCACCGGCCTCCAGGTCGAGGCGCCAGCCGCTGCTCGATGCCAGGTTCGGGCTCAGGTCAGTCGTGACATCCAGCAGGTCGGATTCATCCAGTGGCGAGTTGTAGTTCGCCGGCGGTGAGTAGACGTTGCCGATGAACAGCATGTGGAAGCGGTCCTGCGTGACTGTGCTCAACGGATGCGCGCGATAGCCGGAGCCGATGGCGACTGCATAGCTCACCACGCCGTTGATCTTGATCAGCGAGACGTCCGGCTTGACGTAGAATCGGCGATGCTCGTTGGTGCCATTTCCCGCCAGCTGGGCGACCACACCACCGGTAATAGTCGTGTTGCTGCCGCTGTTGTTGAAATCGAAACGCCATACCTGGCCGCCCATGTCCACGGCAAACATGATATCGGTGTAACCATCGGCATTGATATCGCCAGTCATGACCGGTGCCGGTATGCTGTAGTCCATAGTGTTTGATGTCAGGTTGGCACCCGAGCCGGATTTCCCGGCCCACCACAGGCGTGCGCCGGTGTCCGCGTCGACCATGTAGATGGCATTGCCCTCGCTGTCGACACCCGCGGTCTCGGTATCCTGGTTGGTATCGTACCCGCCGCCGAAGATCAGGACGGTGCGCCTGTTGCCGCTGCTCTTGATGCGTGCGAGTTGCATCTTCGACCAGGTCTGGCCCAGCTGGGCGAAGTTGCCGGCGCCGCCCTGGATCATCCATTTCAGCTCAGGCGAACCGCGGTCGGTGACGTCCAGCGAGTAGTAGTTGTTACCGCCACGGCGCATGCCGGCGTAGAGGTAGGCATGCTCACCGGCTTCCGTGTTGCCGCTGGCGTCTTCCAGCACACCGTTATTGTTGACATCGTTTGCCCAGATGGTCAGCGGGCCGTCCAGACCGTAGGGATGGCTGTTGGCACCATTGTTGTTGTACAGGATATCGAGGTTTGGCAAGAGTTCCTGGGGTATGAAGGAAAACAGTTCGCTGCCATCCGTGGTGTCGATGGCATGCAGCAGGCCTTCATTGGTCGCAATGAAGAGGGCGATGTCCGGATTGGCATCGGTGCCACCGTAGTTGACCACCACCGGGTTGCTGTGCAGGGGGTCACCCATCTGGCGCCGTACATCCGTGGTGCTGCCATCCTCATCGATATCGAACAGGTCGACACCACGCGCCCATTGCAGCAGGGCAGTGCGTTCGGCGTCGGTCATTCCGGCATTGCCCAGCAAGGTTGCGGTTACCGCCGTATTCGATTCGTGGAACTGATTGGCTGTCGTCGTCAGGTCCTCGTTGTTCGGCGCAGTTGTACCGGTATAGGTGTACATATTGCGCGTCAGTGTCAGTTCGCCCGCTGCGCCACCCTTTTCAACGTCATCGCCGTCCGGCGCATCGGGACCCGAGGTCCAGAAACTGGTCGATGCGGTATCGAAGAAGCCGGTGGTGGCGTCGACCGCGGCGGCGCCGGTGGCATCGGTAATAATCGGCGGGGTACCGGCGAGCTTGTATTGTTTCATGTTGCCCGACCACTGCGGGAATTTCTCCGGTCGGAACAGGGCAAAGTACAGCTCCTCGCGGTGCGTCAGACGGTTGAAGGCATTCACCGGTACCGCCGGCGCCACGAAGGTGGTGTTCACCGCCAGGATGTCGGAGATGATCTGGGTAAAGGCGGTGGTGAGCTGGACGGTGTCGTCGGCGGTGTAGTACTTGCCGCCGCCCTTGTTGGCCGCATCCTGCAGCAAGGTCTGGTTGGTGGCGAAACCGATGGTGTAGGTGGAGACGTTCTGCACGTCATCCAGGTCGGTGCGCTGGTCATAGTCGAACAGGTACTGGGCCAGCTCATCGAGGCAGTCCTCCACCGGGGGGCCACCACTGAAGGCGCAGCTTCCCGCCGTGGTCGCAAAATCCGGCAGGGCCGCGATATCGGCGTCAGCACTGTCGTCATAGGTCGGGTCGCCGTCGGTCAGCATTACGATATAGTTTTGCTGGCACTGGTACTCGATCGGGCTTGCATACAGCGTGCTGTCGGATGGATCGAGTACGCCGCTGTGGTTCGTGCCAGGCGTGGTACTGTTACCGAACCTGACATTCTCGCCACGGTAATAACGCGTCGCCTCATAGAAGGCCTCTGCCAGCGGCGTGTACCCGTTCGCCGTCATACCATTGGCCGCGGCCTTGAAGGTGGCGCGTGAGCTGCTGTCCAGTTGTTGCATGGGCAGCAGGAAATAACCGCCCATATTCAGGCTCTGGCTCTTGTCGTCGAAGCGCATCAGCGCGGCATTGATGCCGGAGGTGCTGTCGACAAGATCACCGAACACACCCTGTACAATCTGCAGCCGGGTCTGAGTGGTGGTGACGCCGGGCGAGTTGATCCAGTTCAGGTAGTTGGCGGAGTACAGCGTGTAGACACCACCGGTCGAATTCCAGTTAATGGCATTGGTGGCGGTGGGGTTGTACGGGCCACCGTCGTTCTGATCGGCCGGATAGGTGTCGCTGCCACCGTTGCCATGCACTCCATAATCCTGCTGGCAATCGATGATCTCGGAATGGTCGCTTTCGCTCAGGTTTTCCCAGCGATCCTCGCCCGACCTGATATTGAAGCGCGCCAGGGTGCCGGTGTAGCGCCCCGGGCCAGTCGATGACAGCCCAGCGAATGAGTCAGCGCAATTGTTCGAGCTGGCGTTGATGTAGCCACGTCTATTGGTGCCTGCAGTTGATGGCGGGCAAGTGGGCGCAACACCGTTGTCGGCTGCCGAGGCCCAGTAGACATAGTTCGGGTTGCAGGCGCCGGTATAGGTGGTGGCGGGATTGTAGTTACCCGTCGTGAGCTGAACATCGGTATCCATACTGCCCGAGGTGTCGATGATGAACAGCACGTTCGGTCGTATATTGGTCGTGAAGGCGAGATCGCCGAGATAGACCTCGGTATCGTCCGCCATCAGCGGGAAACTGGTCATCGCCGAGACGATAAACGTCAGCAACATTGCCCTTGACTTGATTGTGAACGTAAACATGGCCAATTCCCTCTTCTTTGATCCTGCAGCCTTCGACTAGAGTTTCAGGCGAACAACATGGTTGGTCTTGATGTCGTAGATGACAATGCCGCCGGACCAGTGCTTCTCGATGCGCTTGCTGATCTTGACCGGGTTGCCGTCGACTGTGACCGCCGTGTTGCTGTCGATGTCCAGGCGGGTGAACGAGCAGGCTGCGCAACTGCGTGCCAGTACGTAGCCATCACCGCTGCTATGCACCATGACCTTGATATCGTGCGCTTCAATGGCTTCCTGTACCGCGATCAGTTCTGCGTGCAGGCTTATGCACCACAGCAGGCCTGTGGCAAGGCTGATGATTTTCAGGAATTTCATAGCGATTCTCCTTGCTGCATCGCAGTACCGGTAGTGCCGAGTGTACTCGCCAGCGTGTTAAAAATAGTGTTAGTAATCACAATTCTGTTCTTCCTTACTCAAGGTAGGGCGAAATCTTGCTGGCCGTCTGGACATGTGTGTCCGCGGCATTAATGGATGCGATTGCGCCATCGGCAGTTATAGTGAAAGGGTAGGCCACGAATTCACCAATCGAGTAGCCTACCGGAATAGTTGGAGTGCCAACCTCAATGGTTGCGCTGCTGCTGACGGGCTGGGCGGAATAACCCTGTGTCAGGGCATAACTGCGTGTTGGCCACGTACCGCTGGTCGGCGTGTTGATAGCGTCCACAAAAGCGGTACTGTCTGCGAGCGTGCCCTCAATCGCCGATTCAGCAGCCTGAAACACCAGCATGTGGTACTGATTGTTGGTGGCCATGTTTTTTTCCATAACCACCGAGCGCACGCCGCTGACACCAATTATGGCGATCACGATCAGCATCATCAGGCCGATGAACAGGGCGGCACCATCCTGCTTGTCGCGTGACGGCATGCCTGTGTGAGTGCATTTGGAATGGACTCTGTTCATGGGTGCTACATCCTGTTTCTGATCACGGTGGTCGTGCTGTAGGCGCGACGCCGCAGACGGTCGCCTGCTGCAGCGTTCGCGGTTTGCCCGATGAGGGAAAAGCTGGTCGTGTCATTGGTCGTTGCGATGACGTTCTGTGAGTTCACCACGATGCCGATCTTGGCGCTGACCAGGTTGGCCCAGTTGGCGACATTGCTGGCCGTGACGTAACGGGTGGCATTGAGGATACCATCCGTTGCGTCGTTGTCTTCGCCATATAATATCTGCAGGTTCTCGATGCCAGCGACGACGATGGCAGCCGCACCGATGGCGGAATCGTCTTCGGCGCGAGGCTGGCACATCAGGTTGCCACCCTGGACGAAATACTGGTTTTTGGCGTATGGCTGTCCATCTGCGTAAACGGGTGCGGCGTTGCCCAGACAATCAAGACCACCAGGTGGCACACGATAATGCACGGTGAACGTGTCACTGCTTCCGCCGCCGCCATCCGAGCTCAGTGCGGAGACAAAGGTGTCAATGACATCTTCCTGGGGAAAGCCGGATATCATTATCTCCCTCGTCAACAGGTCAAGGGTGGCGCGCCCGGTTGCCTGCATGAGAGACATGCCACTGGTCATGCGGTAACCCTGCTTGGTGCTGATAAATACGCTCAGCGTCCCTGCGATCAGCAACAGGCCGATCACGATCGCGATCATCATTTCAACCAGCGTAAAACCCTTCTGACGCATCATGATTGCCTATGGTATCAAGGTTGTCGCGACAGACCTGGCCTGTACGTTGCCATCTTCGTCGAGACCGTTCCAGCTGACCGCGACAGAGTAGATCCCGGTTGCCGAGCTTACCGCGACACTGCCGCCCGGCAGTGTCGCTGTTACTTCACAAAACCAGTCGAAGGCATCTTCGTCGGCCATTTCGGTTGGGATGCAATCCGCGGCGGAGCCTGCCGTACCCTCGCTGCAGATCTTGGCCGGCGCCCCGGTGCAATCGATCGCAGCGTAATTGATGCCTGCGTAATAATCGCTGGCAACGGATGGCCGGTTGGCCCGCATGCGCTCGATCATGTCGTTGGCGAGAAACGTTGCCTCGGTCTGTAAATGGGCGTCGGTGCCCGCGCGAACGCCCAGCGCCTGTATCTTGGAGTGTCCCAGCAGGCCGATCGACAGGACGATCAGTGCGATCAGCACTTCGAGCAATGAGAATCCGTTCTGTTTTCCTGATAAATGCATCATTTCAGTCTCATGGACATGTCAGTGCACTGTTATCCCAATGGGTGGAACTGGTGTTGATAATGCCGACCCGGTTGACAACTACGCTGCGCGCGTGTCCTACGCCGCGGTCATCACAATAGGTGATATCGCCGGGAGCGCTTGGGCGGCCCGTTGCTGCAAAGTTGACACCGGTAGTGATGCCGCTCGCACGCAGGCTGGCACCACTGGTG
>DATKZN010000344.1:0-2682 GCA_035527955.1 Gammaproteobacteria bacterium
CGTAATACTGAATATGGTTCTCCCAGTCATCCAGCTTGGCCAGGTCGCGTGCATCACCGCGGCGGGCGAGACGCTGCCTGCGGACTTCCGGAGCACACTGTACGTAATGCACTTCCACTGAACTGCCGAGGCGCGCGGCAAGTTTCGACTGCCAGTCCGGGTCTTTGATCTCGCGGGTGAAGGGGCCGACGATGACCACATCCTGAACAGGCAGGTTTTCCCGGGTGATATCAAACAGCGTTTCGTAGATCGGTATGCGGAAGGTGCGCTTGAAGTAGTCGGAATCACGGTCATCCTCGCTGTGTCCGGACTGGCCAAGCGCGATACGAACCAGCCGTTCGGTTACCGTGTCGATGTCCAGCAGGGCCGCGTGCCTGGCGGCCGCAAGTTGCCTGGCATAGGTTGTTTTACCCGCGCCCGGGCTGCCGCAAACGATGAAGGTTGTGTACATGCCGGTGCTTTACCAATGAATATTCAGTCTTGCATTACGGATGCAAGCCACGGTCTGTGCCGCGCGATTTGACAGAGTGCCTCTGCGGGCTCTGCGCCTCTGCGCGAGGCAATCCATGCACTCTGTCCCCGCTGCCCCCGGTGGCAAGGATGGCTATCCGCTTCGCAATGCCGCAATGACCGGCGCAGTATCCGGCCTTACCTTGCGCCACAGGTAAAAGGATTCCGCGGCCTGTTCCACCAGCATGCCGAGGCCATCCATGACATGCTGTGCGCCGCGCTGCTGCCCCCAGTGCATGAACGCGGTCGGCTCGCGCCCATACATCATGTCGTAACACCATGAGGTATGACTGACCACGTCATCGGGCAGTGCCGGGACGGCGCCGGCCAGGCTGGCGGCAGTGGCGTTGATGACGAGGTCGAAGGCCTGGCCCGCGATCGCATCCAGACCGCAGCCCTCGACATGTCCCAGTGTGCAGAAGTGCCGCGCCAGCTCAACGGCCTTGTCCGCGGTACGGTTGGCTATCACCAGCAGGCGGGGTTTTTCATCGAGCAGTGGTTCGATGACGCCGCGGGCGGCGCCGCCGGCACCGACCAGCAGGATGCGCCGGCCCGCCAGTTCCGCGCCGTGGTTGTTACGCAGGTCACGCACCAGTCCGAAGCCGTCGGTGTTGTCGCCGTGGTGTTTGCCGTTTGCATGCAACACCAGCGTGTTCACTGCGCCGGCGCGTTCCGCGCGCGGACTGCGGGTGGTGGCCAGTTGCCAGGCCTGTTCCTTGAACGGCACGGTGATATTCAGCCCCTTGCCGCCAAACTCCATGAAGTCGGCCACCGCTTTGGGAAAGCCGTCCAGTGCGACCAGGATGGCTATGTAGTCGAGCATTTCACCGGTCTGTTGCGCGAACAGGCTGTGGATACGTGGCGATTTACTATGGGCAATGGGATTGCCCATGACGGCGTAGTGGTCGGTCATGGTGACAGTTGCCCGGAGCGCTGCCTATTCCGCGAGCCAGCGTGCGGCGTCCAGGGCGTAATAGCTGAGGATGGCGTCGGCGCCGGCGCGCTTGATACACAGCAGGGATTCCATGACCACGGCGCGCTCGTTCAGCCAGCCGTTCTGCGCGGCGGCCTTGAGCATGGCGTATTCGCCGCTGACCTGGTAGGCGAACACGGGCACGCCGAAGTTGTCCTTTACGCGGCGCACGATGTCGAGGTATGGCAGGCCGGGTTTGACCATCACCATGTCAGCGCCCTCCTCCAGGTCCAGCGCCACTTCGTGCAGTGCCTCGTCGCTGTTGGCCGGATCCATCTGGTAGCTGTACTTGTCACCGCCGGCGAGATTGGCGGCCGAACCAACGGCATCACGGAACGGTCCGTAGAAGCTGGAGGCGTACTTGGCGGCATAGGCGAGGATGCGGGTGTTCCGCTGCCCGGCCTGTTCGAGCGCGGTACGCACGGCGCCGATGCGGCCGTCCATCATATCGGACGGCGCGACGATGTCGGCGCCGGCTGCGGCGTGCGACAGCGCCTGCTTCACCAGCACTTCGACGGTTTCATCGTTGAGTACGTAGCCCTGTGCATCGATCAGGCCATCCTGGCCGTGCGTGGTGAACGGATCGAGTGCGACGTCGGTGATGACACCCAGGTCCGGCACGGCCGCCTTGAGCGCACGCACCGCGCGTTGCGCCAGGCCCTCAGGATTGAAGGCCTCGCGCGCATCTTCGGATTTTTTCTCAACCGGCGTTACCGGAAACAGCGCCACGGCAGGTATGCCCAGGGCGTATATCTCGTGAGCCAGGTCAACCAGCGCGTCGATGCTCAGGCGTTCGACGCCCGGCATGGAGTCCACTGTTTCGCGCCGCTCCTTGCCTTCCAGGATGAAGACCGGGTAGATGAGGTCGGCGCTGGTCAGCGCCGTTTCCTGCATCAGGCATCGGGAAAAGCGGTCACGGCGCATGCGCCGCATGCGGGTGACGGGATAGCGGCCACGGTTTGTCGTGTAATCACTCACTTTGCTGCTCCTGCTGGGTCACCGGGAGAGTGTACAGCGCATCACGGTCGCGGTCAGTCCCCGGTGCGTGAAATGCGGCTACCACGCCCACAGCGCAGCGTGTAAGCTGGTTTTTATGGAAACCGGTTCAGTAAATCAGCCTGTTACGGTTGTACTGCCGCAGGGGCCGCTGACCGGTTTGCTGGCGGGTGCGGACTATGCACTGACCGACTGGTATGCCA
>DATKZN010000345.1:0-47092 GCA_035527955.1 Gammaproteobacteria bacterium
GACTCCTCGGACTCCTGCTGCTGGTCACCGGAGGACTGCTCGGACTCCTGCTGCTGATCGCCGGAGGACTCTTCGGATTCCTGCTGCTCCTCGCTGGAGGACTCCTCGGATTCCTGCTGCTCCTCGCTGGAGGACTCCTCCGACTCCTGCTGTTCTTTTTCTTCTTGCTGCTCTTCTTCCTCGGGTGGCTGCTCGGATTTTTCCTGTTCCAGTTCCTCGTTCACGGTCTGTTCCAGCATCTGCTTTGCCAGTGCCAGATTGTGCGACGTGTCGGTGTCTTTCGGCTGCAGCGCCAGTGCTGCCTGGTAGGCTTCGACCGCGCCTTCGTAGTCGCTGCGTTTGTAGCGGCTGTTGCCCAGGTTATACAACGCGTCCGGCTTGACGTCTTCGCGCTCGACACTGGCAAAGGCATCGCCCGCTTCCGTGTAGCGTCCCGCACGGTAGAGTGCGACGCCACGCCGGTAGGCATCGCTGAAATCCTGTGCGGCTTCGCTGTATTCGCCTTCCCGGTACTTGCTGGCCGCTTCCTGCTCCGTGTTCCTGAACCAGGACGCCTCGACGGTTGTCGCGCCGGCCAGCAGGCCGGTCAGCAGGTACGTGACGAGGATCGTTTGCCGTTTCATGAGCTGCGCACCTGGAAACCCGGCAGGGTGCGGCGAAACAGCGGCAGCAGCAACAGCAGCGCCAGCCCGGCAAGCCAGTGGAAGCGTTCATTCCAGACCCGCGTGCGTTCATTGAGTTCGCCGCCGGGCAGCGCCTGTGCCTTTACCTCTTCCAGGATCCGGTCGGTATCGCGCTGGCGGTAATCGGCGCGCTGGTAAATTCCATCTCCGGCAGTCGCCAGGGTTTTCAACAAGGGCTCGTTGAGCCTCGAAACGACCGGTTGGCCGCTCCTGTCCATTATCCACTGGCCTTCACGGCCAGGAACGGCATCACCCTCCGGCGTGCCGATACCGAGGATATGCACACGCACGCCGCGCGCAGCAAATTCCTGCATATGCAGATCCAGGCCAGGCTCCTCAAGGTCTCCGTCGGTAATGATCAGCAACGAGTTGATACTGTTCTTCGGCTGACCGGCGAGCAGTTCACCGGCGCGGTCGAGCGCATGCACCAGCCGGCTGCCCGGCAATTGCACCAGGCTCGTGTCGAGCGCCGGCAACACCCGACGGATGCCGTTCATGTCCTCGGTTACCGGTGCGACGACCTGAGCAATCGAGGCAAACCCGATTACGCCGATGCGGATGCCGCGATTGCGATCCAGCAGATCGGCCAGTTCCTGCTGGGCACGCGCCAGCCGCGAGGGTTGTACATCTGACACGTTCATGGAGCGCGAGAGATCGAACAGCACCACCAGGTTGGTGCCGGGACGGAACAGCTGCACATCGGTGAAATTCCAGCGCGGACCGGCCATGGCCAGTACCAGCAGCACCCAGACGAGGGACCAGTGTGCGTAGCGTCGCCATTGCGTACCGGTGGTAATCTCCGAACGGCCCAGCAGGTGCGGCAACAGGTGGTGATCCGCGTACAGCTGCAGGCGTTCGTTGCGCTTGCTGAGATGGCGTGTCAGGATCAGCCACAGGGCGACCGGTATGCACAACAGCAATGCCCAAAGCCAGGCCGGTTCGCTGAAGTGAATGGCGGGCAGCAGGTCAGCCATGGGCACGTCTCGTGAACCACGATCGTGGTATACCGTTGGGGAACAGTCCAAGCAGCAACAGGAGCAGCAGCGCCGCTCCCAGCGGCCAGCGGTACAGCGGTTGCGGAATCATCACGGTGCGGGATTCCGCCTGGGTCTTTTCCAGTGCGTCGATCTGCTGGTAGATCTGCTCGAGCGCGCCGCTGTCGGTAGCACGGAAATAGGCGCCGCCCGTGATTGCCGCCACCTCGGTGAGCAGGTCCTCGTCGATTTCCATCTTGACCTGGGTCATGCGGCCATCTTCCATGAATGGCACCAGCCCCTTGCTGCCGACGCCGATGGTGTAGATGCGGATCCCTTCATGCGCAGCGAGCTGCGCGGCCAGGTTCGGCGGCATGCTGCCCTCGGTATTCTCGCCATCGGTGACCAGGATCAGCACGCGCGAGCCCTCGGGACGTTCGCGCAGTTTTTTCACGCTCAGTCCTATGGCATCGCCGATTGCGGTACCGTCACCGGCCATGCGCGCAACGACGCTGTCCAGCAGGCTGTGCAGGGCCTGCAAATCCTGAGTCATGGGAGACAGCACAAACGCCTGGCTGCCGAACACCACAATCCCGATGCGGTCGCCGTCGCGCGCCTTGACGAAGCGCTCCAGCACACCCTTGATAACCGCCATGCGCGTGACCTGGCGGTTGTCGACCGTAAAGTCCAGTGCCTCCATCGAGCGCGAGGTATCGACGGCCAGCATCAGGTCATAGCCCTCGGTACGGATTTCCGTATAGGGTTCCAGCCATTGCGGCTGCATCATGGTGACAACCAGTGCCGCCCATGCCAGGGACAGCATGACAATCTGCAGTCGGCTGCCGGCATGGGTGAGCGAGCGAGCGGCAACGAACGTGGACGCCAGTCGTCCCAGCGCCGGGTGCAGCAGGGTGGAACTGTCGCCATGGGCGTAGGCATCGGTTGCGCCATGCGGGCGCGGCCAGAACCAGTGGACCAGCAGCGGTAGGGGCAACAGCAGGGCAGCCCACGGCCAGTAAAAACTAAACATGATGCCTGCTCCGCAGGTTGATACCATACATGGCAAGCTTTTCGCGCCAGCGTATCGCCGGTTTGCGGTCCGCCGGGGTTACCGCATCGACCCAGCGCCGCGCGGCGGCGACCAGCCGTGCCACATCCTTGCGTTCCACAACCCATGACGGCGGCATGTAGGGGGCCTGCAGCAGTATCCGGCCACGCTTCGTCCAGCTGAAACCGGTACTGTCATTTTCCTCCAGCCAGTTGAGCCAGCGATCGCCGGATAGCCCGGCGGCCTGGCGCCGCCCGCCTCGCGCCATGGCAATACGGCGCAGCAGAGTGGACAGCCGGCCAGCGATTGCGCGGGGCTCATCCTGGCGCAGAGCCTTGTGCAGGGCTCGCAGCTGGCGGCGGGCATCGCCGCGCCAGCCCGGCATGAGGCCGCTGTAGCGCAGCCAGTAACGGAGCGCCGCAGCGACGAGCAGGAGCAGCAGCAGGCCGAAGATAATCCACCAGCCGGGAGCCGGCGGCCACCAGGGGATCGCGTCCAGTTCGCGGATGTCGCGCAAGATCGCGGTGGTATCTTCCATGCCGGCTAGCGCCTTCCCCGGTAGTGCCGCAGTCCCGTGATCAAGGTGCGGTGCACGTCATCTGTTGTGCTGACGGGTATCAGGCCGAGCCCCAGCCGGTAGGCGAGTTGCTGAAGTTCCTCACGGCGCTGTTCCCAGTCTTCGCGAAAAGCCGCACGTCCTTCGGCATTGTCCGTATCCACTTCCAGCAGTTCGCCGGCGGCATTGGAGAAGATGACCGGTCCCATGGCCGGCAGGTCGCGGTCGGCCGGATCGTCCACCGGCAGCAGCACGACGTCGTTGCGCTGCTTCAGACTGCCGAGGATGCGTTCCAGGCCGGCGGTGACCTGGTTGAGCGGCGCGATGACGAATATCAGCGAACCGGTGGCTGCGCCGCTGTCGAGGTGCTGCAGGGTCGCCATCAACTGCGATTCGTCCGTGTCGCCTTGCTCGATGGGTTCGGTAAGCCCGCGCAGCAGCCGCCACAAACCGCGGCGGCCGGGGGTGGCGCGGAAGTAGCGCAGCCCGGTCGCGGGATTGCCGAACAGCACGCCACCGACCCGGTCGTGTTGCTTGCTGGCGGCCCAGCCGATGAGGGCCGCGGTACGGGCGGCCTGGATGGACTTGAACGTGCCGCGGGTGCCGAAACTCATATGCGGCCCGGTATCGATGCAGAGGATGACGCTGCGCTGGCGTTCCTCGCGGAATACCTTTAGATGCGGGATATCGGTACGTGCTGTGACCAGCCAGTCCATGTTGCGAATATCGTCGCCTTCGCGGTATTCGCGGACCTCATCGAAATCCAGTCCGGTGCCGCGAAATACCGACGCGTACAGGCCGGTGAAGGTGGTGTTGACCAGGTGATTGGCTGCCACGCCCAGGGCGCGGGCCTGGTGGCGGAGTTCCAGAAGATCATCAAGCTGCGGGTGAAGGCTCATCGCGTTGCTGCTCTGGTCTGAAACGGGTGCCCTGGCCCGAAGTTCCTGCCGGCCATCACGGTATTGCCACGACCTCCAGCAGACGCTTGATGAAATGGTCGCTGGTGACGCCCTCGGCTTCGCCTTCGAAGGTCAACAGGATGCGGTGGCGCAGCACGTCCGGCGCCACGGCCTGGATATGGTGCGGCGCGACAAAATCATCGCCATCCAGCCAGGCGCGTGCACGGGCACAGCGAGCCAGCGCAATCGTGGCGCGTGGCGAGGCACCGAACCGGCACCAGCGCTTGAGGCTATCGTCATAGGCCTCGGGCCGGCGACTGGCCTGTACCAGGTCGACGATATACTCATTCAGTTTGGGATCGAGATAGAGCTTTGCCGCATCCTCGCGCACCTTGAACAGTTCCGTCTGGGTCAGCATCACGGCAGGGGGTGCCGGTGCGGTCAGCTGCTGGTTGCTGTCGAGCTGCAGGATGGCCAGTTCTTCCTCGCGATTCGGGTAATCCACCCAGACGTGCATCAGGAAGCGGTCCAGCTGGGCCTCCGGCAGGTTATAGGTGCCTTCCTGCTCGATCGGATTCTGGGTGGCCAGCACCATGAACAGGTCCGGCAGCTGGTAGGTCTTCATGCCGACCGTGACCTGGTGTTCACCCATGGCTTCCAGCAATGCCGACTGGACCTTGGCCGGCGCGCGGTTGACCTCGTCCGCCAGCAGTATGTTATGAAACAGCGGGCCGGCACGGAATACGAACTCGCCCTTCTCATGACGGTAGATATCCGTGCCGATCAGATCGGAGGGCAGCAAGTCGGGCGTAAACTGGATGCGGTGATAGTCACCCTCGATGGCTTCCGCCAGGGCCTTTACGGCAGTGGTCTTGGCCAGCCCCGGCATACCCTCGACCAGCAGATGGCCTTCGCTCACGAGGCATATCAGCATACTGTCTATCAGGCTGCGTTGTCCGACAACCCGGGTGGCGAGGTGGTCGCGGACACAGTCCAGTGACGAGGAATCCATGCTGCGATATTTTTTTTGACTGCCGGAAAATAACACTGTGTACGCTCCTGAAATAATACGGACTTGCCGCTACCGGCATCCGGAACTTCCGGGTATTTGCTTATAGCCCGGATGACTGACCGATATCACATTCTTCACGGGGTGGGGCAGGGATGCGGTCATCAATTTTATTATTAACATGGCCATAGTGACTTGAAACTATGCCTGATTGCAAGGTCCTGGGTATTGACATGTATCAATCGCGCCGGTTCCGTCAGGGCAAGCGCCAGGCAGCCGGCGCTGCGTGGCAGGCCGGCTGACCGCGTGTGACCAAAAGTCCGGTGAGTGAAGGTCATGCCTCTGCCGGCTGTAACCCGGTCCTGCAGGTAAGGAGCGGGGTGACCGTGATTTGAAGCAGCGGGTGGCGTCGCGGCCGCGCACCCGGCACCACGGTGCCAGTCCGTCAGTCGAAGAATTCTGCGTCGTGCTGGATGTCGTGCGCCATGGCTGTCAGCTTGTCCGCGATGTTTTCCATAATCTCCGCTAGTGCGGTATCGAGCCCGGCCTCGATGATCAGCCTCAGTTCATCGTAGTGGTTCTCGGGCAGGCTGTCCCCGGATTGCTCCACAAGTTCATGAAAGCGGTCTGTCATTGCCTGGGCATGATCGGTTTGATGCATGACTATTCCTTGTTGGTGGTTTCCAGCGGGCTGCTTTCCAGATAGTGCTCACCCGATTCGTAGATGTTCTTTGCCGAGCCGACGATCAGACGATCAGGTGCGATTGCGATCTGGCGGTTCTTGTTCGGATACTCGAGGCTGTTTAGCACATGGCGCATGGCATTGATACGCGCACGTTTCTTGCAATCCGACTTGACCACAGTCCACGGCGCGTCGGCGGTGTCCGTGTAGAAAAACATGGCCTCTTTTGCCTCGGTGTAGTCCTGCCATTTGTCCAGCGAGGCCATATCGATCGGACTCAGTTTCCACTGTTTCAGCGGGTCGTGACGGCGTCCCTGGAAGCGGCGGAACTGCTCGTTACGGCTGACGGAGAACCACAGTTTGAAAAAATGGATTCCGGCGCGTACCAGCATGCGTTCCAGCTCGGGCGCCTGGCGCATGAATTCGAGATACTCACCGGAGGAGCAGAAACCCATGACACGCTCGACGCCGGCACGGTTATACCAGGATCGGTCGAACAGCACGATTTCACCCGCCGTGGGTAGGTGCTTGACGTAACGCTGGAAGTACCACTGGCCCAGCTCCTCATCCGAAGGTTTTTCCAGGGCGACCACGCGTGCACCGCGCGGATTCAGATGTTCCATGAAGCGTTTGATGGTGCCGCCTTTGCCGGCTGCGTCGCGCCCCTCGCACAGGATGACAATGCGCTGGCCTGTTTCCTTTACCCAGCCCTGCATCTTGAGCAGTTCGATCTGCAGGTCCTGCTTGGCCGCTTCGTATTCGGCCCGGCCCATCTTGGTCTTGTAGGGGTAGTTGGCATCGGCGAATATCTTCTGCTTGCCGAGACTCTTGATTTCCTTTTTCGAGGCAAGCGCAGGCGTTTCCCTGTCTGCCGCGAGTTCAGCGAGGGCGCTGGCGTGATGTTCGGTCATGGCCTGTTCCGTTTTCTTCATATATAAATTCTCTTCATATAACGAATGGCATGATCCTGTGTTGATACAGGTCAATGATTGCCGCTACCTGCGGGTATCGGCCTGCTGTCTGGCGGGCTGAATCCGGCTGGCCGGCTGCCATCGTGGGCGTGAGAGCTTGTCTGAAGTGGATGCCGGGGGATATTACACGTTCTGCGCCCCCGGCTGGCTGTGGCAGGAATTAAGACTGGATAGCGCCGCGGGATATGCAGTACCCCGGGCCAGTTAGTGGTCCCGGGGTGGCGAACAGTCTGTAGTGCGGGGTTACAGTGCTGACTTGACGACAGGCGCTGAGTATCTGCTTTCCAGTCCGCGTGCATCATACGTCGACATGGCGACGTAATACCTGCCGACCGGAATGCCGTTCACAGTGGCGGATTGCAGTGAACCATTGGTGATATTGATGTGACCCGTGTAATTGCCGGACGATGTCCCGTAATGGACACGGTAGCCGGCGATCTCGGACAGCGACAGCGGTGTCCCATCGGTACGGGCGACCGGTGCCGTCCATGACAGGCTGATGGCGCCGGTCGTGGTGGTTCCCGATGAGCTGCTGGTATTGCTGGAACTGGACGAGGTTGTCGTGCCTGTGGTGTTGCTGGAACTGGACGAGATTGTCGTGCCTGTGGTGTTGCTTGCACTGGACGTGACTCTCGTGCCCGCAGCACCGTTGCTGCCTCCGCCGCAGGCGCCCAGCAGGATGGCCAGGCTAATTATCAGTAGGCCTCGAATCAATGAGTTGCTGTGTAGTTGTGAATGCATATGCGGTTACCTCTTGTTTACAAGCTATCGGCGCCGCGCTTGCGGCACCTGATGCGGGTTGTGTGATCGTGGTTGCAAATTCGTAACGCAAGTACCATGCCAGCCGTTTTCAGCGTCCGAGGGGTCGCCCGTGCGCCGGAATTCAGGCGGCAAAACGCGCGGGCGCACCCGGGTGGGAGAGAAATTCCTCGTTAGAACAGCTGGGTGGAGCGATGTATCGGACGGATGGCGATTCGCAATGGCGGCGACTTTACTGGCCGGTCGGTGATGTCATTGCCATGACATGTTGCCCGTAGCCGGTGCCGCACACTGCGGGGTGCCGCTGGCGTCTTGCGATGAGCAAGACTCTGATAATGCTACGGATATAATGATGTTTCCGTTCAGGAAGGGATGGCTGAGCAGCGTGCGTGGTGCGGGATTGGCAACGGGGATGTCGCCAATCAGGATCAGCTAAGAATATAAGTAATACATTAACTTATGAAAATATACTAATGGGGCGTCGTTCAGCGGCGACAGTCCGTTGCCCCGGGCGGGCAATGGCTGTTTTTCCATATAAATCCGATGGTTTTAAACGATCCATCAGCCCGTCCGCATGCAACGGCGCCGCGGATCTGCACGGTAGCCCTGTGAGCCAGGCCCGGTCGCGGACTCACCGACCCATCGGGCCGGGCGTCCCGGTCGCTAGAAAGAGGGTCGATCGCTGAGCCAGTAAAACCGGTTGGGCGGAATGACCAGCGTGTCCTTGTAGAGCGAAGGGGTCTCGCCGGAACAGAGGTCCTGGACCTGGCCGTAGGCGAATCGGCCGCGGTTGCGCAGGTCGATCAGGTCGAGCGACTGGGGGGCGCTGTCGAAGTTCGTCACCACCAGCACGTTATCCCCGCTCTGGAACGGATCGGTGCGCATGAAGACGAACAGGTGGGGATTGCCGGTATCGAGCAGCTCGCGGTTATTGAAATCAGCGAAGGCCGGGATGGATTTGCGCACGGCAATCATCCTTTGCAGCCCTTCGAAAATACGCTGTTCCAGGCTGCCGTGCTGGTTGCGCATGTCTGCCTTGTTCCAGTCGATGCGGGGGCGGTGCAGCCAGCGATTGTCGTTGGCCTTGGCGGGATCATCCAGGTAGGTGCAATCATTCAGCGTGCCGATCTCGTCGCCGTAGTAAAGCAGGGGTATGCCACCGTAGGACATGATCACGCTGTGCAGTAGCAGGATGCGGCGCACGGCTATGTCGATTCCTTCCGGATTACCGTCTTCCAGTGCCGTACCGAGTCCCACCAGCGAGGCGAGTGATCCCGATATGCGCGCATCGCCTGTTTTCAGGTTTCGACCAAATGGTTGTCCGCGTGCCGGCGAATCGTCGTATTCCCCCGTGAAGTAGTCCACCAGAAAGCGACGGTGCGCCAGCGGGTCATAACCGGCAAGGCGGATATCGTTGTCGTCGTAGCCCAGGCCGATGTCATCGTGACAGCGGATATAGTTCAGCCAGGTGGCGCGATCGAGCTTGTTCGGCAGGTTGCGTACACCGATGTTGAGCAGGTTTGCATTATGGGTGGCCACCGCATCCCAGAGCAGGGCCATGAGGGTGGCGTTGTAGGCAATCTCGCATTCTTTTGCGATCACGGCATCCTCGCCGAAGTATTTTGCGATTTCCACCGGTGCTACGATCGCTTCGGCGATGAACAGCACGCCGCGCGCGGTCACCTGGCAGCAATCCTTCAGCAACTGCAGGATCAGGTGCGCCTCGCGCTCATTCTGGCAGGTGGTACCGATTTTCTTCCACAGAAATGCGACCGCGTCCAGTCGCACGATATCCGCACCCTGGTTGGCCCAGAACAGGATGATATCCACCATCTCGATGAACACGGCGGGGTTGCTGTAATTCAGGTCCCACTGGTAGCTGTTGAAGACCGTCATTACCCACTTGCCCATCGTTTCGTCCCAGGTGAAGTTGCCGGGCGAGGTTTCCGGGAAGACTTCGGGCATGGTCTCCTCGAACATGTCGGGGATATCGCGATTGTCGAAGCAGTAGTAGTAGTCCTGGTATTTTTTCTCGCCGGCGCGGGCACGCACGGCCCACTCGTGCTCGTTAGATGTGTGGTTGACTACCACGTCGAGGGTTAGCAGCATGTTGCGCTTGCGCAGGGAGCCGGCCACCGAGCGCAGGTCCTCGAGCGTGCCGGCGCGTTGGTCCAGGGCGCGAAAGTCGCTGATCGCATAGCCGCCGTCGCTGGCGCCCACCGGGCATTTGAGAATGGGCATCACGTGCAGCATATTGATACCCAAATCCTGCAGGTAGTGGAGTCTGGATTCCAGGCCCTGCAGGTTGCCGGCAAAGCCGTCGCAATACAGTGCCATGCCGACCCATTCCTGGCTCAGGAACCAGTTGTGATTTTCCTCGCGTTGACGATCCAGTTCCCTGAGGTCGGGGTCGCGTGCCAGGTCGTGGCGCGCCAGCACCTCGACGAGTCGCAGCATCTGTGCCTCGAAGTCCTCGCGCTCGCCGTAGAGATGGAGAAACAGAGAATGGATCGCATAGAAATTCGCACCGAGACGGAGGTAGAAATGGCGCAGGTCCTGTTTGCGGATATCCTCGCTTAGATTGTCCAGCAGACGGTTCAGCAGGGAATGGGAAACCTGTTCGTACATATGTCAGTTCGTGCTTTGTCCGGGCAGATCCCATGCCAGGATCAGCGGTTGATAAAAGTCGCGCTCGCTCACGGTCGCACCGCGCCGGCCAACGATTTGCGACGCAAAGGACTGCGCCCGTTCGAGCGTCACTGGCAGCGGCCAGCCCGAGATGATCCCGAGTATCGTGACCGCTGTAAAGGCATCACCGGCGCCAACGGTATCCACAATCCTGGTTTTACCACCCGGCTTCACCACGAAGCTCGCGCCGTCATCCGTGAATGCACTGGCGCCGTCCGCGCCCCGGGTGAGGATCAGGCCTTTCAGGTGGTTCTCGGCAAGAAACTCGCAGGCGTGAATGTTGCTGGCGGCGCGATGCGGGGCGAGCACGGCCAGCTCGTCGGCATTGAGCTTGACCCAGTGCGCCGCCCTGATCCGTGACATGACCTCTTCATGGTCCCACCAGGGCGGCCTGAGGTTGACGTCGAGGAAGATGGTGCCTGCTGTAGCTGCCCGCGTGATCGCGTCGAGGGTCTGGCGCGACTCCGGGGCCCTGATGGCGAGCGAGCCGTGGTAGACAAAGGCATCGGCGGGTACCTGTTGCGGCTGCCACCCGATCGCATCATAGGCGCAGTCGGCGACGATATCATAGGCCGGTTCGTCATGGTGGATCTGCACGCTGACCCGGCCTGTGGGCCGGTGGGCGTCGATCTGTACTGCCTGGGTGTCCATGCCCCACTCGCGCATGGCGGTCAGCACGGACTCGCCTTCGGCATCCGCGCCGACCCGGCTGATAAATCGCGGTGCGAGGCCGAATGCCTGCAGGTGCCATGCGACATTGAACGGCGCGCCGCCCAGCACGCGCTTGCCGTCGGGAAAATGATCGAACAGTACTTCGCCAAATATACAGACCTGCGGGTTGCTCATGCCTGCGTTTCCGTTGCGGTGGAAGTTACATCGAGCCGGTAGTGTCCGGATGGTAGTGGGCAATGCCCTCCAGTATACCGGCACTGTAGTTTCCGTTCATGCCCATGAAACCGCCCTGCGCGATGTACAGTTGAGCGCTGCAATTCTTCTCGTCGGCCAGTTGTCTGGCGAGTTCCTTGACATCCGCGTGTCCGTTTGCGACCAGCACGGCGGGAATCGGGCTGGCCAGCACCTCGATATCGTTGCCGCTGTCACCGCAGAACACGGTGTTGCGGCAGTCGAAACCGTTAAGTTTCATCAGTGCCTCCACGGCATGCAGCTTGCTTGCCCGTTCCGGCAGGATATCCAGCAGGCCGATGCCCATCGGTTCGTCGATGCTCCAGATCAGGCTGGCCCTGATGCCGGATTCCCCGAAGCGGTGGCGGATCATGGCCGAGAGGGCATCGCGGTCGCTTTGCAAGGTCACGTAGTAACTCAGCTTGTAGTCGTTCTGCTTGCTGACTTCCTGCAATTGCAGGGCGGACAGGTCGTGCAGCAGCGCCTTCAGCTCGGCGTGTGTCCTGCCGGCCCAGTCGCTGGCGAAATCCTCTTCCCACGTGGTGAGCCGGGCCCAGGCCAGCTCTGTACCGACCCGGTAAATGGTCGTGCCGACATCCCCCACCACAAAATCCGGTACCGGCAACCGGTAGTTGAATATGGCCTGCTCCACCAGTGCCCGATGACGTCCGCTGACGTAGGCCAGGGTGATCTGCGGGTTGGCAACCAGCCTGGAGAAGCGCTCGCGCGCTTGCGGAGATTCGGACTCTGGCCCGTTCGGTAGCAGGGTACGGTCGAGATCGGTGCAAACCAGCAGGCGTTCAGGCATCAGTCCGCCGGTACTTCGCAGCTATTGAAGAAATCATAGTGATCGATTGCCTGGAGGATCCCCATGGCGTAAGGCTGGCTGGCAAAGTAGATGCTGTCCTGATCGGTCAGTCCGGAGAGCTCCTCGTGGTGTCGATTGCCCACTACGACCGCGAGCGTGTTGCCACGCATCATGTCCTCGTCTGCACCCGAACCGCCGGCCACGAGGATTTGCCCGAGCGGTATGTCCAGACGCTGTGCGACGTAACGCAGGGCCTGACCCTTGGATGCACGCGACGGAATGATGTCCAGGAACTGGCCGAAGGAGATGATCACGTTGGCGGTCAGGTCATTCTGGCGGAGCAGGGTAACGATGTCGTCGAAAGTCGGCGCCTGCTGCGCGTCGTAATAGTAGGACAGCTTGAAGCGGCTCTGGTCTTGCTTGGGCTGTTGCTTGATGCCAGGCAGATCTTCGATCACGCGGCGTACCCGCAGCGGGTTCCAGTGGTGGTCGATGTGGTCCGTCCAGTGGTTGTCCTCGGTCAGGGACCGGCCGTAATGGATGCGCGTGCCGAGACTGCTGATCAGCACGTCCGGCGCAGGTATGCGGTATTTCTTGATGATGGCCAGTGCCGCATCGATACGCCGGCCGGTCGCTATGCCGAATGTCACACACTTGCGGTTACCGTGCATGACCTCTGAAAAGGTCTGCAGGGCGGCCGGGTTGCCGACCAGGTTCTGATCGAGGTCGGTAAACAGCGCACGGTCGCGGAAATGAACAGCTCGCGGCGGTGGTCGCTCCCAGTCGACCGGGCGGCTCTTGCCGCGCAGACCACTCACTATTTCCATGTACCTGTCAGCATGCGCCTCCCAGGCGTAGTGCTTGCGCACGCCCTTGAGTCCGTTGCGCGCGGCCTGTTGCCAGGCCTCGCGGTCCCTGAGCAGGGTGAGCAGTGCCTTGCTCATGGCAGCTCTGTCGAGCGGGTCAATCAGAATGCCGTTCCTACAGTTGGCGAGGATATCCACCGGTCCCCCATTCTCGGTCGCCACGACCGGCAGGCCCGTGGCGGCCGCCTCCAGCAGGGTCAACCCGAATGGCTCGGTCAGGGCAGGATTGATGAACACGCCACCTGAGGCGGTCACCAGGCGATAGATATCCGGCACCTCGTCGGCGCGGTGGCTCTTGGGCAGCGCGACCAGGCCGTACAGGTCAAAGCTGTCGATCAGCAACAGGATGTTGGTCAGCACGGATCGCGCACCGGTATCCATGTCGCGGATATCTTCGCGGCTGCCGGCCACGATCAGCAGGTTCGCCGCGTCCTGCAGGGCATGTGATTCGCCATAGGCCTCGACCAGGCTGAGAATGTTCTTGCGTTCGTCCGGACGCGACAGGGCCAGGATAAGCGGCTTGTCCGGCCGGGTAAGAAAGCGTTTCAGGCGGGAGGCGAAGGCGATGTCCTCGTTTTCCGCCGGCGGGTGAAATTGTTTCAGGTCGGTGCCGGGCGGAATGACCAGCATCCGGTCAGGGTCGTAGTAATTGTAGAGGCCGTACTGTTCCTCGATTTCATTATGGGTGCTGGTGATGACCCGGTCAGCATTGGCGAGTACTTCTTCCTCGGCGTCGATGCGCCGTCTGATATTGTAGGTGCGCTCGATGATCTCGCTCGACAGGCCCCTGGCAAGCAGGCGTTTACGCTTGTCGCGACCCAGCGAATGGCCGGTATGGATGAGTGGCACACCCAGCAGGTTGGCCAGCCGGGTGCCCACGTAACCGGCATCCGCGTAGTGGCTGTGGACAAGATCGGGGGTGCGGTGCTGGCTGTTCAGCCAGTTGACCAGGTTGTCCATGAAGCTGTCCAGATGGTCCCACAATTGCTCCTTGGGAATGTATTCCTCCGGGCCGGCGTCGATACGGATGATGCGTGCCTTGTCTGACAGCGCTTCCACTGGCTGTGCATAGTCCTTGCTGACCGCAGCATCCACGATCCTGCGCGTCACCAGGTCGACCTGGCCGACGTCCTCGCGCTCGGCGAGCGCGCGCGCCAGATCCAGCACGTACTTGGTCTGGCCGCCGGTATCCGCGTTACGGCCCAGTTCCAGGTCCGTGGCGCGTATCAACCCATGGATACTGATCAGCAGCAGGTAAGGTTTCTGGGTGTGATTTTCCATTGGTATGGTGTTTCCGGTGCAATCACGCGCATGTCAGGTACACGCGCCGGTACACAGCAGCAACCATACAGATGATATCAAGCGAGGCGCAAGGGTGACGGCCCAAATGTCGTGATATTCCCGGTATGGCGGGGGACGTCTGCAAGCGGGTCGAGGGGGCACCCTGTGTTTGCCGTTACCGGTCAGTAGCGACGTGAGGGAAAGTAACCCGGTATGGTGGGTTTTGCGTCGTCCAGTTGCTCGTGCCTGGCTATCGCAAGCTGACGCTGGTAATCGACCAGATCGCCTTGCCAGGCATTGCAGCCGCGTATCAGGCCGGAAACGATAACGAAGGTAACGATCAGGATGGTCAGGCTTTCATGGTGGGTGACATCGAAATTGTACAGCGCGAATGCCAGCACGATGGAAAAAATAACGGGCCACTGCATGCCGTCCAGCACGGTGGCCCTGGCAATTTGCCTGAGCAGTGACAGTGTGTTCGGCTTTGTAATCGCGATTTTGTTCGAATTGCGACGGTGCAATCGATTTTTATACTGCGACACTGCGTTGCTCCTGGTTTTATTGGTCTTTTTTGGTATTACAGTAACAGGGTAAGGGCGGGGGCAGGTCCTGTATATTGTCCGAAGGTACAACCCGGTCAGTGAAACGGCACGGCCAGCGGTTCGCCGATGAACAGGCCCTGTCCCGGCCATTGCACGCTCTTCCAGTAGGCTTCCAGCAGGGTCTCGCCGTTCAGGTAGCGATCGATGACGACGTTCGGGCGCGGAAATTTTTCCACATAACTGCACGGCTCCGTGACGCTGCCATAGCTGCCTGTGGCGCCGGCTTCCAGCCAGCGCAGGCTGCTCATCTGCGAGCTGTCGGTGAGCTGCCCGCCGGCCGATGTCAGGTGATCGGCGATGGCGCCGGGCAGAAAGGTATTTGAATCGATATTCTGCACCCGTGCCAGGCCGGTGAAGTAAAACATCACATCATCCCGGTACTTCAGGCTGTCCTGTTGCAGCATCTGCAGTTTGAACCGGTCGGACTGCATGAGCAGGATCCCCTGGTAAAAACGGGCGCGCGTGTTCCTGGCGCGGTCGGAACTGATCATCAGGTAGCCGGTGCCGGCGGGGTGCGTGCCGTCGGCACTCACACCACGATCGATCAGGGCCTTTACATCGGCCAGGGTCGTGCCGGCGAGCATCATGCTCGGCCGCCAGCCGAAGTCATCATAGGGCCGGCGACTGTCCGAATCGAAATAGGGGCTGGCCTGCGTGGGCTGGCAGCCCGCGGCGCAGAATTCCTTGCTGAAGCCGGCCGCCAGGGCGGTTGTGATCGACATGCAGCCGACACGGTAGGGTGCGGTCCAGGTCAGCACGTAGGCCTGGACCGTTTCCGGTGTCTGCTGCAGGATCTGTGCCCGTAACAGCCTGAAGTCCTGCGGGCGCATGACGCTGGCGCCGGTTGGGAACTGCACGTGGATGACGTTCCTGGCAGGTATCAGCCGCCTGGCGGAATAGTAGTCCGCGATCTGCCGGCTCAGCGGGTCGCTGTCGTTGACGATGATCGCCAGATGCTGCGGCCCGAAAGGGACGGTCGGGGCGGTATCGAGGTCAGCGGCGGGATTGCATCCCCACAGCAGGCCGGCCGCAAGCAGCAGAATGTTCAGCCGCCCGCGCATGCGCCGGGAAATCAGCCCTTGCCGGCAACGAAATCGACCATCCGTTGCGTCGCCCGCAGCGCCTTCCTGCCGACCTCGGGATCGACGTGGATTTCGTTGCTGCCCGTTCTCAGTACCTCGGCGAGGTTGCGCAGGTTATTCATCGCCATCCACGGGCAATGGGCGCAGCTTTCGCAGGTGGCACCTTCGCCGGCCGACGGCGCTTCCATGAAGGTCTTGTCCGGTGCCGCCTGTTTCATCTTGTAGAAGATACCGTTGTCTGTGGCGACGATGAAGCGCTTGTTGGGCAGCCGGCGGGTCGCATTGATCAGCTGCGTGGTGGAGCCGACGACGTCGGCCAGGGCGATCACCGACGCGGGTGATTCGGGATGCACCAGGATCGCGGCATCCGGGTACTGGCGGGCCAGGTTTTGCAGGGCCTCTGCCTTGAAGCGTTCATGCACGATACAGCTTGCCTGCCATAGCAGCATGTCGGCACCGGTGATGCGCCGCACATAGTCGCCGAGGTAGCGGTCCGGCGCCCAGAGAATCTTCTTGCCCTGCTCCTTGAGGTGCCTGGCGACATCAACCGCGATACTGGATGTCACCACCCAGTCGGCGCGGGCTTTCACCTCTGCGCAAGTATTGGCGTAGACCACCACGGTCCGGTCAGGATGTGCGTCGCAGAACGGGATGAATTTGTCCGGCGGACAGCCGAGGTCGAGCGAGCACTCCGCCATGAGTGTCGGCATCAGCACCCGCTTTTCCGGGTTGAGGATCTTTGCCGTCTCCCCCATGAAACGCACCCCGGCCACGACCAGTGTCGAGGCAGGATGTTGGTTGCCGAAGCGCGCCATCTCCAGTGAGTCGGAGACGGTGCCACCGGTCAGGTCGGCAATCATCTGCAGGTCTTCGTCCGTGTAGTAGTGCGCAACCAGCACCGCGTTCTTCTCGCGCAACAGTTCCCTGATTTCGTCGATCAGGGCCTCGCGCTCGCCGGCTTCGTAGTCGGGTCTGCCGATGCTGCCGGGCAGCGGATAGGCATGATCGATCACGATCGGCGGCATGCTTGTGTCGGATGTCTCGCTCACCTGGCCGCCCTTCCTGAGTTGCTATCTAACATGCGGTATGTTCTTTAACTATTTGACTAATAATGAAAGTATGAAATGGGGTGTGCGGGCGGCGGCGTTGTCAGGCACAGGATTTCTGCCCGTCGCGGCAGGTGGTTTCGAGTATCTGCAGGTATTCGGTGGCTTCTTTGTCGCCCTGGTCTGCTGCCAGTCGGAACCATTTCGCCGCTTCGTTACGGTCCTGGCCAACGCCCTGACCATGGTAGTACATCATGCCGAGGTTGGTTTGCGCATCCATGAAGCCCTGTTGCGCGGCCTTGCGGTACCAGGCTGCGGCGGCGGCGAGATCCTGCGGCCGGCCGGCGCCTTCGTCGTACATAACGCCGATGTTGTACTGGGCCTCGATGTCTCCCAGCTCCGCCAGCGGTAGCCATTCCTCGTAGGCAGCGCGGTAGTCACCTTTCAGGTACGACTGATAGCCGCCACCCAGGATGGTCCAGGTCGGCATGCCGCGCATCAGGTTCCGTTCAAGGTGTTTGGAATCATCGACATGGGTAACATTCTAATAACAATATTGAAGATATGTATAGCCATGGTGGGGTAGGGTTCTTAAAATGACAACAGGGGACCAGGCCAGCATGATAGTGCCCCTGATAGCGGAATTACCGCAAGTGTTTATTCACATCCGCCAGCTAACTGATTGAATATGGGTCCAGTGTATGTACCGTGTCACGAAGTCCGTTGCGTTTTGCTATGGCCATCGTCTGCTTAATTATGGCGGCAAGTGCAGGCACTTGCACGGTCACAATGCGCGTGCAGTGATTACCCTGGAGAGCGATGAACTGGATGACCGGGGCATGGTCGAAGATTTCAGCGAACTCAAGCGGGTGGCGGGGGGCTGGCTGGACGAGGAAATCGATCACACGCTATTGCTATGCCGTGATGATCCGCTGCTGCCGCTGTTGCAGGATGCCGGCGAGCGGGTGCGCGTCACGGATGACAACCCGACTGCCGAGGTCATCGCGCGCATGATCTTCGAGTACCTGGCCGGCAGTGGATTCCCGGTGGTCGAGGTGGCCTTATGGGAAACCGATACGAGTTATGCAAGCTATCGTCCCGGCCAGTGATGCGTTGGAACACATGCTGACCATGCTGCGTACTGATTACCGCTCCCTGATCCCGGGCCTGCTGCGCAAGCCAGGCCGGTGGCTGGTGCTGTTGCTCTGGGTGGTGCTGATGCCGCTGTCGGCGGCCGAGGAGGATCACCTGCTGTTCGATGACCAGCCGCTGGAAGAGCCCTTGAGCTATCCGGACTGGTTCAAGCTAAGTTTTCTCGACCTGAGCGAGGACCTGCGGGAGGTGCGCGAGACGGGCAAGGACGGCCTGATTGTCTACTTCGGACAGAAGTACTGTGCCTACTGCCGCCAGTTCCTGGAAAAGGACCTGATGAAGGAGGATATCCGGGCCTACCTGCAGGATCACTTCGACATCATCGGCATCGATATTCACGGGCAGAACACCGTTACCGATCTCGAGGGGGCGGTACTCGACGAGCACCAGTTCGCATCACGCGAACGAACCAATTTCACACCCTCGATTGTCTTCTATGACCAGGACGGCGAGGAGGCGCTGCGCCTGCGCGGCTACTATCCCCCGTACCGGTTTCGCGCAGCGCTGGAATTTGTCGCGGATGGGCATTATCGCCACGAGGAGTTCCGTGATTATCTCGCCCGTGCGGACGTACCGCTGGTATTCGAGCCCGGCGACCTGAGCGAGGAATCCTTCTTCATTCCCGGACCGTACATGCTCGATCGCAGTCGTATTCCCGGTGAGCGCCCCCTGCTGGTGATATTCGAGCAGGGCAATTGCCATGCCTGCGACGTGCTGCACACCGGGCCCCTGCAGGAGCCCGGGATCCGGCGTCGCATCGGGCAGCTGGAAGTCGTGCAGCTTTCGTACTGGGAAGATACGCCGGTGGTCACACCCTCCGGCGAGCGCACCACGGCCCGCAAGTGGGCGGAAGAAATGCGGCTGTTCTACACCCCGACCCTGTTATTTTTCGATCCCGGCGGGGCCGAGATTATCCGCGTGGATTCGGTGGTGCAGTTCTATCGCCTGCAGAATGTGCTCGATTTCATCCTCGAGGGTGGCTACCGGGATTACGCGACATTCCAGCGCTGGCGCGATTCACGGGCGCCGCTGCGCTTTAAATAGACCGCCCGTCAGTTATCCTGCCAGCGCCTGAAAACCAGGGTGGCATTGGTGCCGCCGAAGCCGAAACTGTTCGACATCATGATGTTGGCGCCGGCGCTGTCGATGCGCTCGCGGATGATCGGGAAATCCGCGCCCAGCGGGTCGATTTCGCTGATATTCGCCGAGGCGCAGAGGAAATCCCCCTGCATCATGAGCAGCGAGTAGATCGCCTCGTGCACGCCGGCGGCCCCCAGGGAATGCCCCGACAGCGCCTTGGTGGAATTGATCCGGGGAATACTGTCACCAAACACGTTGCGTATCGCTTCGAGTTCACGCATGTCGCCGACCGGGGTGCTGGTGCCGTGTGCGTTGATATAGTCGACCGGTTCGCTGACCGCAGACAGGGCCTGCTGCATGCAGCGTACGGCGCCTTCGCCGGACGGTTGCACCATGTCATAGCCGTCGGAGGTGGCGCCGTAGCCAACGAGTTCAGCATAGATCTTCGCGCCGCGAGCGCGCGCATGTTCCAGTTCCTCGAGTACCACCACGCCGCCGCCGCCGGCGATGACGAAGCCATCACGGGTTGCATCATAGGGCCGGGACGCGGTCTCCGGCGTGTCGTTGTACTTGGATGACAGTGCACCCATGGCATCGAACATCAGCGTCAGCGTCCAGTGCAGTTCCTCGCCGCCGCCCGCGAACACGATATCCTGTTTGCCGAACTGGATCAGTTCATAGCCGTTACCGATGCAATGCGCGCTGGTGGAGCAGGCAGAACTGATCGAGTAATTCACACCGCGGATATGGAACGGCGTGGCCAGGCAGGCCGAGTTGGTGCTCGACATGGTGCGCGGCACCATGTACGGGCCGACCCGGCGAATTCCTTTTTCGCGCAGCGTATCGATTGCCAGTGCCACGTTTTCGGTAGAGGCGCCGCCCGAACCGGCAATCAGGCCGGTGCGGTCATTGGAAACCATGTCATCGGGCAGTCCGGAGTCCTCGATGGCTTCCTGCATGGCGATGTAATTGTAGGCGGCGCTGTTGCCCATGAAACGCCGCAGCTTGCGGTCGATCAGGGCGTCCGTATCGATAGCGACCGTACCCGCTACCTGGCTACGGAAGCCAAGTTCCTTGTATTCCTCGATATACTCGATGCCTGAACGACCGTCACGCAGGGAGTTGCTGACATCCTCCTTGTTGTTGCCAAGACTGGAAACAATGCCGATACCGGTAATGACTACACGACGCATAATCTGAACCCTAGAAATTGTCAGTGGTGGTAAACAGTCCAACGCGCAGGTTGCTTGCGCTGTATATTACACGCCCGTCCACTTCCATGACTCCATCCGCTATGCCCATGTTCAGCTTGCGCTGGATGACACGTTTCATGTGGATGCGGTAGGTGATCATCTTGTTTTTCGGTGTTACCTGGCCGCTGAACTTGACTTCCCCGGCGCCGAGTGCGCGTCCCCGCCCGGGGCTGCCGGCCCAGCCGAGATAGAAGCCGACCAGCTGCCACATGGCGTCCAGGCCCAGGCAGCCAGGCATCACCGGATCGTTCTCGAAATGACAGGCGAAGAACCACAGGTCAGGCGTGACATCCAGCTCGGCGATGATATGGCCCTTGCTGTGGTCGCCGCCGTTGTTGCTGATCTGGGCGATCCGGTCGAACATCAGCATGGGCGGCAGGGGCAGCTGGGCATTGCCGGGTCCGAACAAGCGGGCATGGCCGCAGTCGAGCAAGTCCTCTTTGGTGAAGCTGCTCTTGCCGGAAGCGCCGGTCTGATCTGATTTTGTCATGGGCTGGTATCCAGCTGATGTGCGTTGAGAAAAGTCGCCTATTCTAGTCTACTTGGCGGCAAGTCTGAACAGCGATGCGGTATTCCAGTCAGGTACGGGACGCAGGGGGATTAATCACGGAAATTGTTGAATTGCAGCGGCAGGTCCAGCCCGGCATTGCGCAAGGTACTGATTATTGTCTGTAAATCATCACGGTTTTTGCCGGTGATGCGTACCTTGTCACCCTGGATGCTGCCCTGGACCCTGAGTTTCGATGTTTTGACCAGCTTGATCAGGTGCCTGGCAGTATCCTGATCAATGCCCTGGCGTACGCTAATCGCCAGGCTGGCCCTGTTGCCGCGACTCTCGATTTCGCCTTCCTCGAGCGCGGCGATATCGACATCGCGCCTGGCGAGTCTCTGGTGCAGTATGTCGAGGATCTGCCTGACCTGGAACTCGCTGTCGCTATGCACGGTAAGTACCGCATCAGTGTGCTCAACGCGCGAATCCGTGCCCTTGAAATCGAAACGGTTGCCGACCTCGCGGTTGGTCTGGTCAACGGCGTTGCTGACTTCGTGCATGTTGACTTCGGAGACGATATCGAATGATGGCATGACTGCTCCCGGAAGCGCTCGCTGCGCAGGCTTGTCCGGGCGTGATTATATTCAGTCAGCGGCGGGTAATGCCATCCCGCGGTGATGCGCTCACATCCACTTTTGCCATGCGACTGCCTGGCTGCGGTAGCGTGGATGCAGGTTCAGCCAGCCCGGAACGGGCTGGTCAAGGTGGTTCGAATGTGTTGGGTCCGGGTCCGGCGGTGGCCGCTAGTCCCTTCTGCCAAACAGGGCGCGCAACAGTCGCCGCAACATCCCGGGCCCTTCTTCCATATATCCCGCGTCATCGTTTTCATCCAGCATGGCTGATTCCGTCATGGCCTCTGTGGCGGATTCCGTCGTCTCCAGTGCCGGCGGTGAATACGCCTCGACCTGGTTATCCGCATCAGCCGTGGTGTCCGTATCTGCTGCCGGGCTTGTTATTTCCACTTCTTCGAGATCATACAGGCTGTACGGCGAGGTGATGATAATCGTTTCCTCGTGTTCGTCTGTGGCAGTGTCCGTGACCAGTGTCGTATCGAAGTGTGCCGCGACTAACGGTTCCATGAGGTCGGTCTCGTCCGGTTCGCTTTCCAGCACGATTCCGCCGGTGTCCAGCGCCGGCTCGGCATCCAGTTCGGGGGGCGGGTCCAGGGTTGCGATCTCCACGCTTTCGATGTCCGGCAAGGCTTCGTCCTGCTCCGGACTGAGGAACGAGGCCTTTTGTTCGATCGGCTCAAGCGTCCATTCCATGCCAGGTTCTGCAGTATCCTGTGATTCCTCGTCTATACGGGGTTCATCCGGTATTGCCCGGTTATCGCCGCTGGCTCTGGCCAGTTTCAGGCTATTGCCTGCAGCGGCGAGCAGGTCATCGAAGCTTGTATCGGGCTGTATGTCGGGCACGGCAATCCCGATGCTTACGGTAAACCGTACCCGCTTGCCACCGACAATCACGGCATGCTTGCCGATGTCCCCGGTGATTCGTTCGGACAGCTTGCTGACACCGGCTATGTTCATGCTGGGCAGCAGCAAGGCAAAGCGCGCCGTGCCGGTGCGTGCTGCCATGTCTTCCTTGCGTATATTCGCCGCCAGCGCTGAGCCGACCGACTTGATAACCAGTTCGCCGGCATCCGTGTCATGCTGTTTGACCAGGTCGCTGAAGCCGTCGATCTCGAGGCTGGCAAGCGCCAGTCCCGTGTCATGCCGGATCGCGTAGGCCAGTTGCTGGCAACCCTGTTCCATGAAGGCCGTGTCATTCGCAAGGCCGGTCAGCGGATCGACCAGTGACTGGTCTTCAAGCGAAATATTCTCGTCCGTCAGCTCGTTGTTGACCGAGTAGGAGCTTGCATGTGCCTGGGTACGAGCCAGCAGGTGGACGGAATCGAATGGTTTGCCGATGAAGTCGGTGGCACCGGCCGCGGTGGCGCGCTGCATGGTCGTCTCGGAGTCATTTGCCCCGGTAATGATGATGACCGGAATGTTGCTTACATGCGGCAGGTGCGAACTGCGAATCTTATTCAGCAGACCGAAGCCGTCCAGGTTGGGCATGGTCAGGTCGGAGACGATCAGGGAAAACGGTTCCTGGCTGGTCAGGATATCCCAGGCATTGTTACCATCGACGGCTTCGACGGTATCAAAGTGATTCTGCAGAATCTTGCGGGCGGTGACCCGGATGACCTTGGAGTCGTCAACGATCAAGAGACGTTGTTTGTTGCCGGAGATCTCGCTCATTTCATGCGCCCGTGGGGTCTATATCGATACATCTGGTGGTATCGGCGACCGGGGGTGTGTCTTTAGTCGGCCCTGGCCGGGTGAAAATCTGCGCTGCAGTGGCCGTAATCCTGGAAAACCGGCATCTCCCGGGGCAGGGGTGGGCCAGTAGCTGCGGGATTTTCCATCCCGGGCCAGCGGAGCAAGACTGCCGGCCGGGCTACAGCTGCAGGCACGCTGGAATTCAGCGGCCGGGCTGCAGTAGTGTAGGCAGTAGCGGACACGGGATACGAGGAACGATTGATGCTACACATGCTGAACAGGAATATCGCGGCCCTGAGATCGTTCGTCTGGGACGATGATCTGCGTGAGCTGGCCGGAGTGCGCAGGATCCTGGTTTTCGTGCTGCGTGTCATTCACATGCTGCTACGGGAACTCGTGGGCGGACAACTCAATCTGCGTGCCATGAGTCTTGTCTATACGACCCTGCTGTCGCTGGTGCCGCTGCTTGCGGTCAGTTTCTCGGTGCTGAAGGGCTTTGGCTATCATCAGCGCCTCGAGCACTACCTGTTCAATATCATGCTTGAGCCACTCGGGCCGAGCGGGGCCGAAGTGGCAGGGACGATCATCGGCTTCGTCGAGAATGTGAAGGTCGGCATGCTGGGGTCAGTCGGTTTTGCGCTGCTGATCTATACCGTAATCGCACTGGTCCAGAAGATCGAGTCAGCATTCAACTTTGTCTGGCAGATCGAGCGGCTACGTCCCATGGCGCAGCGCTTCAGCAACTATCTCAGCGTGATCACCATTGGGCCGGTGCTGATATTCAGTGCAGTCGGATTTACCGCCACTATCCTGGATACGGAAATCGCCCAGAAGTTGGCCTCGGTCGAGCCGTTCGGGACCCTGTTTGTTTATCTCAGCCAGATGGTGCCCTACTTCCTGGTCTGCCTGGCATTCACATTCATCTACATAGTCATGCCTAATACCCGCGTCCGGTTTCGCGCCGCACTGGTCGGTGGCGTGCTCGCGGGCGTGTTGTGGAAAGTCACCGGCTGGGGCTTTGCTGCATTTATCGCTTCGTCGGCGAAATATGCTGCCATCTATTCCAGTTTTGCGATCCTCATTTTGCTGCTGATCTGGATGTACCTGAGCTGGCTGATCCTGCTGGTCGGCTCACAGATCAGCTATTTCGTGCAGAATCCCAAGTTCATGACCCTGCACCAGGTGCGGTTCGTGCTCAGCAACCGCCTGCGCGAGCAACTGGCACTCCAGCTCATGTATCTGGTCGGCTACCATCATTTTCATGACAAGCCGCCCTGGAGGCTGGAACAGTTGATCGAGTATCTGGGTCTGCCGGACGAGCCGGTCAGTCGCATACTCCGGGTACTGGTCGATACCGGTTACCTGGTCGAATTGCAGGACGAGGACTCCCTGGTCTATCTGCCGCAGCATGACCTCGAAACCATTCGGCTGGCCGAATTAATCGACGCCGTACGCGTCGCCGGCGAGAGCCGCTTTCTGAGTTCGGCCCAGATGACTACTGCGGGTGCTGTGAATCAGCTGATGGCAGCACTGGGTCAGGCACTGCATGACGGTTTGCAGCAACGCACGCTGCGCGACGTGGTGGGGCCGGTCAACGCAGGGCTCGAACCCCCGGTGCCGGCTGGCGACCCGGGTTACTCCAGCATGCCAAGTGCGGAGTAGGGTGCGCTGGTGCGCTCGATACTGATCCAGGAGGGCAGGTTGCTCCGCATGGCCTGGAACAGGCGTGCCTCGTTCACTTCGGCACATCCGCGCAAGCCCGGTTGCTGACTGATGCGGTAATACCAGACCGGCTTGCCATCCACGCTGTCGGGGTTCGCCGCCGGGTAAGGCCCGGTGACGCTCGTGACCTCGCCGGGAATCAGCCTGCTGCCCTCGCACAGCTGCAGGCTCGCCTGGTCGCGGGCCCGTCCGAGCGATATGTGGGTCATGGCGCGTGCGACTGTTGCGGTTTCCGCAACATTGTCCGGAACCCGGGCCACGTAATGATCGAGGGCCGGATCGGCTGGCGGGATATCACTGGCTGCGATCATGTCCATGACCGGGAACGGCTGGCGTGATGTGGCGCATCCTTGCAGCCAGCAACAGGTGGTAATCAGCGAAATAATAGCGAGTGTCCGGATTTTCATACAGTTTCCCCCACCAGGCCTGCGCTGCGGTATGATTTACCGACGCAGTTGTATGACCGGATTCCAGCCTAGTACACCAGCTACCCGGAATCTGTGATCCAGGTGCGAATTCCTGCATGTAATTCCCTTGCGAATGCCGGGTTTTTATCCGAGAAACAGATACATGAAGAATACCGGGACTGACATCGAACGCTGTGTTGAACAGCTTTGCCAGCAGGGTTGTGACAAGGTCTACGAGCACATCGACGCCCTGCGGGCGAATCGGCCGCTCCCGGGGATCGACCCGCTGTCCCCGGCCGAGCGCCAGTTGGTGCTGGCCGAGCTGCTGTCGATCATGGCTGTCTACGAAAGCGGGTCACGGTGATCTATCAGGCTACACTGCAGGTGGGCACCCGCGGTCGGGGCAGTTACCACATCACGGACAGGGTGCAGGAGCTGGTGCTGAAGTCACAGGTCGGGAGCGGGCTGTGCCACCTGTTTCTGCAGCATACCAGTGCGTCGCTGGTGATCTGCGAGAACGCCGATCCGGATGTGCGCGCAGACATGGAACGGTTCATGTCACGGCTGGTACCGGACGGCGATCCACTGTTTGTGCATACCCTGGAAGGACCGGATGACATGCCGGCGCATGTGCGCAGCCTGCTGACACATACCGATCTGACCATCCCGGTTGGATCCGGCCACTGTCTGCTCGGTACCTGGCAGGGTATCTATTTATGGGAACATCGCGCGGCAGGACACCGGCGCGATATCACCGTGACCGTCAGTGGCGACTGATCGGGCTAGTGCTGCAGGGGCTTGTTGCCGCTGTCCTCGGCGTCCATATCCATGTCGGAAATGCGCGGTGCTTCGCCCAGCAGTTCGTCTATGTCGTCACGTATACGCGACAGCTCGGCATACTCGTCGTACTCGTATTCGTCCCCCGGCTGTGCTTCAGGGATGTCTCCGGCAGCCAGCGGCTTTGCCGTACGGTGATTGAGCGCTGCGAGCTCGGGGTCGCCGCACAGGTGCTGAGCCCCCGATGCGAGGTGTTCGTAGACCGAGCGGTAACTCTGGGTCATTTCCTGCACCAGCTCGGAGGTGCGCATGAAATGGTGCGTAACCTGGTCGCGGTAATCCCTGAAATTGTCTTTCAGGTGGTCGAGTTCCAGCTGAAGCTGGTGGGTGCGGCCATGCCGGACGACGAGCGTGTAGGTAATGATCCAGCCCAGTGCAATACCAATCAGAAAGCTCAGTATCCCGATCGCCCAGAATGATGTTTGGCCGTCCAGCGTTACCATTGAAAATCCCCCGCGCGGTGGTGTTCTGGTGAATACCCGGCGCATTGTACTGGATTGGGGCGCATTGATGAACAGCTTGCTGTCGCTATCTGTCGGGGCCTACCTGGATGAAGGTGTTTGTTAACAACAGCATGCGATTTCCATCATCATGCGAGAGGGCCGGCTGGGTCGCGCGCGCCGAAAATGGAACTGCCGACGCGGACCATGGTTGCGCCCTCGGCAACGGCCAGCTCGAAATCCTCGCTCATGCCCATGGACAGTTCGCCGAACAGCGCCTCACCGAAGCGCCCGGCGCAGCTGTGTGCGAGTTCGCGCAGGGCGGCGAACTCCGTCCGGCGTGCGTCCGGCGCTGCGTCCTGACGCCCGATGGTCATCAGGCCCCGCAGACGGATACCGGCCAGCTCCGACTCCAGCAGCTTGTCGACGAAGGGTATTACCTGCCTGGCCGGCAGGCCGAACTTGGCGGGGTCACTCGCCACATTGATCTGTAACAGCACATTGACCATTTGACCCGCATCCAGTGCTGCACCGGACAGGTGTTTCGCCAGCTTCAGGTTGTCGAGCGTATGCAACCAGGCGAATCTCCCGGGTATTGCCTTCGCCTTGTTGGTCTGCAGGTGGCCGATGAAATGCCACTCGGTGCGCGGATCATCGATCAGTGCCTGCTTGGTCTGCGCATCCTGCACGGTGTTTTCGCCGAAGCAGAATTGCCCCGCGGCCATGGCCATGCGGACATATTCCGCCGGCATGCGCTTGGAGACCGCGATAAGGCGAATATCCTCCGGGTCGCGGCCAGCCCTGGCGGCGGCGGAACCGATTCGCGACCTGATGTCCGCCAGGCTGGCGGCGATATCGCCGGGCGTGAGTGTCATGCCGGACGGGGAATGCTCATGCCGTTACGACATTGCCTGGCTTGCCCTGCCGGAAGGCGCGGATGTTGGCAGCCAGCGCGTCGACCAGGTTTTGCCGTGACTGGATGCTCGCCCAGGCGATATGGGGCGTGACGATCAGGTTCGGCAGGGCCGTATCCAGCAGCGGATTGCCATTGACAGGCGGCTCTTCGGACAGCACATCGACAGCGGCGCCGCCGATCCTGCCGTCCCGTAATGCTGTTGCGAGATCGGCCTCGTTAACGATGCCGCCGCGCGCGGTGTTGACCAGTATGGCGTCGTGCCGCATGCAATCGAATTCTTTCGCGGTGATGAGATTGCGGGTCTGTTCCGTGAGCGGACAGTGGAGGCTGATGATATCCGAACGGGCGAGTAATTCCGTTACTGCAACACGCCCCGCCTGTGCGGCAGTCCCCGGGCGTTGTGCAACCAGCACCTGCATACCAAAGGCGCCGGCTGCCACGGCCACGGCCTGGCCGAGTTCGCCATAGCCGATGATGCCCAGCGTACGCCCGGCGAGTCCGCGGAACGGAAAATCGAGCAGGCTGAAACGGTCGGCACGGGTCCAGTCGCCCTCCCTGACGGCCTGCAGGTGTGACTGCAGGCGCCGCGACAGCGCCAGTATCACCATGAAAACGTGTTCGACCACCGAGGCGGTTGCGTAGGCGCGTACGTTACACACCGTGATACCCAGTCGCGCAGTTGCGGTCATGTCGATATTGTTCGTGCCGGTTGCGGCCACGCACACGAGCCTGAGTGCGGGGGCTGACTCCAGTACCGTGCTGTCGAGTAGCACCTTGTTGGTGATGACGACGGCGGCGCCATGGACAGCTGCGGTCACGTCAGCGGGCGCTGTCTTGCCACATAAGGTCAACTCGTCAAGCTCGACGTGTAGCCCATCCAGGGAAAGGTCGCCGTCGGTCAGCGTGTGGTCATCGAGAAAAACACCGCGCATGGTCCGGCTATGTCGCTAGTCCTGTATGCCGAGCATCCCGTTTTTCAGGGAACTGCTGACCGGGTGTTCGCCGATCCAGATCTTCAGCAGGGCACGGTAGAAGACATTGCCCTCGACTGAACCGCGCCATTCATCATTGATGCGTACTTCCGTGCCGATGACGGGATTGTAGTCGATGCGTATGGTATCGCCCTTGCGGACCGCCTTGAACAGGGCATTGAATTTTTCCAGTTTTCCGGACAATGCCTGGAATTCCGTCGAGCTGAGGTTCTCCCGGAGACCGTCATTCCAGCCGTCGACGATCTTGTCCTTGCTGACTTCCTTGTAGACGAAATGCATCAGCACACTGGCTGCACCGGTGTCGGCCAGGATGGCCTTGCTGTCAGCCGTTCCGGCTGGCAGGTACAAGGCGCCAATGTAGATATCCATAAAGAATTTCTTGCGGATTCCCGCCCCGTTCAGTGTCAGTGCATACTCGCTGTTGGGCAGGGTCAGGGTGTCAGGTATCGCCACATCCCCGACATTCTTCGCAACGGCCGGAACGTAGGCAGACAGCAGGCCAATAAACAATAACACGACAGCATTCGTTTTCATGACAGTCTCCTGTGGTCGGGGCCGCTCACCGCGGGCGCGGCGGGTGACGTATTATATTTTCCACATAAACCGGGAAATGGTTGTTCCTGATGTCGCTGTAGTACCGTTCAAGTGTACGCCTGACAACCGGAAATGCCAGCGCCTCCCAGGGGATCTCGTGTTCGTCGAACAGCTTCACTTCCAGGCTCTCGTCACCCGGGCCGAAGACCTCCGATTCCAGCTGTGCGCGGAACATCACGTAGACCTGGCTGATATGCGGAATGCTGAAGACGCCGTACAGTTTCAGGTCGACTACCCGTGCGCAGGCTTCCTCGAGTGTTTCGCGCGCCGCGGCCTGTTCGGTCGATTCGCCGTTTTCCATAAAGCCGGCAGGCAGGGTCCACAGGCCATAGCGGGGCTCGATTGCACGACGGCACAGCAGCAGGCGGCCGTTCCACTCGGGCAGGCAGCCGGCGACTATCTTTGGATTCTGGTAGTGAACGATATCGCACGCCTCGCAGACATGGCGTGTGCGTGAGTCACCTTCAGGGACTTTTTCAACCAGTGGCTGGCCACAGTTGCTGCAATAGATCATGTGAGTGCCTGTCGGTGACAGGGTGCAGGAAACAATTCGTTTTGACCATACCATAACCGCTGGCTGTGAGGCAGGGTTGCTGGCATCAGCCGATCGATGTAAAAGGGGCAGAGTCGCTGTATGTCACGAGGTGATGTGCCTGCCGTGATGCCGATTCCTGCCTGCCGGAGCTTGCCGTCGTGAGACCGTTTTTCGAAACCCATGTCCTGCATTTTTCCTGCACCCGCTGCGGTCGTTGTTGCGAGACACCCGGTGATTATTTCGTGTTTCTGGGCGTGCGGGAGGCGGAGCGGATCCGGCTGCAGCTAGGCCTGTCGAGCTCCTGGTTCCGGCGCAGGTATCTGCGCCGGCTCGAAGACGGGCAGCTGGTGCTGGCGGCGGGTAGCGGCGATCGTTGCGTCTTTCTCGATGCGCAGGGGCGCTGCAGTATCTACGCGGCGCGCCCCGTACAATGCAGGACGTATCCATTCTGGCCGGAAATTGCCGGCAACCGGCGTGCCTGGCACGGTGAAGGACGCCGCTGCGAGGGTATCGACCGGGGTGACGCGGTGCCGCTCGGCAAGATACGGCGAGCGGTCAATGCCTGTCTTGTGCGCTAGCGCTGCGTGGAGCGTGTGAGCCGTTTAGTTGCCCGATTCGAACATCGCGAATAGCTGACCGGCACCGGCCGGTGCATGAATGTCATGGTAGAGACTGGCCAGCTGCATACCCAGCGCCGGTACCAGTGGCTCGCCGCGGGTCAGCGTGTCGAATACATACCCACCCAGCAAGGTGCAGGCGAATGTCAGATACAGGCGGTCTACCACCCTCGCCTGTAACAGCGTACCGAATACCGCCGGTCCGGCGATGGCGTAGATGCTGCGGTAGCCGGCCGCGGCCAGTCGATCCACCATCGCCCTGCCTTCCACCTGCCGACCCCCGCCTGCACGGATGACTTCAACGCCGTGGTCCAGCAGGATCTCCGCCTTTTTATCGTCTGCGTCCGCACCGGTTACGACTATCAACCTGCGGTTTCGGTAGGGCTGCAGCGCGTCGGGCGGAATGTCCAGGCTGCCGCTCATGATGGCGATATCGGGTTGTGCCTGCAGACCCTGTTCAATGCGCCAGCGGCGGATATCGGCAAATGCCGGCTCTCCACCCACCGGCAGGATATCCTGAGCCTCGCCGACGCTGCTTTGACGGAAAAAACGGCCGCTGGTGATCAGGATGTCGGCCTGTCCGGCGAGTTCCTGGTACAGGCGCCAGTCGCGTGGATTGGTGATCGCCGCCGGGACGGTGTGCGTGGCACGTCCACTCTCGCCCATGGCAATACGGCCATCCAGCGAGCTGATGAAATTGCTGTAGACATAAGGCACATCGTCCTGCCCGCGGATCTGGAGCAGGTGATTCAGATAGAGGCCTTCCAGTGGCAGGTTTTCATGCGGTGCCGGATACAGGCGGGTAAGGGTGTCGTGGCTGGCTTGATCGCTCATCGTGCGGAGTATATCAGCGCGGTTGTACGCTGTCGGCGCGGGCAATTGCACCCGCCGTTGCGCCATGCCGGCTATGGCTGCTCATGACAGTCTTGTCCTTCAGCGTCCCAGCAGACAAACAAACGGAGCCCGCAGGCTCCGTTTGGACTTCAATCGAGCGCGGGTAAACGGTGTTATGCGCGCCCCGTTTTGCCCTGGTAGTCCTCGATGGCGGCCTTGATGGCATCTTCGGCCAGCACAGAACAATGGATCTTGACCGGCGGCAAGGCTAGCTCTGTTGCGATATCCGTATTCTTGATCGCACGGGCTTCATCGAGCGACTTGCCCTTGACCCATTCAGTCAACAACGAGCTGGATGCAATGGCGGAGCCGCACCCGTAGGTCTTGAAGCGCGCATCCTCAATAATGCCCTGGTCGCTGACCTTGATCTGAAGACGCATAACATCGCCACAGGCCGGTGCGCCGACCATGCCAGTACCAACCTGCTTGTCACCCTTGTCGAACGTGCCGACATTGCGCGGGTTCTCGTAGTGGTCCAGTACTTTTTCACTATATGCCATCTCGGTTTCTCCAAATATTAAGCATTGATACAGATAACAATCAGGCAGCGCTCTGCTGGATACCCGAGCCGAACAGCGGTTCCTGCTGCGAATCTTTCTGGTGCGATTCAACCGCTTCCTCCAGCGTGATGCTGTCGAGGTAGTCGTAGATCCTGTTGCTCAGGTGCAGCCACATCTGGGCGCCCGCAGTGTTTGCGGTTTCCTCGCGACGGCTGACGTCGTCAACGGTTGCAAGGATGTTCGCAACGGTGATTTCATTTGCGGGCCGTGCCAGGCAATAACCACCGCCAGGTCCGCGCATGCCCGTAACCAGTCCGTGCTGGCGCAAACGTGCGAACAGTTGCTCGAGATAGGATATAGAAATGGACTGCTGCGCGGAAATGTCGGCAAGCGTCACGGGACCCTTGTCGTGTTGCAGCGCCAGTTCCATCATTGCCGTGACGGCGTGACGGCCTTTGGTAGATAACTTCATGGCTAACCTCAGTGAATACGGGACAGCTTGTGTATACCCACCATCCCTGAACCGTATTCATTTTCAGGGGGTGGAAGCGGATTGTTAAATAATACCCGCTTAACAGTTGTATGAATGATAGTAATGACCGAGTCTTTTAGTCAAGAATTCGGGTTGCTGTTCCGGTACCCAGACATTGATTAACAGATTGAAATATATAATAAACTTTATCCCTCTATCCTTAAGGGGATATATGGCAGGGACCAAAATGGGTGGTGAGGCCCGCCGGGGACCTCTCTCAACATCCAGTAAACTGCCAGAAAACTGTTTGATTTACATTGGCTTGTTGGTAAAGTGCACGGGAAAAGGGCAATATGGTCCCTCGCCTGGCGGTCAAAGTTCCGTGTTTGCCGCGAGCCCGGGCGGGCACCATAAAACTGTTAGATATAGTATAAAAATCAACTAGTCAGGAGCGATATATGGGTTCACAAATCCCCGGTGGCGTCGATCGACGGCAGAGTTCGAGTGAAAACCTCGCGGCGCTGGTGAGTGCAAGAAACGAGACGCTGGCGCTGCTGACCGATCTGGCTGGCAGGCAGCCGTTTCATCCCGACACGGCCATGGAAAAGGCGCTGCGCCGGTTTTGTGAGGCACTGATCGACTATACCGCGAGTGCGCACTTTCAACTCTATCGCTATCTCTCTGACAACTGCGAGCGTCGCAAGGCCGTCCTGGCCATCGCCGACGAGCTTTATCCGAAAATCGTCGAGACTACCGATACGATTCTGCGTTTCAACGACAAGTACGAAGCGATGTCGCTCGATAACAGTGTCGAGTTCCTGGCCATGGACCTGTCCAATCTGGGCGAGTGCATTGCCGATCGCATTCATTACGAAGACCGGGTGATTTCCGCGTTGCGCAGCGGCGCCAGGCATTGATTGCATTGACACCGGCAATGCCGGGCATGCGTGAGCCGGCCCGGAATGCCATGTCGTCTGTGATGCTCATCACAGTTTCCCGACCAGGCACATGGCAGCCTGTGGGTCTTGTAGGCTGTTTCCATCCCGACCATTACGTATTTCGGATGAATGCTTGCAGAGAGCAGGGTATTTACTTGCCGGTTAACTGGTGTATAATCACCCACTAATTTTACTGGCGATAATAATATCTTTTGAATACAGCTAGTTATCATTGATTTGAGGCAGGAGTCAGTGGTTTGCATGAGTCAAAAGATCGAGCGCGCCAGGCGTTGCTGGCGTCCGCCAAGCGACGCGAATTTCTCCGTATAGGAGTCCTGGCGAGCGCCGCGTTGCTGGTGCCTCCTGCGTTTGCCGGCACGAAACCGGCGCATGAACGCAGGCTCAGCCTGCACAATACCCATACCGGCGAAAATCTTTCTGCGACCTATTGGGCCGAAGGCGATTTCATCGACACCGAATTGCAGGATATCAATACCCTGCTGCGCGATCACCGTTCCGGTGACATCCATCCGATAGACACTGACCTGCTGGACCTGCTGTACGTGCTGCAATCAACAGTTGGCAGCCGCAAGGCCTTCCAGGTTATCTCCGGCTATCGCTCGCCCGCGACGAATGCCACGCTGCGCAACAAGAGTTCCGGCGTCGCCAAGCGCAGTTACCACATGCAGGGCAAGGCTATCGATATACGTCTGCCGGGTTGCGATCTGAAGCAGCTGCATACGGCCGCCCTGTCGATCCAGGCAGGCGGGGTCGGTTATTACCCGGGCTCCGATTTCATTCACGTCGACGTGGGTCCGCAGCGCAGCTGGTAATCCACCGCCAGCGTGCCGCTTTCTGCCGGCAGCCGCGAACCTGTTCAGGTCCGACAGACCGATCCTTCCATCCATCCGTCGTGTGGTCGCCTTCTGGCTTATACTGCCTCGCGTGTCGCATGGAGGAAGGTGATGTCAGTTGGCAAGTCCGCTGAGCGGGAAAACATAACAGCATTGCTGGACGTCATGGCCCGGTTGCGCGATCCGGAGTGCGGATGTCCCTGGGACCTGCAGCAGGATTTTCGTTCTATAGCCCCGTACACCCTCGAAGAGGCTTACGAGGTCGTCGACGCCATCGAGGCTGGCGATGCCGCAGCCCTGCGTGACGAGCTCGGCGACCTGTTGTTCCAGGTCGTTTTCCATGCCCGGCTAGCCAGCGAGGCCGGCTGGTTTGATTTTCCGGCCGTGGTCGACGCTATCGTCGACAAGATGCTGCGCCGCCATCCGCACGTATTTGCCGATGCCGTGGTCGAGGATGCCGAAGCCCAGGCCCGGGCATGGGAAGTGCACAAGCGCAGGGAGCGAAGCGCACGAAGCGCACAGGACAGCTTGCTGGAGGGGATTCCCCTGGCACTGCCGGCGCTGACCCGTGCGCACAAGTTGCAGCAGAAAGCGGCCCGAGCCGGATTCGACTGGCCGGACATCGGCGGTGTGCTGGATAAGGTAATCGAAGAGCTCGCCGAATTTCGCGCCGAGATCGGGCAGCGGGACAATCGCGCGGCCTTGTTGGAAGAATCAGGTGACGTGCTGTTCGCGGTCGTCAATCTGTTGCGCCATGCCGGGATCGATCCCGAGGCGGCGCTGCGTGCCGGTAACCGGAAATTCGAGCGCCGCTTTCAGCACGTCGAGGCATTATGCCGGGCGGCGGGGCAGGACGTGGCCGGTGCGGGACTCGAAACACTGGAGCAATTCTGGCAGATGACCAAGGATGCCGAGCGTGAAGACGGCAAATATCCGGCCTAGTTCTTGATCTGGTTCCTGCGATATTGCGCGTAGGCATCGCGCAGATACAGGTACGGGTCGAGCGCGTCCCGTTTAACGCCTTCGTAGGTATCCTTGTCCAGGGACAGGTTATTCACTGATTCGACGGCGCGAGCACCGATGTAGTCGTAGTTGTCCTTGTCCTTGCCCCAGATATGGTATGTCAGATCAAGCCAGGTATCGCCTATCTTCCCGATGCCATCGCGCAAGTTGGACGGTCCGAGGAATGGCAGGACCAGGTAGGGTCCGGGTCCGACACCGTAGACCCCCAGGGTCTGTCCGGTATCCTCGTCGTGCATCCTGATGCCGAAATGTTCCTTGGCAGGATCGAACATGCCGCCGATTCCGAGTGTGGTATTGGTGGCGAAGCGGGTCAGTTCGTTACCGGCCACGGCAAACTTGCCCTGCAGTGCAGCGTTGACCATGCGTACCGGCGTCTGCAGGTTGAGAAAGAAATTCTTGATCGAGATCCGCAGGGGTTCCGGCGTGTAGCGCAAGCCCCTGGCGACCGGTTTCAGGACATAGAAATACATCTTGTCGTTGAACCAGAATATGCCGCGATTGACAGGTTCCAGAGGGTCGTAGACTTCCTGGAATTCGGCATCATCGAACAGGGGGATGCTGTCGGTGTCGTTGCTGACGGACGGGGTCGTGTGCGGCACGTCATCCTCGGCAGGCAACATATCACTGCACAGACCGCAGGCGGGAATCGACAGGGCCAGCAAGATGGCGATTATTCTTGTCATGAGGGTGGCCTAAAACGGTTTTTATGGTGAATGGTCGGGCAGAGAGGATTTGAACCTCCGACCCCTTCGTCCCGAACGAAGTGCGCTACCAGGCTGCGCTACTGCCCGCTTGTTAGTACCTGCGGTTGACCGAAAATTCTGCGAGGCTGTACAGGGCGTCCTTGTAGGCTGACTCCGGAAGGGCAGTCAATGCCTCGATAGCAAGGTCGGCTTCCCGCTGCGCCGCCTGCGCAGTGTAGGGGATGGCACCGGTTGATTCAATAATCGCGCACACCGCCTGCATGTTGTCATGGCCGCCGTTTTCGATGGCGCGGCGGATCAGCCTGGCCTGGCTGGGAGTGCCCATGTGAATGGCATGGATCAGCGGCAGGGTCGGCTTGCCTTCGGCCAGGTCGTCGCCCAGGTTCTTGCCGGTGTCCTCGGGAGAGGCGCTGTAATCAAGTACATCGTCGATCAGCTGGAAGGCGATGCCCAGATGCAGGCCGTAGTCGGCCAGTGCCTGTTCCATGGCCTCGGGCTGGCGGCCCAGCACCGCACCGATGCGGGCGGCGGCCTCGAACAGGCGTGCAGTCTTGCGGCTGATCACGTCCAAATAACGCTGCTCGGTGGTGTCCGCGTCGCGGCAGTTCAACAACTGCAGGACCTCGCCTTCGGCAATGGTGTTGGTCGTATGTGACATGATTTCCATGATGCGCATGTCATTGGCGTCCACCATCATCTCAAAGGCGCGAGAGTAGAGGAAATCGCCCACCAGCACGCTGGCCTCGTTGCCCCACAGGGCATTTGCGGTCATGTTGCCGCGCCGCAACTGGGAGGCATCCACGACGTCATCATGCAATAATGTGGCCGTATGGATGAATTCGATGACGGCGGCCAGGTTGATGTGCTGATCGCCGGTATATTCACAGGCATTGGCAGAAAGCAGCACCAGCAGGGGACGAAGACGCTTGCCGCCGCTATTAATAATATAGTGCGACAGCTGATTGATCAGCGCCACATCGCTGTGGAGACTGCTGCGGATAAGGTCGTTGACCCGCTCCAGATCGTCGGCCACAACACTCCTGAGCCCGGCGATATCGCATGCATTTGATTGTTTTTTAACTAATTTTAGCATGTGTTCCTGGGTTCGGTACGGGCTTGCCGGCCGCCCGGCCTGCGCTGAAGTCGAAGAGCAAGTCTAACGTTGTTGGCCGGGCAGTTCCAGATGCTAGTTGATTGACCTGCCGGGGCGCAATCATTAGAATGAGCGGCCTTTTTAATGCAGTATTTTTGTTCCGGAGTTACTGAAATGTATGCGGTAATCAAGACGGGCGGTAAACAGTATCGGGTGGCGCAGGGTGATACGCTGCGGCTGGAAACGCTGGACGGCAGCGCCGGCGACGCTATCGAGTTCGACCAGATACTGATGGTAGGCGAGGGCGCGGATGTGAAAATCGGCACTCCCTTCGTCACAGGCGGCAAGGTCACCGCCACCATCAAGTCACAGGGTCGCGGCAAGAAAGTCGAGATCATCAAGTTCCGTCGCCGCAAGCATCACATGAAGCGCATGGGACACCGTCAGAACTACACTGAGGTCGAAATTACCGGTATTTCCGGCTGATTTCCCGCGAGAGGCATTAGCAATGGCACATAAAAAGGCAGGCGGCAGTACCCGAAACGGCCGCGATTCAGAATCGAAACGTCTTGGCGTCAAGCGCTTCGGTGGCCAGAGTGTTCTGGCAGGCAATATCCTCGTGCGTCAGCGCGGTACACGTTTTCATCCGGGCAAGAATGTCGGGATCGGCCGTGACCATACGCTATTCGCGACCAGTGACGGCACCGTACGGTTCGTGCAGCGCGGCGCCAAGAAGCGCAAGTTCATCGAGATCGATGCCGGCTGAGCGGCGCTGACATGCAGCATTCAAGCCCCGCCCCGTGCGGGGCTTTTTGCTTGTCATGAAGGCAGTTCGGCGCGCGGGGGCAGGGAACGGATAGTGGTTGACTGGCTTGAAAGCGAATTCAGCCGATCCGTGTTACCTGCGTCCATTCCGGCACGGTACCGCCGCCCGTGCACGGCGATGCGGAGTATCATATTGGCCATGGCGATGTTCGGGCGGGCGTCGTTGTGTGGCTTCCATGTCGAGTCTGGTTCCGGTTGGCAGTATGAAATTCATAGATGAGGCGGAAATCGATGTGCGTGCCGGTGACGGCGGCAATGGCTGTATCAGTTTCCGGCGCGAGAAATACATTCCCATGGGCGGACCGGACGGCGGTGACGGCGGCGACGGCGGCAGCGTGCTGCTGGAAGCCGATGAGAACATCAACACGCTGATCGATTTCAGGCATCAACGCAAGTTTATTGCCGAGCGTGGTGAAAACGGACGCGGCAACAACTGCCGTGGTAAATCCGGGCAGAACCTCATCGTCAAGGTGCCAGTCGGTACCCTCGTGCACGAGGCCGAAACCGGCGAGCTGCTCGGTGACCTGGTGCGCGCGGGGCAGCGCCTGGTGGTGGCGCGCGGCGGCTTCCACGGTCTCGGCAACACCCGCTTCAAGAGCTCGACCAACCGCGCACCGCGCCAGTCCAAGCCGGGGACCCCGGGCGAGAAGCGCCTGCTGCGCCTGGAACTGAAGCTGCTGGCGGACGTCGGCCTGCTCGGCATGCCGAACGCCGGCAAGTCAACACTGATCTCGGTCGTGTCAGCGGCGCGGCCGAAGGTGGCGGACTATCCGTTCACGACCCTGCAGCCGAGTCTCGGCGTGGTCGAATTTCCGTCCCATCGCAGCTTCGTCATGGCCGACGTGCCCGGATTGATCAAGGGCGCGGCACAGGGCGCGGGGCTGGGTATCCAGTTCCTCAGGCACCTGTCGCGCACGCGCCTGCTGTTGCACCTCCTGGACATGGGGCCACTGGGTCACCCGGTGGAGGACGCCAGCACGATTGTCGAGGAACTGCGGGCATTCAGCAGCAAGCTGGCCGAGCGCGAGCGCTGGCTGGTGTTGAACAAGGTGGACCTGCTGCCCGTAGAGGAACGCGACGCGCGCTGCCGCGAGGTGGCGGAGGCGCTGGACTGGCATGGACCGGTCTACCCGATCTCTGCCCTGAACCGGATCGGTACCGGTGAACTGGTCTACGCGGTCATGAACTACCTCGAGCAACATCCGCCGGCAGAGGATTGATGCGCCTGGCCGGTCGCTGCATGAACTTGTGCGAATGCTGAAAACATAACACTATCGCGTTTAATCCACTGTACACAGGTGCGGCGAGTTTATGTCCGAGAAACGCAATCCCGCTTCGTGCCGGCGCTGGGTCGTCAAGATCGGCAGTTCTCTGCTGACCAACGACGGCCAGGGACTGGCGGTCGATGCGATCAGCGGCTGGGTCGAGCAGATTGCCGGTCTGCGACAGGCCGGTCGGGAAGTCCTGCTGGTGTCTTCCGGCGCGGTTGCGGAGGGCATGACGCGCCTGGGCTGGAAGCGCCGCCCGCATGCGCTGCACGAGCTGCAGGCGGCGGCGGCCGTCGGCCAGATGGGACTGGTCCAGGCCTACGAATCGCGTTTCCAGAAATTCGGCCTGCATACCGCCCAGGTGCTGCTTACGCACGAGGATCTCGCGGACCGGCAGCGTCACCTGAACGCGCGCAGTACCCTGCGCACCCTGCTGGGTCTCGGTGTCATCCCGGTGGTCAACGAAAACGATACGGTGACCACGGAGGAGATCCGCTTCGGTGACAACGATACCCTGGCGGCGCTGGTCGCGAACCTGATCGAAGCGGACCTGCTGATCCTGCTGACCGACCAGGGCGGCATGTACGATGGGGACCCGCGCAAGAACCCGGCTGCACGCCTGATCGCCGAGGCCGATGCGGAGGATGCGGGGCTGGATACCATGGCATCGGCCAGTGGCGGGGCGCTGGGCCGCGGGGGCATGCAGACCAAGCTCCGGGCCGCGCGCCGCGCCGCACGATCCGGTGCCATGACCCTGATCGCGCCGGGCCGCGAGTCGAATATCCTGCAACGTATCGCGGCTGGCGAATCGCTTGGTACCCGCCTGTATCCGTCCAGCGCGCCACTGGCGGCGCGCAAGCGCTGGCTGGCGGGGCAGTTGCAGGTTCGCGGGCGTCTGCAACTCGATGCCGGTGCCACGCAGGTGCTGTGCGGCGCAGGCCGCAGCCTGTTGCCGGTCGGTGTGGTGCGCATTGATGGCGAGTTCGAGCGCGGCGACCTGGTGGCCTGCATCGGCGATGATGAACGGGAAATCGCGCGCGGCCTGGTGAACTACAGCGCGGACGACGCGCGGCGGATCATCGGCAAGCCCAGCAGCCGTATCGAGGAACTGCTGGGCTACGTGGACGAGCCGGAACTGATACACCGCGATAACCTGGTGCTGACCGCTTAACCGGTATCCGGATCAACGCAGGTACGCAGCCAACTGCTGCGACAGGCGGTTCAAGGGCATAAAAAAAGCCGGTCAGTGACCGGCTTTTTTACGAGGCGTGATAGCTGCGCTCAGAGTGCGCGAATCTGCTGGTTCAGGCGGCTCTTGTGGCGGGCGGCCTTGTTGGTATGAATCAGGCCCTTGCCCGCGGCGGTGTCGATGACCGGCACGGCAGCAGTGTAGGCCTGCGAGGCGGCATCACGATCGCCGGCCTTGATGGCGGCGAGCACTTTCTTGATCGAGGTACGCATGCGCGAGCGCTGGCTGGCATTGAGCTGGCGGTTCTTTTCGGTCTGGCGGGCGCGCTTGATGGCTTGTGCTGAGTTTGCCAAGGGACTGCTCCTGCAAATCGGGTCTATGGAAAGCCGCGTACTATGCGGATTCGGCTCGTAATTGTCAATGTAGGCGTTGCTAAAGCGGCACCAGCCGGGCGGGGCCGGCATCCGGGTGTGCCCGTGGCGTCCGTCACGGACGATTCGAGGGGTGGTAAGTCGTTGTTTTTCAAGTATACTGCACGGCTGTTTCGGCATTGCATGGGCGCCTCCGCGCCGGCCTGGCCAGGTTGCACAGATGAGCAGCAAGTTACTGAAAAGCACTGCAATTGTTGGCGCGATGACGCTGGTCTCGCGGGTGCTCGGGCTGGTGCGCGACATGGTGCTCGCACGCCTGTTCGGTGCCGATGCGGCCATGGACGCGTTCTTCGTCGCCTTCAAGATCCCCAACTTTCTGCGTCGGCTGTTCGCGGAAGGTGCCTTCTCGCAGGCCTTCGTGCCGGTCATCTCCGAATACCGCGAGCAGCAGCCGGCAGCCGCCGTGCAGGCACTGGTCAACCGCGTGGCCGGTACCCTGCTGGGCATCCTGTCGCTGCTGACCGTGGTGGGCGTGCTGGCCAGCCCGGTACTGGTGATGATATTCGCGCCCGGTTTCCTGCACCGCAATCCCGCGCAGTTCGAGCTGGCCTCGCAACTGCTGAGTATCACGTTTCCCTACCTGCTGTTTGTCTCGCTGGTGGCATTTATCGCGGGTATCCTGAATACCTACGGCAAGTTCGCGGCGGCCTCGTTCGTGCCGGTCTGGCTGAACGTCGTGCTCATCGTGGCAGCGTTGCTGGTTTCGCCGCGCCTCGAACAGCCCGTGTTTGCACTGGCCGGCGGAGTGTTCGTCGCCGGCGTGCTGCAGGTCCTGTTTCTGCTGCCCTCGCTCAAGCGCATCGGCATCCTGCCCCGGCCGCGCTGGGGCATGCATGACGAGGGTGTGCGTCGCATCATGAAACTGATGCTGCCCGGCATCTTCGGTTCCTCGGTGGCGCAGATCAACCTGTTGCTGGACACCCTGATCGCCTCGTTTCTCGTGGCCGGCAGCGTCAGCTGGTTGTACTACTCCGACCGGCTGGTCGAGTTCCCGCTCGGCGTGTTCGCCATCGCGCTCTCGACCGTGATCCTGCCCAGCCTGTCGCGCAGTCACGCCAACGGTTCAAGCGAAGAGTTCTCGCGCACGCTGGACTGGGCCTTGCGCGTGGTGCTGCTGATCGGTGTGCCTGCCACCATTGGTCTGATGCTGCTGGCGCGGCCGATGCTCGCGACCCTGTTCTACTACGGGGATTTCGGCGCCACGGATGTCGCCATGTCCGGCCTGAGCCTCATGGCCTTCGCGTTCGGCCTGCCGGGGTTTATGCTGATCAAGGTACTGGCACCGGCCTATTATTCACGCAAGGATATACGCACGCCGGTGCGGATCGCCGTGATCGCGATGTTTACCAACATGCTGCTCAACATCGTGCTGGTCGTGCCCATGGTCATGCTGGGTATCCCCGGCCCCCATGCCGGTCTGGCGCTGGCAACCTCGCTGGCGGCCTGGCTCAATGCCAGCCTGCTGTACCGGACACTCGGCAAGCAGCAGGTGTTTACGGCGCAGGCCGGCTGGCCGCGCCTGCTGCTGCAACTGGCGCTGGCCGGTACAGCGTTGACCGCTCTGCTGCTGTGGGGCGTGCCGTCGCTCGAAGCCTGGTTGCAGTGGGGTGCCGGCGAGCGCGTCTGGCGCCTGCTGTTCTGGGTGCTGGCCGGCGCGGCGGGTTACTTGCTGGTTTTGCGGATCGCCGGGTTGCGGCTGACGAGCCTCTGGCACTACGGGCAGCATGGCGGCTAGCGACGATGGCTATGGAATTCATTCGTGGCCTGTATAACCTGCGTCCCGCACAACGCGGCTGCGTCGCCACCATCGGTAATTTCGACGGCATGCACCGAGGTCACCAGGCGGTGCTCGAGCAGCTGCGGGAGCAGGCCGGGCGCCTGCAGCTGCCAGCCACGCTGATCACCTTCGAGCCGCTGCCGCGTGAATTCTTTACGCCGCAGGAGGCACCGCCGCGCCTGACCCGGCTGCGGGAAAAAGTGCAGGCGCTGCAGCGCTACGGTATCGAGCGCGTGGTGTGCCTGCGTTTCGACCGGCGGCTGGCGGGGCTTGCACCCGAGGTGTTCATCCGCGAAATCCTGGTCGACGGCATGGGCGTGCGCTACCTGGTGGTCGGTGATGACTTCCGTTTCGGTAAACACCGCGCCGGAACCTTCGCCACCCTGCACGATGCCGGCGTGCAGTACGGCTTCGAGGTGGCCAGCATGCGTACCTTTCGGGTTGGCGATGACCGGGTCAGCAGCACGCGCGTGCGCGAGGCGCTGGCGCACGGCGACCTGTTGACGGCGTCGCTGCTGCTCGGGCGGCCCTATGCCATGAGCGGGCGCGTCGCGCACGGCGACAAGCGTGGCCGCACCATCGGCTTTCCGACGGCCAATATCTTCCTGCACCGTGCCAGTTCGCCGGTGGCCGGCGTATTCGCCGTAGAGGTCGAGGGCATCGCGGACACGCCGGTGCAGGGCGTGGCCAATGTCGGCAGCCGGCCCACGGTCGACGGCACCCGTTCGCTGCTGGAGGTGCACCTGTTCGACTTCGCGGCAGACATCTACGGCAAATACGTACAGGTCGGTTTTCTGAAAAAACTGCGCGAGGAGCGGCGTTTCGCCTCCTTCGATGCCCTGCGTGAGCAGATCCTCGTCGATGCCGGCCAGGCGCGGGCGTTTTTCCAGGACTGAGCACTGGTTCCGGGGTCATGCCATACGTGCGCGGCCCTGCGGCCGGGAGTTTTGGTAGAATCACAGCCGGGTGGCCGGAAAACGGTATGCAACGGATTATTAATGGTTTATAACTCGGCGCCTGGTGCGCCCCTGCGGTGTGTGTGATGTCTGATTACAAGAATACGCTCAACCTTCCCAGCACGGCCTTTCCCATGAAGGGCAACCTGCCGAGCCGTGAGCCGGAGCTTCTCAAGCGCTGGGAAACGATGGATCTCTACGGCAAGCTGCGCGCCGCAGCAAACGGCCGGCCGAAATTCACCCTGCACGACGGGCCGCCCTATGCCAACGGCCAGATCCATATCGGCCATGCCGTGAACAAGGTGCTCAAGGACATCATCATCAAGAGCCGGACGCTGGAGGGCTTCGATGCCCCGTACGTGCCGGGCTGGGACTGTCACGGTCTGCCGATCGAACTGAATGTCGAGAAGAAGGTCGGCAAGGCCGGCGTGAAGGTCGATGCGTCCACCTTCCGCAAGGCCTGCCGCGACTACGCCGGCAAGCAGGTGGACGGACAGCGCAAGGATTTCATCCGTCTCGGTGTGTTCGGTGACTGGAACAATCCCTACCTCACCATGGATTACCTGTTCGAGGCGGACATCATTCGCGCGCTGGGCCGGATCATCGACAACGGCCACCTGCACAAGGGATTCAAGCCGGTGCACTGGTGCACCGACTGCCAGTCGGCGCTGGCCGAGGCCGAGGTGGAATACGAGGACAAGGATTCACCCGCCATCGACGTGCGCTTCCGCGTGCTGAACGAGGCCGGGCTGATGGCCGCCTGCCATCACGTCGACGGTCATGCCGGTGAAGGACCGGTCTCGGTCGTGATCTGGACCACCACACCGTGGACGCTGCCGGCCAACATGGCCGTGGCGCTGAACCCGGCACTCGACTATGCCGTGGTGCAGTGCGACACCGGCAAGGGCAAGGAACGGCTGGTCATCGCCGAGGCCCTGCTCAAGGATGCCATGCTGCGTTACGGCGCCGAGCACTACCAGGTGGTGGCGTACGGCAAGGGTAGCGACCTGGAAGGACTGAGCCTGGCGCATCCCTTCTACGCACGCGAGGTGCCCGTCATCCTCGGCGATCATGTGACCACCGAGGCCGGTACCGGCGCGGTGCACACGGCGCCCGGACACGGCCAGGACGACTACGTGGTCGGCAGTCGCTACCGGCTCGAGGTGTACAACCCGGTCGGCAGCAACGGCTGTTTCCTGCCGGATACCGAGCTGTTTGCCGGCGAGCACGTGTTCGCCGCCAATGCGCATGTCATCGAGGTGCTGAAGAGCAAGGGCGCGCTGCTGCACGAGGAAATACTGCGCCACAGCTACCCGCATTGCTGGCGTCACAAGACGCCGATCATCTTCCGTGCCACCCCGCAGTGGTTCATCAGCATGGAGCAGGGCGGCCTGCGCAAGGCGGCGCTCGCGGCCATCGACCAGGTGCGCTGGTTGCCGGACTGGGGCAAGGCGCGCATCGAGGGCATGGTCGCGGGCCGGCCGGACTGGTGCGTGTCGCGGCAACGCACCTGGGGTGTGCCGATCACCCTGTTCGTGCACAAACAGAGCGGTGAATTGCACCCGGATACGGCGCGTCTCATCGAGCGCGTGGCGCAACGCGTCGAGCAGGCCGGTATCGATGCCTGGTTCGAGCTGCAGCCGGCAGACCTGCTCGGGGATGACGCCGCAGATTACGACAAGGTCGGCGACACGCTGGACGTGTGGTTCGATTCCGGCGTCACCCACTTCGCTGTGCTGGAACGGCGCGCGGAGCTGGCGGTGCCGGCCGATCTCTACCTGGAAGGTTCCGACCAGCACCGCGGCTGGTTCCAGTCCTCCTTGCTGAGTTCGATCGCCATGCGCGGCAGCGCCCCCTATCGCACCGTGCTGACGCACGGCTTCACCGTGGATGCGAAGGGCCAGAAAATGTCCAAGTCACGCGGCAACGTGGTGGCGCCGCAGAAGATCATGAACTCGCTCGGTGCCGACATCCTGCGCCTGTGGGTCGCGGCCACCGACTATCGCGGCGAAATGACAGTCTCGGACGAGATACTCAAGCGCACCGCCGACGCCTACCGGCGCCTGCGCAACACCTCGCGCTACCTGCTGGCCAACCTGAACGGCTTCGACCCGGAGCAGCACCTGCTCGATCCCGAACAGGTGCTATGCCTCGACCGCTGGGCCATCGAGCGCACGCGCAAGCTGCAGGAGCAGGTGCGGCAGGCCTACGAGAACTACGAGTACCACCGCATCTACCAGCTGGTGCACAACTTCTGCGCGATCGACATGGGCAGCTTCTATATCGATATCATCAAGGACCGCCAGTACACCACGCCGGGTGACAGCATCCCGCGCCGCTCGGCGCAGACCGCCCTGTATCACGTGGCCGAGGCGCTGGTGCGCTGGCTGGCGCCGATCCTGAGTTTTACCGCCGAGGAAATCTGGCAGCACCTGCCGGGCAAGCGCGCGGAGTCCGTATTCCTGTCCACCTGGTACGAACTGCCGCCGGCGTTCTATCCCGAGGGCGAGATCCTGCAGCGCATGGGCACGGATTTCTGGGAACGCATCATCGCCGCGCGCGACAGCATCAGCAAGGAACAGGAAAAACTGCGCGTGGCGGGCGACATCGGTTCGTCGCTGGATGCCGAGGTGGACCTGTATGCCGACGAGCCGACGCGCGCGCTGCTGGGCGCGATCGGCGACGAACTGCGTTTCGTGCTGATCACCTCCTATGCACGCGTGCACGCACTGGAGGAGGCGCCGGAGTCCGCCGTCACGGCGCAGGTGGCCGGGCTGAACTTCCGCATCCGCGTCACGCCGTCGCAACATGCCAAGTGCGTGCGTTGCTGGCACCATCGCGAGGATGTGGGCACGCACGCAAAACACCCGGAGCTGTGCGGGCGCTGTGTCGAGAACATCGACGGCGACGGCGAACGGCGCCGTTTTGCCTGAGCGTCGGGAGCATATGACAGTGAAATGGTTATGGATTACCGTCGTGGTATTGCTGCTGGACCAGGGCACCAAGCTGCTGGCCGACAGCAGCATGGCATTGTATGACCCCATCGAACTGCTGCCATCGCTGGCCCTGACCAAGGCCTACAATACGGGCGCGGCATTCAGCTTTCTCGGCGACGCGTCGGGCTGGCAACGCTGGTTCTTCAGCGGCCTGGCGGTGGTGGTGTGCGGCGTGTTGCTGGTCTGGCTGCGGCGTCTGCATGCACGCGAGTGGCGCACGGCGCTGGCGCTGACACTGATCCTGGGCGGTGCCATCGGCAACCTGATCGATCGTCTCCTGTATGGCCATGTCATCGACTTCATCGACGTCTATTACAAGACCTGGCACTGGCCGACGTTCAACGTCGCCGATTCGGCCATCAGCATCGGCGCCGCGCTGCTGGTGCTGGATGCGCTGTTCAGTCACCGCCACACGCCTTCCGGGGCATGAGATATAACGTCAGTCCGGGCAGCACGGTCACACTGCACCTGTCGCTGACGCTCGAAGACGGCACGGTTGCGGAGTCCACCGGCGACGGCGAGCCGTTCACCTTCACCATGGGCGAGGGCGTGCTGGCGCACGGCCTGGAACTGGCCCTGTACGGCCTGTATCCGGGCGACACGCAGCACATCGAGCTGACACCGGAGCAGACCTTCGGCCGGCGCGACCCGGCCCACATCCACCGCCTGCCGCGTTCGGTATTCCCCGCGGACATGCACATCGCGCCGGGCGTGATCGTCGGCTTCGAAACCCCGGAGGGCGACGAGGTCGGCGGCGCGGTGCTGTCCCTGGATGCGGATTCCGTCGAAGTGGATTTCAATCACCCGCTGGCGGGGCACATGATCACGTTCGACGTGGAGATCATCGATGTGGTTCCTGCGGAGGGCGGGGAAGTGAAATAAAATAAATATTTCGCAAAAAGACACAAACAAAAAACTTGCAGCCACGCGGGAAAATTGGCTGGATACATTTTTCC
>DATKZN010000346.1:0-9577 GCA_035527955.1 Gammaproteobacteria bacterium
CCACGTTGCCCTGGCCGCCGCGGCCGTGGATTCGGATTTCGATCATGCAATCATCGGGGACAGACCCCGTTTTATGATTCTTGGCCATGCACAATGCATTGTATCTACCTCAATAAAAACGGGGTCTGTCCCCGGTATGCCGGTATGTTCAGTCCGCCAGTGCCGGTTCGCGCCGGGTTTCACCCTCGATGTCCAGCACCACCTGCGTCATCTTCATCACGCTGTCCGGATTCAGCGATATGGACTCGATGCCCTGATCGACCAGCCAGCGTGTGATTTCGGGGAAATCGGACGGGGCCTGGCCGCAGATGCCGATATACTTGCCGGATTCGCGGCAGGCGCGGATGGCCATTTCCATCAGCGCCAGCACCGCCGGGTCGCGCTCGTCGTAGCCGGTCAGGATGCCGGAGTCGCGATCCACGCCCAGGGCCAGCTGGGTGAGGTCGTTGGAGCCGATGGAGAAGCCGTCGCAGTGCTCGAGGAACTGCTTTGCGCGCACGGCATTGGCGGGTATTTCACACATCAGCTTGACCTTCAGGCCGCGTTCGCCACGACGCAGTCCGTAGTTTGCCATCAGTCCCTGCACCAGCTGCACCTCTTCCACGGTGCGCGCAAACGGGATCATGAGTTCGAGATTGTCCAGGCCCATCTCCTCGCGTACCTTCAGCATCGCCGCGCATTCCAGTGCGAAGCAGTCCGAGAATGACTCCGAGTGATAGCGCGAGGCGCCGCGGAAACCGATCATCGGGTTTTCCTCGACCGGTTCGAAGGCGCGGCCGCCGAGCAGGGCGGCATATTCATTGGACTTGAAATCGCTCATGCGCACCGTCACCGGCTTCGGATAGAACGCCGCGGCAATGGTGCCGACACCCTCGGCAAGGCGGTCGATGTAGAAGTCGCGCGGGCTGGCATAGCCATGGATGCGCGGCGCGATTTCGTTACGGATGTCCTCCGGCAGGCTGTCGTATTCCAGCAGCGCGCGCGGGTGGATGCCGATGGTGTTGTTGATGATGAATTCGAGGCGGGCCAGTCCGACACCGGCGTTGGGCAGGGCGGAGAATTCCAGCGCCTGCACCGGATTGCCGACGATCAGCATAACCTTGGTGCGCGGTGTCGCCAGCCCGGTCAGGTTAACCGACTCTTTGGTGAACGGCAGTATGCCCTCGTAGACAAAGCCGGTATCGCCCTCGACGCAGGATACCGTGACCTCCGTGCCATCGTGTATTGCATGGGTTGCGTCACCGGCGCCGACCACCGCGGGGATGCCGAGTTCGCGCGCCACGATGGCGGCATGGCACACACGCCCGCCGCGGTTGGTGACAATGGCGCTGGCGATCTTCATCACCGGCTCCCAGTCCGGGTCGGTGATATCGGTCACCAGCACCTCGCCGGGCTGCAGGTCGTGCATGTGTGCGGCCTCGAGGATGATGCGCGCCTTGCCGGCGCCGATCTTGGCACCGACGGCCTTGCCCTCCGACAGCACCGGGCCGCGTTGCTGCAGGGTGTAGATGTCCTGGAAGGCACCGGTGCGGATGGAATGCACGGTTTCCGGGCGGGCCTGTACGATGAACAGTTCGCCGCTTTCGCCGTCCTTTGCCCATTCGATGTCCATCGGACGCGACTTGCCGGCCGACGCCGTGTAGTGTTTCTCGATAGCGATGGCGTAGCGCGCCAGCTGCAGGATCTCATCGTCACTGATAGCGAACTGCGCGCGCTCTTCCTTTTTCACCGCGACATTGCGTGTGGCCGCGGCGGTGACCGGGTCACGCGTATAGATCATCTTGATGGCCTTCTCGCCGAGGTGACGGCGGATGATGGGCCGGTGGCCTGACTCGAGGGTGGGCTTGAACACCAGGAACTCGTCCGGGTTGACCGCGCCCTGTACCACGTTCTCGCCCAGCCCGTAGGCCGCCGTGATCATGACCACGTCGCGGAAGCCGCTTTCGGTGTCGAGTGTGAACATGACGCCCGAGCTGGCCAGGTCGGAACGCACCATCTTCTGCACGCCGATCGATAATGCGATGCTCATGTGATCGAAGCCCTTGTCCACGCGATAGTGGATGGCGCGATCGGTAAATAATGAGGCCAGCACGCGTTTGCAGGTGCGCAGCAGCTGGTCGATGCCGCGGATGTTCAGGTAGGTCTCCTGCTGGCCGGCGAACGAGGCATCCGGCAGGTCCTCGGCGGTGGCGGAACTGCGCACCGCTACGTCGGGCTCATTGCCGTACTCGATGGCCATATCCTGATAGGCGGCCTGGATTTCCTCGGCCAGCTGCGGCGGCAACTCGCCGTCGATCATCCAGCCGCGGATCTGCGCGCCGGTGACGGCCAGTGCGTCGACATCATCCATGTCCAGGTTTTCCAGGGCCTCGCGGATGCGGGTTTCGAGCTTGTTATGCGTCAGGTAGTCGCGATAGGCCTGCGCGGTCGTGGCAAAGCCGTTCGGCACCTTGACGCCCTGGCCGGACAGGGCGCGGTACATTTCACCAAGCGAGGCATTCTTGCCGCCGACCAGCGGGACATCAGCAATGCCGAGTTCATTGAAACGTCGAATATAGGTCAAGGATTGCATCAGAGGTGGGCCTCGTTAGTTTTGTAAGGGTGTGGGTAGTATGCGTTGTGCCTGCAATGCCCCTGCGTAAGTGCCACATCATTCGACCTGCCGTATTGACGAATGTCAAATAAAGTGTGATTGTGCCCAGGCATGTTGACGAGCATGCCATGGAGCATATATCAGTCTTGCCCGGAACGTCTGTCTGGCTGCAAAATGATTTATGTCAAAACGCCGGTTCGGGATTCGCGCTAGATTCGCTGCCTGAAAAACCAGCGTCTCAGAGACAGGCGTTGTCATATAAATGTAACAATTAGCGGGGGTTGCCAGTTCCGGTCAGTGACAGCGCAAGCGTCAGAATGCCTTGGATCGACCCTGGTTTCACATATCATGCGCCTAGCAAGTTTTCACGTACCTGATCTCCGGACATGAACGGGAGCGGGACGTCAGCCATTAGCAGCACACGTGGACACATGGTGCTGGTCTTTCTGCTCGGCTGGCTGGCATGGTTGCTGCTGGCCGGCACGCTGACTGTCGAGGAGATCGTCGCCGGCGCGCTGGTGTCCCTGCTGGTCACGCTGCTATCCGGCCGGCACCTGGCCGTCTATGCCGGCGTCCGCTTTACCCCCAATGCCGTTCTCCACCTGTTTGCCTTTCTCGCCGTGTTCCTGCGTGCGCTGGTGCACGCGAACATCGACATGGCGCGGCGCGTGCTGTCTCCCGCGCTGCCGATCCGGCCGGCCGTGGTGGAAGTCGAAACGCAACTGCAGTCCGCGCTTGGCAAACTGTTGCTGACCAACGCCATAACGTTGACGCCCGGCACCCTGTCCATCGACGTGGTGGGCAACCGTATCAAGGTACACTGGGTGGATTGCCCACCGGGTCTGGATATGCACGGCAAGACGGCCGCCATCGTCAGCGGTTTCGAACGCCACTTGCTGGGGTTCCTGATATGAGCGTGTCCCTGCTACAGATTATCGCGCTGTTCCTGCTCGGTGCCGGGCTGGTGCTGGGCACGATCCGGTTCATCCTGGGCCCGACCACCCCGGACCGCATTGTCGCGGCAGACACCCTGTCGATCCTGATTACCGGGGGCCTGGTGTGGCTGGCGCACCTGCTCGACAGCGGCATCTACCTGTCCATCGCGCTGGTGTTCGGGGCGCTGTCGTTCGTCGGTACCGTGGCCCTGGCGCGTGCCATCGAGGGCAACCGCACATGACGCTTGTCGCGGACCTGTTCCTGTTGCTCGGTTCCGCGTTCGCCTGTCTCGGTGCGCTGGGCCTGATTCGCATGCCGGATGTCTACAACCGCCTGCAGGCGGGTACCAAATCGGTCACGCTGGGGACCATGGCCATCCTCATCGGCATCGGCCTGCACCACCCGCAGTGGTGGTCCAACCTGCTGATGATCGGTGTGCTGGTTTTGTTTACCAATCCGGTTGGCTCGGCCTCCATCGCGCGCGCCGCACTGATTGCCGGTATTCGTCCCTGGCAGGTACCGGAGGCGGCGGCGCGACAGCTGCCGTCCGGTGAGGGGAAGGACGAGTGATGGCTGACTGGATCAACTGGGTGGCCCTGCTGGCGGTGCTGGTGATGCTGGCCGGCGCGGTAGCGGTGCTCCTGTTAAATAATTTCCTGGCGGCCGTGGCCGCGACCTCGGTGGTATCGCTGGGCGCTGCGGTGATTTTCGTGCTGCTGCGTGCGCCGGACGTAGCGCTGACCGAGGCCGCCGTGGGGGCCGGCCTGAGCAGCGTGATCATGGCGCTGTGCCTGCGCCGGCTCGGCCTGTGGCGCATCCCGTCGGTCACCGCCGGCGTGGACGACGAGGCTGGGAACAGTTGATGCGCAACTACGTTTCGCTGCTGTTCGTGGCCGGCCTGGCATTCCTGCTGTTCGTCATTTCCGGCCAGCTCGACTTCGGCGCGGCGCCGATGCTAATCGGGCAGGCTATCAACCAGGCGGCACCTGAACAGGTCGGCGCCGCCAACATCGTCACTTCCGTGGTGCTGGGCTACCGTGCACTCGACACGCTGGGTGAGCTGGCGATCCTGTTCACAGCGGCCACCGCCGGCGGCCTGATGCTGGGACGCGCACGCGCGGGCGCCACGCATGACCCCGAGGCGGGTTTCATACTGCGTACCGCTGCCGACCTGCTGTTCCCGTTGCTGCTGGTGGTGGGTCTGTTCATCATCGTGCACGGGCACCTGACGCCAGGTGGCGGCTTCCAGGGCGGCGTGATCCTGGCCGCGGCCTTTTTCGTGCCCTTGCTGGCACGGCCCGGTACGCACTTCGACCACGCCTACTTTGCCGTGGTCGAAGGCCTGGCCGGTGCCACCTTCATCGTGATCGGCCTGTTCGGCCTGGTCTATGGCGGCGAGTTTCTCGCGCCGCTGCTGGGACAGGGCGAGATGGGCAGCCTGCTGTCGGCTGGCACGCTGCCACTGCTGTATATCGCCGTCGGCCTGAAGGTCGGCAGTGAGCTGGCCGGGCTGATGGCGCACATTGCCGCTTACGAGGCGGTGGATTCATGAGCCCGCCGGACCTGGGGGCGATCCTGTTCACCGGTGCCTTCGGCCTGATCATGATCGGCATCCTTGGCATTGTCATTTCCACGCACCTGGTGCGCATCGTACTGTCCATCGTGCTGCTGGAAACGGGCGCCAACCTGCTGCTGATGCTGTCGGGTTACCGGCCCGGCGCGGCGGCGCCGATCATCATCGACGGCGTGGTGCCGGCCGCCATGGTCGATCCGGTGCCGCAGGCACTGGTGCTGACCGCTATCGTCATCGGCGTCGCGGTGCAGGCGTTCATGATGACGCTGGTGCTGCGACTGCGCAGTGTTTACGGCACCCTGGATATTCGCGAGCTGCGTGCCCGCCTGGAACGCGATCTTGCGCAGGAGGCCGGCATCGGTCTGCCGACCAGCGACGATGCACCGGACGTGGCGGGTGTCGGTACGGCGCGCGCGCAGGGAGGTGACGCCTGATGTCGCCCGTCCTGATGTTCGTGCTGCCCTTGCTGGGCGCGTTCCTGTTACCGATCGTGGCGCGTGCTTCGACAATGGCCGGCCGCCTGTTCGGCCCGCTGGTGCTGACACTGAACTGTGTGATCGGCGTGCTGGCCTGGGGTGCGGTGAGTGAACAGACCCAGGTCATCGCGCTGGGTGGCTTTCAGCCGCCGTTCGGTATCGCGTTCTACGTCGACCGGCTGGCGTTGCTGTTCGCCATCGCCGTCTCGCTCGGTGTGCTGCTGCTGTGGCCGGACGCCGGAGAGGATGAGGCCGCGCAGCGCGAGAACACGCTGACACTGGTGCTGGCGGCAGCCGCGACCGGTCTGGCCTTATCCGGTGACCTGTTCAACATCTACGTCTTTTACGAGCTCACGGCAGTGGCTTCCTACGGCCTCGCCGCGGCGCGCCGCAATGGCGCCGCCTATGCCGCCACGCTGCGCTACGTGGTAATCAGCAGTTTCGGCGCGGCACTGATGCTGATAGGTATCGCGCTGGTGTACATGGCCACGGGCACGCTCAACCTCGCTCAGCTGGCGCAGCTCGCGCCCGGCACGCTGGACGGGCCACTCGGGCTGGCCGCGTTCGTGTTCATCCTGATCGGTGCCGGCGTCAAGGCCGAGCTGTTTCCGGTCAACACCTGGGTACCCGAGGTGTACGCGGCGGCCTCGAAGCGCGTTGCCGGCCTGCTGGCCGGTATCATTTCCAAGCTGGCGCTGCTGATCATCGTGCGCCTGCTGGTGCTGGTTTTTCAGCAGCCCGAGGCGCTGCAGATCCTGTTGACGCTGGGCATCCTCGGCGTGATCACCGGCGAGCTGGCCGCCTGGTATGCGCGCGACCTGACACGCATGCTGGCCTACTCGTCGATCGGCCAGCTCGGTGTCATGTTCATCGCCTTTTCCATTCCGGGTCCGGCCGGCCTGTATGCCGGCCTGGCCGTGGCGCTGCATCACATGGTGGTCAAGCCGGCCCTGTTCCTGCTGGCGGAGCGCCAGGGCGGTGCACTGGAACGGCTGGCGGGGTCGGCGCAGGCCTCGCCGGTGGCCGCCGGCCTGTTCATCCTGCTGGCGCTGTCACTGATCGGCATCCCGCCCTTGCCCGGTTTCTGGGCCAAGTTCCTGGTGGTGACGGCGGCACTGGCCCAGCCGGGCACGGCTTACCTGCTGAGTGTGGCGGTCATCCTGCTGGCCGTGGTGGTGGAGGCCAGCTACCTGTTCCGCGTGATCGTGCAGCTGTACCGGCGCGTGCCGCCGACCGAGGTCGGTGACGCCCACGATGGTGCGACGCTGACCGTCTGCGCTGCCCTGGGCCTGGCGCTGATCGCGGCCGTGCTGTGGCTGGCGCCGCTGGGCAACGGCCTGCAGGGCATCGCTGCGCAGGCGGCGGACCGCGCCGGCTACATCGAGGCGGTGCTGCCAGCCGGAGTTTCGTTATGAACACATTCGACCAGTTGTTGCTGCTGGCCGCGGTCACCGTGCTGACGACACTGCTCACCGGCGGCCTGCGCTGGGGTGGCTGGCTGGCGACTCTGCTGTACGCCGGCCAGCTGGTATTGCTGTTCGGCATGGCGGCAGTCGGCTATGACGGAGCAATGGTCAGCTCCGGACTGGCGATCGAGGTGCCGGGTTTCGTCCTGCACTGGGAGATGACGCCGCTGTCCTGGTTCTTCGCGCTGTTGACGGTGGGCACCGGCCTGCTGTGCAGCGCCTATGCCGCAGGCGAGTGGGGACAGGCTTACGGCGCGCAGCGCTCGTTGCGCCTGTTGAACGTGACGCTGGCGCTGAACGTCGCCAGCATGCTGTTGCTGGTCACCAGTGCCGACCTGCTGAGCCTGTTCATCGGCTGGGAGCTGATGAGCTGGGCCAGCCTGCTGATGCTGATCCAGAACGGTCCCGCGTCGGTGCGCGCGGCGCTGCGTTACCTGCCGTATGCCATGGCCGGTGCGATGTCGCTGCTCGGTGCCATTGCGCTGGTGTACGTGCAGGGCGGCACGCTTGAATTCGACGGCCTGCGCGCACTGCTGGCCGGCCTGGGTACGCTGCCGCTGTGGACGCTGCTGTTGCTGCTGTTCGCCGGCTTCGCGGTGAAGATGGCCGCGGTGCCGTTCCACCTCTGGCAACCGCAGGCCTACAGCGAGGCACCCGGTGCGGGCGCGGCCTTCCTCGGCGCAATCTCATCGCGCATGGGCCTGTTCGCCATGGCGCTGGTGCTGGTCAAGCTGGTCGGTTTCGACTACCTGGCCGGTGCGCAGGCCTGGGTCAGTCCGCAGGATGTCATGCTGCTGCTGTCTGCGGCCACCATCATCATCGGCGCCTACGTGGCGTTGCGCCAGGACGATGCGCGGCTGCTGCTGGCCTGGAGTGGTATCAGTCAGGGCGGTTACATGATGCTGGGGCTGTTCAGCGGCGCACCGCTGGCGGTGGCCGGCGGCCTGAGCCACGTATTCAGCTACGCCACCTACGAGGCCGGCCTGTTCATGGTGGTGTTCGCCGTTATCCACCGCACCGGTACCGCCGACATGAACCGTCTGGGCGGGCTGGTCACACGCATGCCACTGTCGTTCCTGGTGCTGCTGATGGGCATCATCGGACTGGCCGGGCTGCCGCCGATCAATGGCTTCGTGTCGAAGTGGATGATCTACCGCGGCCTGCTCGACCAGGGCATGGTGCTCTATTTCCTGGTGTCGGTGATCGGCACCCTGGGCAGCGTGCTGTACTGCTACAAGTTGATCCACAATATCTTCCTCGGCCAGCTGCGGCTCGAGCACCACGCGGTGCGCGAGGCGCCGTGGAGCATGACCGTGCCCATGCTGGTGCTGGGCGCGCTGATGTTTGCCACCGGCTACATGCCGGGCCTCGTGCTCGACTGGGTAGCGCCGGCCATGGCCTACCTCGGCATCCAGCCGCCGGAATACACGCTGGGCGCCATCCTGACTGCGGGCGCCGACCTCGACATGCTGTGGCTGGTGACCTTCATGCTGGTTGGCTTCGGCATAGGTGCTGTGATTTTCTACTCGGCCGGCCGTGCGCAGCGCGTGCATCAGCTGAATAACTATGCCGGTGGCCATTTCCTGACGGCCGATACGCGTTACCAGTACAGCTACAATTTCTATCCGGCGCTGAACCGCCTGATCGGGCCGCTGTACCGCAACAGCTTCCAGTGGCTGGAATCCAGCGTGCTGTCGTTGATGAATTTCGTGTCCGCCGGGGCGCAGGGCATTTACCGCTCGGTGCACCCGTCGCTGTACCTGCTGGCCGTAGTGGTACTGGTCAGCCTGTTCTGGGGGGTGGCGTGATGGACTGGCAGACGGTGCTGTTCGATGTTGTGCTCATGCCGCTGGTGGCCTTCATCGTCGGGCTGCTGCTGGTGCTGATGATGCGCCGCACGCGCGCCCGGCTCGAGCGCCGCGTCGGTCCGCCGTTCTTCCAGCCGCTGTACGACATCCTCAAGCTGTATTCCAAGGACATCCAGGTCTCGCACGGCTTCATCCATGACCTGGGCATCATCATGGTGGTCGGCGGCTACATTACGGTGGAGATGTTCCTGCCGGTGCCGGGCATGGTCGGGCTGGCCGAGAAGGGCGACCTGATCGCGCTGGTATACCTCATGATGGTGCCGTCGCTGGGCATGGCGCTGGGCGTCGGCCAGTGCGCCAACCCGAACGGCTCGATCGGCATTTCGCGTGCGCTGACTTCCATGCTCGGCTACGACATTCCGTTTGTGCTGGTCGTGGTCGCGGCCGCGGCGATGTACGGTACCACCAGCCTGCCGGAGATCATCGCCATCCAGCAGCAGGGTGGAATCTCGACCTGGGGCATTGCGAGCATGCCGGTCATGGCGCTGGCCGGCATTATCACCACCCACGTGATGCTGGCCAAGGAGCCGTTCGAGACCTACATCGCGCCGGCCGAGATCGCCACCGGGCCGATGGTCGAGATGGGCGGCAAGTTCATGGGCGGTTTGTTCGTCGTACAGACCTTTCAGGTCTATACTGCAGGTGTGCTGTTCACGACGCTGTTC
>DATKZN010000347.1:0-2115 GCA_035527955.1 Gammaproteobacteria bacterium
GCCGGCATCGGGACGACGACCGTCGCAGCGGCTGGCTCAGCGGCCTGAACGAGGCAGACGGTGCGCGACACCCCACGCGCGGCGGCTTGCGCATCGGCAAGCCGCTGCCGGAACGACGACCGGATGAACCCGTCGACGAACAGCTGGAATGGGAGCGCGATGGCCAGTATTTCCACTACCTGACCCGATGGATGCACGCGCTCGACCAGACCACGCGCGCCACGCGCGATGGCCGTTTCAATGCCTGGGCACGCGAGCTGGCGCAGACCGCCTTCGACGCCTTCAGCTACCCGCCCTCGGCCCGCGAACCGCGCCGTATGGCCTGGAAGATGAGCATCGACCTGCAGCACGTGCTCGTGCCTTCCATGGGGCAGCACGATCCACTGGATGGCTACATCAGCAACCTGCAGCTGGCGTCCACGGCCAGCGCATTAGCGGAGACGACCGGCGGGCCGGATCCTGGCGAGGCGACGCGCGCCTACGCGACCATGATGCAGCGCAGCACGTGGATCACTGCTGACCCGCTCGGTCTCGGCGGCCTGCTGGTCGATGCCTGGCGCGTACAGCAACTCGTGCAGCAGGGAGCGGGAACCGAGGCACAACTCGTCAGACAGCTGCTGGAATCCGCGCTGGCCGGCCTCAGACACTATGCCCGGAGCGACGAGCTGACCCGGCCGGCCGCCTACCGGCTCGCCTTTCGCGAGCTCGGCCTGGCCATTGGCTTGCACGCCGTGGAACGCCTGCAGCGCGCAGCCACGCGTGACGCATCGCACAGCGCATCTCCCGCAGGGGAACGCGCACTCATCGAGGCGCTCATGGAATACCTGCCGTTGCGCGATGCCATCGAGGCATTCTGGCGTGAACCCGCACACCAGCGCACGGACAGCTGGCGCGAACACGAAGACATCAATGCGGTAATGCTGGCAACCAGCCTGGTACCGGATGGCTATCTGGAGTTGCTGCCGCCGTGGTGACTGCAGGAGCGCTTCTCAAGCGCGATTTTCTAGCAGGACGGTTCATCGCGGATGGGATCCGCTCCCACAGTTGCGTTCATGATCGAATATTCCTGCAGAAGCGCTTCCCATGCGCGATCGCTCTTCTGCAGGAGCGCCTGTCAAGCGCAATGGCATGATCGATGCGTTTCTCAAGCGCGGGGGGATTTATAAAGCACATCGCGGACAAGATCCGCTCCTGCCCGCTATACGCCGGCTCCGACATTTGTACGTCGGATCAGCGCCAGCGCAATCCGGCAGTCATCCCTGGTGCGTGCGGCTTTCCTGCGTACGCGAGGGACTGGCCTGCAGACGCTGCTCGCAGCATTGCCAGTCATCGAGCTTACATTCCGTCTTGCTGCACTCGAACTCGCATACCGCAATGTCATCGGGCACTTCGCAAACAGGTATCTTCAACCAATTAAACATCTTCCCGAACATGGCAACCTCCTCCGGCCACGGCCCGTATGCCACCTCGCGCCGGTCGCGTTGTTGTTGGTTGTTGTCGCGTACCTTTGAATTCTAGTCCATACCGGTCGTCATGCCCTGCCTGCAAGGCCGCACACAGGCAGAAAAACGCCACAATTCACATACGGAACAGAAGATTGCCTCGACTCCATGCCGGCTGAAAACAATCGCCTGCTGCACTGAATGGATCCACGGGACAGGAAATACCGTAAGCAGCGCCGGGTATTCCCCCGGCCGGATATCGCGGGTATCGCACCGGCAGCGGGGTTCAGTCGTTGTGATCCCGCTCCAGGTCGGCATGGGTGCCTGGCAGTTGCCGTTAGTTGAACACCCGTGCCGTTATTCGCCAGGTGTGTTGTCGAGAGGCACGACAGAGACATGCACGACCGGCGTACAGCAGCGCCCCACTAAGCCGCTTCAGCAAAGCGGCCGGCGCGACATCGTTCAACGTCCGCAGTCTCATCGCAAATTTCCAGTACACAAAACCGAATCGAAACACGTTTCGATTTGCATGCTTTTTTCATTCGCATATACACGCGCGAATCAATGACTGTATTAATAATGCCTATAAATGCAGCCTATGAAAACATGTTAATATTTACTGAATATCCCGCCACCGCCCGAACAAGGCAAGACGACTCACGGAGCCCCATGA
>DATKZN010000348.1:0-20093 GCA_035527955.1 Gammaproteobacteria bacterium
TCGATTTTACTCAAATTGTACTGATTGAAAGGTCGGGTATTTTTCTGGGGAAATTTCCGGCAATAGGGGCGCTCTGTTTTGATCCCCTCGGCAACTGCTCCTGCGTTGCTCTACCTCCTGCATCCCTGCAGTCGTCTCCCCAACCCTCTCGGCAATTGCTCCTGCATCGCCTAAGGCGCCTACTTTTGGTGCTCTAACTCCTGCATCCATGCAGTCGTCCCGGAGGGAGAGGGGGTTTATGGGGCAGTAGAGATTTGATCTGCCCAATGCTTTCGGCATCTGCTCCATGAACTACCCCGGCATCTGCTCCATGTGATGCTCTACTACCGACATTCCTGTCGTTGTCCCGGAGGGAGAGGGGGTTTGTGGGGCAGTAGAGAGCCCGCCTTTTTGTAAAGGTATCCGGCCCTCATTTTTGATGTCTTCAATCGGCCTTGATGATGCCGCAGGCGTCGCGTGAACCACCTGCACAGCCTTTCTTGAGATCGCTTTCCTGGTCGCAGTAAGTATCTTCATTGGTATGAATGATAAAGCTGCTGCCGTCTTCGTCGAACAGGCTGAGACGACCGGGGGACAGGGTAATCCGGTTGGTCGTGGTCGTCATGGACCCCTTGCCGTTCTTCACCTCGATATTGATGAGATCGCCCATGTGATAGGGGTGATTGATGTCTGCTGCAGGCAATTCGTCGCCAGCGCTGTCCGGTCGTGTCTGTCCGAATGGCCCCGGATCATGATGGCCTTTGGCTGCGCTGCAGGGTTCACAGGCACCCGTTTCGTGTATGTGGACCGCATGCTTGCCATCAGGCAAGCCCTCTACCATGAGTTGGATGGTAACGGCCTTGATACCTTCGTCCGACTCCTTTTCCGTGAGTGTCGCACGCCCCGAAATCTTCGGGTCCGTGCAGCCTTTGATCCCGGCCGTTGCTGTTAGCTGGGCGGCATATCCGGGCAGCGACAGGCAGGCCAGCGCCGCTGCAGCAATCAGGGACAGAACGGTATGATGGGTGGAAATTTCCGGTGTGTTCATCGATGACTCCTCCTTCCTATAGTTATTCATCCGGGTTTCGGGATCATACACCCGATATGGAATCAAGCGGCCGGTTGGATTTTTCGGTAATGGTATCCGGTCCACTGCTGTTCTACTTAAGGCATCTCTGATTCATTCGACATTCCGGCGAATGCCGGCATCCAGGTCATTGAAAACACTGGATCCCGGCATGCACCGGGATGACGATACGTGAATTAATCAGATGTTCCTTAAAGGATGAAGAATCCAGGCCCGCTGGGTGCACGCCGTGCACCATATCCGGTGCGTAAAACGCACCCTACGTCAACTGCAGGTACATCCGGCAAACCATCCCCGTCTGAATCAAGGCATCGCTGATTCATTCGTCATGCCGGCGAAGGCCGGCATCCAGGTCATTGAAAACACTGGAACCCGGCATGCGCCGGGATGACGATGAGTGAATTAATCACAGGTTCCCTGGAAGGAACCAGGATCTGACCGCTATTTTCTGACCCCTGTATTCTTTTCCGATGTTAAATTAGCGTATCAGCCGGGCCTGATCCCATTGAAGGAATAATATCCATGCGCATCCTGATCCTTGTCCTCGCCTGGCTAACCCCGGCGCTGATCGCCGAAATGCTCGGCTGGCGTGGTATCTGGGGCAGTGGGGGTGCATTCGGTGATTACATCATTCCCATACCCGTCGCGGGCGGCGCAATGCACGTGCCCAGCTTTGCGGTGCTGGCCCTGATCGTATTCGCTAACCGGCGCAAGGCCGAATCCGGGCGGAGCTACCTGCCCCTGCTCACATTTTGTATTGCCGCCGCGGGGCTCGCCGCCATGCTCGATTTCGATCGTCTGAACAGCTGGCTGTTCACGGATTACGAACCCTATGGTTCGCCGTTCCGGCTTGAGCGCAATCCCTTATTCCTGTTCGTGACGACTGACGCGCTCTGGGCCGGCATTTACCTGCTCACGATCGGCAAGGCCTCGCCGGTACGTTACTGGTTAGTTTTGCCACTCGTGCCACTCGTAGTGATTGCAGGCCAAGCTCTGGCTTACCGCACGGGCAGCCCGGTGTTCAAGATTGGTCCCGCGTTTCCGGGCAGTACACGGGGAGAGGAGACCCGGATGATCTATACCCCGGTACCCTACGAGGCGGCGGGATTCCTCGATTGGCTGGATAAGAGTTCACTGTCGCGGCCGTGGATGAATCCCAATGCCGAGCACGTCGCCGTGGTTTTTACGAACAGCCTGCAGTCGATGGAGCGGTATTGGGAAAAAGATGCAGAAACGGGTGATGAAGACATTGTTGCGACAATCTGCCTATACGAAGAAGACCAGTCTGTGGTCCCGTACGCGGGATACCACGACTGTTTCGCCGGGCACGAGACAGCCGATGAGACACTGGACAGGCTCACCACGGAGGAATCGACAGGACTCGGCCGCGACATCGATAGCTGGTATGCGCTGGCCCGACTGTGCGACGACGTCAACGTGCCGGACACGTCGTCAACGGATATCAAACGGGCTGGTATGTGCCAGGGTATGCACCGTGTCTATCCCGAACGTCTGCGTCAATTTATAGCGCGGTACGGCGAGGACTCGCCACAGGTTCGTTTCGTCCGCGTAGAAGGTGCAGCGCGGAACCTGGCTGCACCGTAATCAGGAGCTATGGCAATAACCGGGGTCAGATCCCTTAAACTGGGAGAAGGACGATGTACAGGGATGTACAAGTGGTCGCTCTCGCACATCCCTGTGCTTCGCGACACTCGGACTTCCTGTCCATCGTCGCGGGAGGCAGGAGAAGGTGAGACCGTTTTTACGGGCATAGCCCGGGTCGAGAGACTGGCCTGGGCCATGCCGGGAGCGACCAGGATGAGAGGATGGAAAATCAGGCAGTTGGCTTGATTTGATCCCCTCTCCCCAACCCTCTCCCGGAGGGAGAGGGGGTTTATGGGGCAGCAGTGAGTCTGACCCTATTGAATCGAGATCGGGTCTGATATTTCAACCTTCCACGCCTGGAGTCTCCAATGTCGGAAACGTATATATGCTGGAAATGCGGAGGTACGTTGCAGGATCTCCTGTTGCCATTGGCACGTCACGAGGAGTGCCCTCACTGCCGGGCGCAGCTGCATGTGTGCCGGATGTGTGTGTTTTTTGATAAGGCATCGCCGCAGCAATGTCGGGAGCTGGTTGCCGACCTCGTGTCTGACAAGCAGCGCGCCAATTTCTGTGGCTATTTGCAGATCAATCCGCATGCCTTTTCCGCGCCTTCGGACCAGGCCGACGAGTCGCGTCGGCAGCTGGATGCCTTGTTCGCGGGGGAGTCCTCGTCGGCTGCATCAGAGACCCGCACCGCTGAAGACGAGTTGCGTGAGCAGGTGGAGCAGTTCTTCAAGAAGTGAATTTTTAGATTGTGTTGAGGGATACCCAGGGGTCGGACCTCGCCAACCCGTTGGATACCCAGGGGTCGGACCTCGCCAACCCGTTGAAGTCGTTCAATCAACACGTTAATTCAGACCGCAAACCTGCCCTGGATGGTATTTTTCAGGGTCAAAATGACGCATTCAAGTCATGGCGTACGTACGCTTTATCGCACAGAAAATACCGGAGTTCGTGAGTGCCTCGCAGGCCTCACAGGCACCCGATTGTGGCCGGAACAGGCGTTGTAAGCCCGAAAAGCACCTTTATCAGGGGTAAGAATCGAGTGATGTCAGTGAGTTGCCTGGGCCCGACCCGTGCAGGACCATACCCGCGAAGGCGCGTATCCAGTAAGTCACTGATTGGCAGTGGCGCAAAAGCTCATGGATTCGCGCCTTCGCGGGAATGACGGCTATGTGGGACAGCAGTGGGGCCGGATACATCTTTCGGCAATGGTATCCGGCCCCTGTTTTCTGTTTATCCGGTCAGATCAATCGCTACCAACCGTAACCGAGGTTAAACAGGTAGCGCGTATCGACCCGGTCGTTGCCCGGCGAGGGGGTGTTGTCCCAGTCGACATCGACCTCTGCCGTGGCAGTGAAGCCTTCGATCAGACTGGCACGCAAACCGGTGCGCGTGAAAATGATGACGTCCTTGATGTCCTGCAGTCCCAGCAGGCCTTCCTGGAAGTGGAAGAACTGTAGCCTTTTCGGATACAGGAAGTGGTCGTAGTTGACCGACCAGCGCGCTGCCGGATAGCTGTCATCAGGCGCCAGTTCGAAGTCCTCGTTCACATAGGACAGGCCACCCTCCAGGGACAGGTTGGTCTGCTCCGACTCGAAAAACTGGTAGCCGGCACCCAGGCCCAGCGTAGAGCGCAGGTTCAGGTCCGCGAAGTCGTCCTTGAACAGCACCGTATTGGCATAGGTGTACCACTTCTTGGTGAGGAAGTGGTCGTATTTGAGGTAGGCCATGGCATTGTTCTCACTCTCCATGCCGTCATCCGTTGCCTGATTGTAGATCGCGCCGGCCGTGAAACGGTTCTGTTTGGTGCGCGCCACGGCCTCGATGTCGCCGTGGTAGGACTCCTTGTCGGTGTTGCCCTTGGCAATGTAGACACCGGCGTTGGCACGCCCGTGCAGCTTGACGCCGTTCTCCGGTGCCGGCGGATTGATCAGCGCGACCCGCGCCACGGGTACCTGTTCGGCCTGCACCAGCTCACTGCCCTGGATACCGACACTGCCGTCACCGGAACGGGCAAGCGCCCCCTTTAGCACGGTCTCATCATCCAGCTGCACCACGACCGGAGCCACGGTAGTCACGCTGATCACCTTGTCCCAGGCAATCCCGATCTCGCCGGCAAAGTCCGTCTTCATCGTCAGGGTATCCCCGGTCTTGCTGACCACCGTGCCGCTGACACGGTCACCGTTAGCAAGGTACACCTCGTCGGCACTCGCCGGCAGCCACGGGGAAAACACACACACCACACACAGCAAACGTTTCAACGTATTCACACACATCTCCTTCGGCAATGAAAAAACGGATCAGATCAGGCGATCAACACAGGCTCGGCCGCCGCGTCCATGTCTTTTACCGGCCGGCAGATCATCGGTCGATCCAGGAGGAAAGTGGCAGCTCCCTGTCACGGGTAGCGATCGTGGCCAGACGCATCTATGTTGATCGCTAAATATCAGCGGCGAATATTATCAGCACCACAAGGAACAGGGGTAACAGGACACAATCTTTAACATTCATGCGCCGGGCCTGGATCCTGGTTTCAGGTAAAATCGGGTAAAGCCATTATTTGATCCTGGCTTAGCGCACATAACGTTTCTTCTTTTACAAAGGACAATTCTTATGAGTATGTCAAATATGCTGGGCAAGTTGATCATGGCAGGTCTGGTTGCCAAAGGTGTCAGTATGGCGGGCGGCAAGAGCGGCGGTGCTGGCGGTGCTGGTCTTGCCGGCGCACTGGGCGGACTGCTGGGCGGCAATAAAAGCGGGAGTGCTCACGGTGGTGGCATTGCCGGTGCACTGGGCGGACTGCTGGGTGGTAATCAAAGCGGAGCTGGCGGACTGGGCGGTTTGCTCGGCAGCCTGGCTGGTGGTGGTGCTGCTGCAAAACAGGGTGGTGGCATTGGCGATATTCTGGGTTCTTTTATGGGTGGCCCTCAGCAGGCAGCGCAGATACAGCCCACGATTGACCAGGAACAGCAAGCAGAGATTTTGCTGCGGGCAATGCTCAATGCAGCAAAATCCGATGGTCAAATTGACAAGGCCGAGCAACAGCGGATCGTGGAACACCTGGGTGATGTTTCCGAATCGGAAAAGCAATTCCTCCGTGATGAAATGTCAGCGCCGCTGGACACGGCTGCCTTTATTCGCAGTATTCCAAAAGGGATGGAACAACAGGTCTATCTTGTGTCGCTGACCTCGATTGACCTGGATTGCAAAGCCGAAGCGCAGTATTTGCATCAGTTGGCGCATGGTCTGGGGATTTCCCAGCAGGCATGCAATCATATTCATCAACAAGCCGGCGCACCTGTGCTTTACAGCTAGGAGCGATCAGTAGGGTGCACTCTGTGCACCATTTCCGGTGCGTAAAACGCACCCTACATACCTGGCGCTCTGGTGCGTAAAACGCACCCTGCCATTTCGGTTCTTGTAGGAGCGCTTCTCAAGCGCGATAGGATATATCAAATGATCGCGGATGAGATCCGCTCCTACAGGTGCATCTATTCGCGTAGGAGCGCAGGCATGCGCGAACAACCGTGCCCGTTTCGTTCGCGGACAACGACCGCTCCTACAATGATCAATTTCCGGTGCGTAAAACGCACCCTGCATCTGATGGTGCCTCGGTCCGTAGGGTGCACTCTGTGCACCATTCCCGGTGCGTAAAACCCACCCTACGTACTCATCTCCTTCGGCAATGAAAAAACGGATCAGATCGGGAGATCAACACGGGCTCGGCCGCCGCAAGGTTAAATGGTGTCAGAGCACATTTATTTCCAATATAAGTAAAAAATGTGCTCTGACACCATTAATTGGCAATTCCAGTGTACAATCGGTTCGCAATGGCGCAGATAACGCAATAAGAATAAGGATAATGATGACAAAAATGATGGTGGAAAATCTGTCCTCGCGTACGACCGAGGATAGTCTGAATAAGTTGTTCTCGGAGTTTGGTGATGTCAGATCTGTCAACCTGGCTACGGACATAATGACGGGGCGCTGTGAGGGCTTTGGTTTTGTTCATCTGGACGAACAGCACAGCGGCGCTGCCCTCGACGCGCTGAACGGGCGGTGCCTTGGCGGTCGCGTTCTTCGTGTTACCTTGGAGAAAAAACGGGACTACCAGAATCTTTCCGTTCAGCACAACCAAAACGGCCGATAAACCGCCGACATCCACATGGCATGTAATTCAAACCTGAGGTATGACAAACGATGCTGCAAGACTGCCTGATGCCGCGGCTTCCTGTCTAAGCTGAATAGTAATGGGGTCAGATCCCGGTTTCCGCTAATAATGGAAATAATCAGGATCTGATCCCGATTTACCTTCGGGCAATCACGTAACGCTTGCGATGGCGAAAGAAGCCTCCACCTACGGCACGGCCTGCGAGCTGGCCGGGCGCCATCGCGATATCCCGGTTTCCGGGTTTTTCCTCAAGAACCGGCATCTGCTCGGCTTCGATTCTCCCTCCAGGATTTAGTAGGGTGCGTTTCATGCACCCTTCCCGGTGCGTAAAACGCACCCTACATGCTGTTTCGTTCGGGTAGAATTTGTTGGTAGGGTGCGCTGTGCGCACCATTGGCGGTGCGTGAAACGCACCCTACATCCAATAGCCACTGTTTCGTTCAGGTAGTTTGTAGGGTGCGCTGTGCGCACCATTGGCGGTGCGTAGAACGCACCCTGCATATAAACTTGACTCCTTAAACTGGAGCAGCCATTTAAAGCCTGCCATGCCAAAGGAAGAAACCACCTACAGCACCGCCTACGAGCTGGCCGGGCGGCAGCGGGATATCTCGGTTTCCGAGTTCTTCCTGAAGAACCGGCATCTGCTCGGCTTCGATTCTCCTTCCAAGGCACTGCTTATCACGGTCAAGGAGGCCGTGGATAACGCGCTGGATGCGTGCGAGGAGGCGGGGATATTGCCCGAGATCCAGGTGGAGATCGAGGATTATGGGGACCACATTTTCAATGTGGTGGTCGAGGACAACGGCCCCGGGATTATGGAAAACCAGATCGCGCGCATCTTCGGCAAGCTGCTGTATGGCTCCCGGTTTCACAAGCTGAGCCAGTCGCGTGGCCAGCAGGGCATGGGCATTTCGGCCGCGGGGATGTATGCCCAGCTCACGACCGGCAAGTCGCTGCATGTCATCAGTCGCGTCCAGGGCGAACCCCTGGCCTCCGAGCTGTTTGTCTCCATCGATACGGCAAAAAACCGGCCGGAGCTGCATGGCAAGAAGCGAATCGAGTGGGATCGCCCCCACGGTACACGTGTGGAAGTGGAGATCGAGGGGCGTTACCTGAAAGGGATCCATTCCGTTGATATGTATCTGAAGCAGACGGCGATCGCCAATCCGCATGTCAGCTTTCATTTCAGGGGGCCGCATGGCGAGGAGGCCAGCTACACCCGCAGCAGCACCGTGCTGCCGCCGCGGCCGACGGAGATCAAGCCGCATCCGCGCGGTGTCGAGCTGGGCCGGCTGATCCAGATGCTGAACAACACCAGTAGCCGGACCCTGATGCAGTTCCTGGAGCACGAGTTCTCGCGGGTGGGGCGCAAGACGGCCCGGGAGATCGTCGCGCATGCCGGACGCAAGCTGACCGAGCGGTCGCTGCCGAAACGCATCGCGCATGTGCAGGCGCAGTCCCTGTATCGCGCCATCAGGAAGGTGCCGGTGTCCGCGCCCAGGACCGATTGCATCGTGCCCATTGGCGAGGCGCGGCTGTACGAGGGCATGCGCAAGGAAATCGATGCCGATTTCTATATCGTGAAGACCCGGCCGCCCGCGGTGTATCGGGGTAATCCCTTTCAGGTGGAGGTGGGTCTGGCCTGGGGCCGGTCCGGCGGCGCCGACCTGGCGGTGGATGCGGACGGCCGTATCCACAAGGCCGCGCATCACCCGCGCGAGGTCTCCGAGGTGTTCGCCCTGCATGCTGATGAGCCGGCCCGTTTGCTGCGCTTTGCCAACCGGGTCCCGCTGCTGTACCAGCAGGAGGGTTGTGCCATCACCCGGGCCGTGCTGCAGACCAACTGGCGCTCGTATGGCCTGCAGCAGCCGAAGGGTGCGCTGCCTGTTGCACCGCTGGTGATCCTGGTGCACCTGGCCTCCGTCTGGGTGCCGTTTACCTCGGAGGCAAAGGAGGCGATCGCCCCCTATCCGGAAATCATCAAGGAGCTGAAACTGGGCCTGCAGGCCTGTGCGCGCAAACTGGCGGAATACCTGCGCCAGGACAACCGGCTGAAGCGCGAGTTTGACAAGCGGTCGCACATCGAAAAATACCTGCCCCATGTGGGCATCGCGTTGCAGGAGATACTCGGCTTGAGCGATGGAGAGAGGGACCGGTCGGTCGCGAAACTGGACGACGTGCTGCAGCACACCCGGAAGCTGCCATGACGGATGCCGGGACCGAGGCGGAGAGTGGCGCTGCCGCCCGGCAGGCGCTGGACGCGCTGACGCTGCGGCTGATCGACAGCATTGCCACGGCCGTTCGCAGGAGTATCGAGCAGGGCGAGTTGCCGCACATCGAGTTGCCGGTGCGCAGCCTGGCCAACGTGACCTACGATGCCGAAAAGGGCTATCTCGAGCTGGGGGAGGCGCTCAAGACACGGACCCTGACCGTGAATACGGTGCGTTCGTTTGCGCAGACCCTGCGCCTGATGGCCGCCTCCCGGCAGATGGTGCAGAGCGATGATTTCGCCACCAAGCGCGAGGCCTATTACATCAGCAAGAACTGGGGCGACTGCCGCTTCGACGAGCAGGCCGAGTCGGATGCCATTATGGATGACATCGAGGCCCTGGCCTCGCTGCACGGGCTGTCGCGCGAGCAGCTGCGCTTCTATCCGGAGTCGCACGGCGGCTCGGTGGCGGGCCCGCTGACGGTGATCGATACGGACCCGGAAAGCGGCGCGGTGCTGGAGATCGACTGCGCCAACCTCGGCAGTGGTGCCTGGAGCGTGCCGCGCTCGGTCGAGCGCCTGGGGTTCCGTACCGATGCGGCGTTTATCCTGGCGATCGAGACCGGCGGCATGTTCCAGCGCCTGAACAATCACCGCTTCTGGAAGCAGGCGCGCTGCATCCTGGTGGAGATGGGCGGGGTGCCGACGCGCGCCACCCGGCGTTTCATCCGCCGGCTGTCCGACAGCACGGACCTGCCGGTGTACTGTTTTGTCGATTGCGACCCCTACGGCTTTGCCAATATCTATCGGACCCTGAAGGTGGGCTCGGGCAATGCGGCGCATATCAACCGGTTCTTTTGCGTGCCGCGCGCGCAGTACCTGGGCGTCACGCCGCAGGACATCATCGATTACCGGCTGGAGGATGCCACCCATCCACTGACCAAGACCGATATCAAGCGGGCCCGGGACGCGTTGAAGAATGATCCGTTTTTTGCCGCCCAGCCCCGCTGGATCGCGGCCATCGAGCAATTGCTGGGTATGGGGGTGCGTGCCGAACAGCAGGCGCTGGCCAAGTGGGGGCTGAACTATGTCATCGACGAGTATTTGCCGCGCAAGCTGGAAAACAGGGACAGTTTTCTGCCGTAGGTGCTCCCGGTGCGTAAAACGCACCCTACGTGCTGTTTCGTTCAGGTAGAATTTTGTTGGTAGGGTGCGCTGTGCGCACCATCGGCGGTGCGTAGAACGCACCCTACATCCTGCCGTAGGCGCTCCCGGTGCGTGAAACGCACCCTACATTCTGATGACTCGGAATAAGAAGGGTACCGATCCCTTTTATTCCGTTAATGCGATTTTCTGCGATAATCCCGACCAGCCACAGCGTATTTATGACAACACAACAGGGACCAAGCCATGACCATTAAAGTACAGGATCTGATGACCAAGACCGTCGTCACTGCCGAACCCCACCAAACCGTCGGCCAGATCAAGGGCAAGATGACCAAACGCAGCCTGAGCAACGTCCCGGTCGTCTCCCCGGACAATGTCCCCATCGGCGTGGTCTCCGCCTCTGACCTGCTGGCGGCAGAGGAGGAGGGCACTCCCGTCTCCAGCATCATGACCGAGAAGGTCTACACCATCCCCGAATACGAAGAGGTGTCGGTGGCGGCCCGCATGATGCGCAACCACAAGATCCATCATCTCATCGTCACCCAGGAGCAAAAGGTCGTCGGCGTCATCAGCTCCTTCGACCTGCTGAAGCTTATCGAGGGTCACCGCTTCGTTATGAAGAACGCCCCGACCCCGAAGAGCAAGGGTGTGGGCAAGCGTGCAAAGGCGGAATTGGAATAGCGTAAAAGGGGACGGAGGGATTATTCATTATATTGATCATAAGTTAATCCCTCTGTCCCCTTTATTTCTTATTTAAGAGTGAGCCGGCCCGGGATAACAAATTGCAACCAATCGTTTCCATATCGAACCTGTCAAAGACGTATTCAACGGGTTATCAGGCGCTGAAGAATGTAAGCCTGGATATTCAGCCGGGAGAAATTCTGGCCCTGCTCGGTCCTAATGGCGCAGGCAAGACCACGCTGATCTCGATTATCTGCGGCATTGTCAATGCCAGTAGCGGTTCAGTCACAGTTGGCGGGCATGACACTGTGAAGGACTATCGCACGACGCGCAGCATGATCGGCCTGGTGCCGCAGGAGCTCACACTCGGCGCCTTCGACAAGGTGTGGAATACCCTGTGTTTCAGCCGCGGCTTGTTTGGCAAAAAGCCGGACCCTGACTACCTTGAGCGGGTACTGAAGGACTTGTCATTATGGGACAAGAAAAAAACCATGCTCATGGCGTTGTCGGGCGGTATGAAACGGCGGGTGCTGATTGGCAAGGCGCTGGCGCACGAACCTGTGATTCTGTTTCTGGACGAACCGACCGCAGGCGTCGATGTGGAGTTGCGTAAGGATATGTGGGCGCTGGTGCGACGTTTGCGCGAATCGGGCGTCACCATCATTCTCACCACGCACTATATCGAAGAGGCGGAAGCGATTGCCGATCGTGTGGGTGTCATCAACCACGGTGAATTGCTGCTGGTAGATGATAAGGCCGCGCTGATGCACAAGCTGGGCAAACGGCAACTGATTATCGAGCTTGAAGACGCACTTTCAGCATTGCCTGAAGACCTGGTAAACCGGGCTTTGGACCTGTCGGCGGATGGCTGTACCCTGACCTATACCTACGACCCGCATAAAACCCATACCGGTATCAACGATTTGCTGCAGGCCTTGCGGGATGCCGATTTGTCGATAAAGGATGTGCATACGACCAAAACGTCATTGGAAGAAATATTCGTCAGCCTGGTGAAAAGAAAAACATGAATCTTTACGCGATACGGGTCATCTACAAATATGAAATGCTGCGCGCCTTTGAAACCATAGCCCAGAGTTTCGCATCACCGGTGATTTCCACAGCGCTTTACTTCGTGGTGTTCGGGGCCGCGATCGGCTCACGCATCGAATCTGTTGAAGGCATATCTTACGGGGCCTTCATTGTGCCGGGTTTGATGATGCTGGCGCTGCTAACGCAGAGTATTGCCAACGCATCCTTCGGAATTTTCTTTCCCAAGTTCACCGGCACCATTTATGAGGTGCTGTCTGCACCGATTTCGTTTGTTGAAATCGTGATCGGTTACGTGGGAGCGGCCGCGACCAAGTCGTTCATTATCGGACTGATTATCCTGGCAACGGCGGGATTCTTCGTGCCGTTGCATATCGCGCATCCCTTCTGGATGCTGGGTTTTCTGGTGCTCACCTGCATTACCTTCAGTTTGTTTGGCTTGCTTATCGGTCTGTGGGCAACCAATTTCGAAAAATTGCAGCTCATACCGATGCTGGTGATCACGCCGCTGGTTTTTCTGGGCGGCAGTTTTTACTCGGTCAGCATGCTGCCGCCGGCCTGGCAGACGGTTACGCTTTTCAACCCGGTGGTTTATTTGATCAGCGGGTTCCGCTGGAGCTTTTTTGAAGTCGCCGATGTCAGCGTGGGCCTGAGTCTTGCCATGGTGCTGGCGTTCCTTGGCGCCTGTCTTGTCATTGTATGGTGGATGTTCAAAACAGGCTATCGATTGAAGCAATAAAAGAATTTATTGGTAGGGTGCGCTGCGCGCACCGTTGGCGGTGCGTAAAACGCACCCTACATCTAATAGCAACGAAATCACACGGATAACACGGAAGCCATTCCCGGTGCGTGAAACGCACCCTACACCCGCGTTTTTATCTTTCCGTGTTCTTCCGTGGATTCCGTGGCCATTATTTATCGCGCATGGGATGCGCTCCTACCCCACTGGATGTTGTATGGGGTACTCGGTGCACCATTGGCGGTGCGTGAAACGCACCCTGCATCTAATAGCCACGGAATCACACGGAAAACCGTGCTCTGACCCCGGCAATCCGACCTTCCGGCCTACTCGTAGCGCAGCGCCTCGATCGGGTCCTGGCGCGCGGCCTTGCGCGCGGGGAAGAAGCCGAAGATCACGCCCACGGCGGCGGAGAACAGGAAGGCCAGCAGCATGATGCTGGCATCGAGCAGCGCTGGCATGCCCATGAGGGCGGCGAGACCGTAGGTCGTCCCCACTGCCAGCAGGATGCCGAGCAGACCGCCGAACGACGACAGCACCACGGCCTCGACCAGGAACTGCAGCAGCACCTCGCGCTCCAGGGCGCCGATCGCCAGCCGGATGCCGATTTCGCGGGTGCGCTCGGTCACCGAGACCAGCATGATGTTCATGATGCCGATGCCGCCCACCAGCAGGCTGACCGCGGCCACGGCGCCGAGCAGGGTGGTGAGTACCCGGGTGGTGCCGGTCAGCGCCTCGGCGATCTCCTTCATGTCGCGCACGTTGAAGTCGTCGTCCTCGTTCGCCGTGATGCGGCGGCGCTCGCGCATCAGCAGCTCGATGTCGCGCTGCACCTTGCTGGTGGAGGCGCCCTCGCGGGCCGAGACGTAGATCATCTGCACGTCCTGTTTGCCGGCCACGCGCCGCCAGAAGGTGCGCAGCGGGATGACCACCAGGTCGTCCTGGTCGCGCCCGCCGGCCGACTGCCCCTTGGCCTCCAGCAGGCCGATCACCTGGCAGGACAGCTTGTTGAGGCGCAGCTTCTCGCCGAGCGCATCCTGGCTGCCGAACAGTTCCTTGCGCACGCCCTCGCCGAGGATGCACACCGCGGCACCGGCGCGCAGCTCGCTGGGGCTGAACTCGCGGCCCTTCGCCAGGGTCCAGTTGCCCACCGGGAAGTAGTTGTTGTCGGAGCCGGTCACGGTGGTGGACCAGTTGCGGTTGCCGTAGATGGCCGTCATGGGTTGCGAGGCGCCGGGCGCCACGGCGGCGATGCCGCTCACCTCGCGGCCGATGGCCTCGGCGTCGTCGATGTCGAACTGCTCGGCCTCCGAGCGCTGCCCGAAGCCGAGGCGCTGGCCGGTGCGCACCATCAGCAGGTTGCTGCCCAGGCTGGAGATCTGTTCGCCGACCTGGGCGGTTGCGCCGCTGCCCAGGTTGACCATGACGATCACCGAGGCCACACCGATGACGATGCCCAGCATGGTCAGCGCGGAGCGCATCAGGTTGCGGCGGATTTCGCGCAAGGCGAGCAGCAGGGCGTTCCACAGCATCAGCCGGTTCCTCCGGTCTGTGCGCCGTCGACCTGGCCATCGATGAAATGCACCACCTGGCGCGCGAAGGCGGCCATCTCCGCCTCGTGGGTGACCATGACGATGGTGATGCCCTGCTCGCTGTTGAAGCGCGCGAGCAGCTCCATGATCTCCAGGCTGCGCGCAGTATCCAGGTTGCCGGTGGGCTCGTCGGCGAGCAGCACGGCGGGCTCGGTGACCAGGGCCCGCGCGATGGCGACGCGCTGCTGCTGGCCGCCCGACAGCTCGGAGGAAGAGTGGTGCTCCCAGCCGGACAGGCCGACCGCCGCCAGGGCCTCGCGGGCGCGGGCGTGGCGCTGTGCCAGGGGGATGCCGCGGTAGATCAGCGGCAGCTCCACGTTCTCCAGCGCCGAGGTGCGCGCCAGCAGGTTGAAGCCCTGGAACACGAACCCGATATAGTTGCGCCGCAGCAGGGCGCGCTGGTTGCGGGAGAGCGTGCCAACCTCGACGCCCTCGAAGCAGTAGCTGCCGGCGGTGGGCGTGTCCAGGCAGCCGAGGATGTTCATGCAGGTGGACTTGCCGGAGCCGCTCGGCCCCATCATGGCGACGAAGGCGCCGGATTCGATATCGAGATCGATGCCGCGCAGGGCGTGCATGGCGGCCTGCCCCTGGCCGTACACCTTGGTCACATTGCGCAGCGAGATCAGTGGCGCGGCACTTGCCGCGGGTTGTGCGCTCACGGCTTCACGGTGACGGCATCGGTCACGACCCGCACGCCGGGTTTAATATCCCCCGACTGCAGCTCGGTGAGCTTGCCGTCGCTGGCGCCCGTCTTCACCGGGACGGCCTCCGGCACTCCGTCGCGCAGCACCCACACCTTCTGGCCACCGTTCCTGTCGGCATTGCTGCGGCGCTGGCCCATCGGCGGCCGCGGGAACAGCATGCCGAAGGCGCCGCGCTGGCGGGGTTGTGTCGAGTTCTGCGGTGGTGTGAAGCGCAGGGCGGCATTGGGCACCAGCACCGCATCCTGCAGTTTCTGCACTGTGATCACGGCGGTGGCCGTCATGCCCGGGCGCAGTGCCAGGTCCGCGTTGTCCACCGCGAGTACGGTTTCGTAGGTGACTACACCCTCCACGGTCCTGGGGGCGAAGCGCACCTGGGTGATCCTGGCCGGGAAGCTGCGCTCGGGCCACGCGTCCACGGTGAACTCGGCCGTCTGGCCTTCGGCGATCCGGCCCACGTCGGCCTCGTCCACGGCCACGTGCAGTTCCATCTGCGCCAGGTCCTCGGCCAGGGTGAACAGGATGGGCGCCTGCAGCGAGGCCGCCACCGTCTGGCCCGGCTCGATCTGGCGCAGCAGCACCAGCCCGTCGATGGGCGAACGGATCTCGGTTTTGGCCAGCTCGGTCTCCTTGCCGTCCAGGGTAGCGCGCGCCTCGGCCACCTGCGCCCGGGTGCTGGCCTCGGTGGCCTTCGCGCGAGCGTGCGCGGCGCGGGCGGTATCCAGATCGGAGGTGGCGCAGAGCTGGCGCTCGGCCAGCTTCTCGCAACGCGCGAAAGCCTGCCGCGTCTCCAGCACCATGGCCTGCGCCTCCTTGACCTTGACCTCGCTGGATTGCAGCGCGGCGCGCGACTCCAGCACCTGCGCCTGCAGGCGGTCGGTATCGAGCCGCGCCAGGACCTGGCCATGCTGTACCTTGTCGTTGAAGTCCACCTCCACCGTATCGATGATGCCGGACAGCTCGCTGCCCACGTCCACCTGGTTGACCGGCTCCAGCGTGCCCGTGGCGGTGACCGTCACCGTGAGATCGCCGTTCACCACCTCGGCGGTCTCGTAGCGCACCGCGGACTTGTCCCCGGGCAGCAGCCAGAGGAGGGTGGCGCCCGCGAGCAGCAGTATGACGAGGACAGCAAGCCCCCAGCGCAGGCGGCGCTGCCCGGGCGTATGCTGGTCCACGTTCAGAACGGCATGGATGTCATCGCGGAGGGGTGATTCGTTTGGCGGCATTGCTGTGTGACTCGCGTTAGGCGAAATAATTCCGCTGGAACAGGGGCGGTGTGGTTCGGTGGGAATCACGCCGGGAGGGTGAGTTTACACGGAGCAGGGGTGTTGTTGAGCATCGATTCGCGGTTGCTTGCGCGATGTACAGGGATGTACGAGTGCCGCGAGAGGGCAGGATGCCCGAAGCGGCCATGTCTGCGCTCCTACGCCCAATCGATGCACCTGTAGGAGCGGATCCCATCCGCGATCATTTAAACATCGCATCGCGCATGAGATGCGCTCCTACGCCCAATCGATGCACCTGTAGGAGCGGATCCCATCCGCGATCATTTCAAACACCGCATCGCGCATGAGATGCGCTCCTGCGCCCAATAGCTGCACCGGTGCAGGAGCGGACGTTGTCTGCGAAAGATTCCAGCCTGAAAAAGATAAGCGCCTGGTCAGATCCGAATGTATCCTGATAGTTGGAATAATCAAACCCTGCCCCCTTTTCGCCTGTTGGCGGAAAAGGCGTACACAGTCCTGACTTCGGTATTTTCACAATGCAAGATACGTTGCTTATACAGTCGCACCGCTCGCCATTACCCTGGCCCTGGGTCGAGCGTTGCCTTGAGTCCGTGCGTGACTGGTGTGCGAAGAGCCGGTATGACTATCGGTTTATGGGTGATGAGCTGTTTGATTGTGTGCCCGAAAGTCTTTTAGTGAAAACAAACAAGCAACGAGTGGTTGCCACCGACCTGGCGCGATTGCAGATACTTCAGCAAGCCCTGAGCGAAGGCTACAAAACCGTTGTCTGGCTGGATGCCGATTTCCTGATTTTCGATGCGACGGCATTTGTGATTCCAGACCTGGACTATGCGGTTGGCCGCGAGGTCTGGGTGCAGCATGACAGGCAAGGCAAACTGAAGGTCTTCAGAAAGGTGCATAATGCGTTCCTGATGTTTGGCGCGGACAACAGTTTCCTGGACTTTTATATCGATACCGCAAAACGCCTGCTATCCCTGAATCACGGGACAATGCCTCCCCAGTATATCGGGCCGAAATTATTGACGGCCTTGCATAATGTCGCGATATTGCCGGTGCTGGAAACCGCCGGGATGCTGAGTCCGCTGGTCTGCAAGGACATTATCCGGGGCGGTGGGGCAGCGCTGGATCTGTTTATCGAGCATTCATCGCAATCTGTTGCGGCTGCAAATCTCTGCATCTCAAGCTGTGAAAGAAATGAAGTCGCCGCCAGCGAAATGGAACAGGTTATCGATGCGCTGTTGAATAAAACAGGGCAATTCTAGTGGTCGGGCGGATTGCAGAAAAAGGGTGTCTGAGTAGGGTTATTTCATATTCTAAATTTTGTTCGCGCAAACCACGGTCCCTGCCCGCTAATCGATGCACCTGCAGGAGCGGATCCCATCCGCGATCATTTCAAACACCGCATCGCGCATGAGATGCGCTCCTACGCACTGCAGGAGCGGATCCCATCCGCGATCATTTTCAACACCGCATCGCGCATGAGATGCGCTCCTACGCCAATAGATACACCAGGTAGGAGCGAATGATTGTGGTAGAGAAAATTGTACTTTGACCCGGATTTTCAACCAACCAGCGGTACTCCGATCAACCAGCCATGTCCCCAGAACACAAAGACGACATAAAGTGCCAGGCCAAGCACAATTGCCAATGCGTCGTTAATGCGGGACGTCGGCAGTGCCGGCACGACTTGTACAGGACGTCTTTTCAGGGAAATACGATCTATCACCGCCCAGGTCAGAAATGATCCGAACAGGAGCACATCGGCGAGATTGCCGTTGGCTAATAAATGGGCCAGGGCCCACAACTTGGTGGCGACAAGCATGGGGTGTTTGGTAACCGTCTGGATGCGACCGGGTAAATAGGTTGCCAGCAACAGCGGAAACATGAATATCAGCAGCAGCATTGCGCCATGACGTAACCAGGCAGGGGGCAGATAAAGGATAACCGGGTCTTGCCGCGCCAGGCCATAACCCCAGATAATAAGCAACAGCCCGGCCAGGGCCGCCATGGAGTAAAGTCCCTGCCAGGATAGGGTGCCGATGCGCGCGGCAACGCGATTACGCCACGACGCATTCACAATGGAGATTGAATGAGTGGCGAAGAACAATATCAGTCCGATGATGAGCAGGCTCATAGGGGTCCTCAAATCAATGATTAACTAACGGGGCCGGTGACAGCCGGGAAACATTAACACAGGTATCCTCTTGAATTCGGAGTGTAACAAACAATTCGAATCATATAGTCAGGTTAGCGGGCTATCTCCTCCGGGACAACAAACAGTTATGTTCTGACGGGTATTCTTCAGAAGAGGAGCCGGTCCTGCTAGGGCATCACCCGCTAAATCGCGCTGTTATCAATAGCGGTGACATGTACACTACGGCACCAATGCAAAATCACATGGTAATCCCTTTGTCCCGTAACCCGATATTGACAGTCCTGCTTGCGCTTTCCCTGCAGCTGCTGTCTGGCTGTGCATCGTACGGCACCATCAGTAATCAACCCCTTGCCGATGTCGGGCCGACTGTAAGGTACTCGATCAATCATGCGGTGTATTCCCGTCGCTCAAACGAAGTCACCATGGTATTGGCATTTTCGGGGGGCGGCGCGCGCGCAGCCGCATTGGCTTACGGCGTCCTGGAAGCCCTGCGCGATACCAGCGTCAACCTGGATGGCCAGTCCCGTCGACTGCTGGACGAAATAGACGCCATCAGCTCGGTTTCCGGGGGCAGTTTCACGGCGGCCTATTTTGGCTTGTACGGTGATGGAATATTCACTGATTACGAAAATGACTTCCTGCGCAGTGATGTGTCCGGCGAGCTGATGTCCGGTTTGCTCGACCCGGGGTTGTGGTTCTCGGAAGGTGGCCGTACTGAAATGGCGGTCGACTATTACGAGGAAAAGGTGTTCAGGGGGGCAACATTCGCTGACCTGCAACGTCGGCAGGGGCCCTTGATCGTGATCAATGCCACCGACCTCGGCCGGGGGGTGCGGTTTTCCTTTTTACAGGACTATTTCGATCTGCTGTGCTCGGACCTGTCTACTTTCCAGGTTGCCCGTGCCGTAGCCGCTTCATCTGCCGTGCCGTTGTTGTTCCACCCGGTGGTGCTGCAAAATCACCCGGGCTGTACTGCTCAGAGACAAACCACCCTGGAAGAACCGGGACTCCTGAAGAGTCGCTCGCCACAGCTGGCGCACGTGGTGGAAGGGCTCAACAGTTATGCGCAGAAAGACCGGCGCCGCTATATCCATCTGGTCGATGGCGGCATTACAGATAACCTGGGTTTGCTGGCTATCTACGAAATGGTCGAGGTTGCCGGTGGTGCAAAAAACTTTCTTGACTCTATAGGGGGTGTGCCCGCGCCACGCTTTATCATGATATCGGTGAACGCCTCGACATCACCTCAATATGATATAGAGCTGACCAACGAGAACCCGTCGGTGGAAAACACGATCAACCTGGTGACCGACATTCAGCTGCATCGTACCAACGTGGCAACGCTGGAGCTGCTGCACAACAGCATCAGGCGCTGGTCGAGCGAACTGTCCACTCCCGGGAAAACCGTGGAACCCTATTTCGTCGAGATCGATTTCAACCGGATCGCGCAGCCGGAGCGCAGGCAATATTTCAACCAGGTACCAACCAGCTTTTCTTTAAGCGAACGGCAGGTCGATGACCTGATTGCCGTAGGCCGCGAGCTGCTGCTAGGCAACACGGAATTTCAGCGCTTCATCCAGGATCTGGGAAAGCAGGAATAACGGGGGCAGGCCCCGGGTCCTGTGTCGGCCCTAAGTAATTGATTCCATGGTTTGGGGCTGTCACACTGGCCGCGCTCGCACATGGCCCAGGCCGTGTGCGAGCGCGACG
>DATKZN010000349.1:0-3718 GCA_035527955.1 Gammaproteobacteria bacterium
CCTGAAAGCGAGGATCGAGATGTTCAGGGTTAGCCAATATATGCGGGAAATCGCCGCGCCGACGCCGCTGCGGCCACGCCTGGCACCGCCGGGCCCGGTGGTGATCTGGAACCTGATCCGGCGCTGCAACCTGACCTGCAAGCATTGCTATTCGATTTCCGCGGACATCGATTTTCCCGGCGAGCTGTCGACGGCGGAAATTTACACGGTCATGGACGACCTCAAGCGCTTCGGTGTGCCGGTGCTGATCCTGTCGGGCGGCGAACCGCTGCTGCGCCCGGATATCTACGACATCTCGGCGCGCGCCAGGGCCATGGGCTTCTACGTCGGCCTGTCCAGCAACGGCACATTGATCGACGCGGGCAACATCGAACGCATCGCATCCATCGGCTACGACTATGTCGGCATCAGCCTCGACGGCATGCGCGCCACGCACGACCGCTTCCGGCAGAAACAGGGGGCATTTGACGCCTCGCTCGCCGCCATCCGCCTGTGCCGCGACGCCGGCATCAAGGTCGGCATGCGCTTCACCCCGACGCAGGACACCGCCCATGAGCTGCCGGACATCCTGCGCCTGATGGACGCGGAAGGTGTCGACAAGCTGTACGTATCACACCTGAACTACGGCGGCCGCGGCAACCGGCATCGCGCCTCCGACGTCATCCACAGCACCACCCGGCAGGTCATGGACCAGCTGTTCGACGCCTGCTGGACCGATGTGCAGGCCGGCGGCAAGCGCGAGTTCGTCACCGGCAACAACGACGCCGATGCGGTCTACCTTCTGCACTGGGTGGAGCGTCATATGCCGGAACGGCATGCCGAGATGCACGAACGGCTGGTGAACTGGGGCGGCAATTCCTCCGGTGTCAACATCGCCAATATCGACAACCTGGGCAACGTGCACCCGGACACCTTCTGGTGGAACTACAACCTGGGCAATGTCAGGGAACGGCCTTTCTCCGAGATCTGGGTCGACACCCGCGACCCGCTGATGGCAGGCCTCAAGGCCTCGCCGCGGCCCTTGCGCGGACGTTGTGCGGTCTGCGGCTACCGGGCGGTATGCGGCGGCAACACCCGCGTGCGCGCCTTCCAGATGACCGGCGACCCGTGGTGGGAGGACCCGGCCTGCTACCTGGATGACCGGGAACTGAACATCGACCCGGCGGACTACGCCGACGCACAGCCAGAGCCGCTGCCATTGCAGGTGCGCACCATACGGCGTGCGAGCTGAACATGGCGGTGCGCAGAGCGCACCCTACGAAATTAAATCGGGATGTAGGGTGTGCTTTGCGCACCAGTAACACTCCCACGCAGCATCCAGGTAAATTATGGGACGTCCAGCACAGCTACGCTTGAATTGGTTTGTTGCAGGTGTCTGCACTGTACTCCTCAACCATGCCAGCGCTGCCGAACCGGACGCCACGGCGCTCTACAACGAGCATTGTGCCGGCTGCCATGGCACCGATCGCCTCGGCGGCACGGGACCGGCGCTGCTGCCCGACAACCTGCAGCGCCTGCGCAAGGACAACGCGGCCACGGTCATCGCCGGTGGCCTGCCGGCCACGCAGATGCCCGCCTTCGCCGGCAAACTCAATGCACAGCAGGTCGATGCCCTCGTCACCTATCTCTACTCCAGTCCTGCGACAATGCCCGTGTGGGGCGAGGCAGAAATCCGCGCCAGCCACGTTATTCACAAGCCGGAGCTGCTGGAAGCCGCAGCGGCGGATCTCAAGCCGGTCTACAGCGCCGACCCGCTCAACCTGTTCCTGGTGGTCGAGGCCGGTGATCACCATGTCACGGTGCTGGACGGCGACACGCTGAAGCCGATTCACCGCTTCAAGTCACGCTATGCGCTGCATGGTGGACCCAAATATTCAGCCACCGGACGCTATGTCTATTTCGCCTCGCGCGACGGCTGGATCAGCAAGTTCGACATGTACCGGCTGGAGACCGTCGCCGAGATCCGTGCCGGCATCAACACGCGCAACGCCGCGGTATCCGCCGATGACCGCTTCGTGATGGTCGGCAACTACCTGCCCCATACGCTGGTCGTGCTGGATGCCCGTGATCTGAGCCTGATCAGGGTGATCCCGGTGCAGGACGATTCCGGCCAGGGCTCGCGCGTCAGCGCGGTGTATACCGCGCCACCGCGTGAGAGTTTCATCGTGGCGCTGAAGGATCTGCAGGAAGTCTGGGAAATCAACTACAGCGACAACCCGCCGCCGGTGTACCACGGCATGGTGCATGATTACCGCATGGGTGAGGGCCTGGCCGAGACCGGCCGCTTCCCGGTACGGCGCATCGAGCTGGACGACTACCTGGATGACTTCTTTTTTGACTCGTCCTACCAGCACCTGATCGGTGCCGCCCGCAACAGCAACAATGGCCAGGTGGTGAACCTGATTGTCGGGCGCAAGATTGCCGACGTGGAACTGACCGGTATGCCACACCTCGGATCGGGCATCACCTGGCCCTATGGTGACACGACCGTGCTTGCCACGCCGAACCTGAAAGAAGGCGTGGTGACTGTCATCGACATGAAAGACTGGAAGACGGTGAAGAAGATCAAAACACTCGGTCCCGGCTTTTTCATGCGCAGCCACGAAAACTCGCGCTATGCCTGGGTCGATGTCTTCTCCGGCCCGGACAAGGATGCCGTGCATGTCATCGACAAGCAGACGCTCGAGATCGTCAAAACCCTGCGTCCTGCCCCCGGCAAGACCTCGGCCCATGTCGAGTTCACCCGTGACGGCAAGTACGCGCTGCTGAGCATCTGGGAGATGGATGGCGCCATCGTGGTCTACGACGCCGACACGCTGAAAGAGATCAAGCGCATCCCGATGAAAAAACCGGTCGGCAAGTACAACGTCTACAACAAGATTACCCGCTCCGAAGGCACCAGCCACTGAAACGGTTACGCGCTGCCTGTGAAGACAGACGCGATCTGCTACCTGATCACTGTCAGGCGCAGGCGGCGGTGCCGAACCAGAACGCGGTATTCTTGGCGAGGAATTCGTCGTAACGCATATAGTGCGAACCGTCGCAGGAGAACGTCAGGCTGACCATGCCGTTGAAGATATTGATCGAGGACATGCGCAGATAGAGGTTCTCGTCGGTCATGCGCAATGGGCGCAGGGTCTCCAGGATCCGCGCTATGGCCTGCTGCGGAATGACCGCATCCGGCGGGTAGGTACGCGGAGGATAGACGAGGCAGATGTCCGGGTCGCTCAGGGCCTCGTTTTCGAGAATCCGGTAGCGGAACGGGTCGTCGGCCGTCCAGAGGGTGACCTGGCTGCTGGAGAAGTGAATCTGGCACTGGAAGACACCACGCTGGGTCAGCAATTCCTCCAGGATGGACAGCGTCTGCTCAAAATTGCGATCCATGGGGCTCTCGATGCGGTGTTGCTGGAAGACCGCACCGCGAATGGCCGGATCACCCTTGATCTGGCGCCAGATCGCGGATTCCTCGTAGAGTTTCGCTGTCGCGGGCAGGTTGCGCAGGTCGAAATCGGCCCCGACGTAGCCGAGGGTACCGGAACCGTCGCGCACGACTCCCAGGGCCGTGAGTGAGGGGCGATTCTCGGACAGGCTGATGTAGGCATCCGAGAGCAGAAAGCCCCAGACCGGTACCGCTTCTTTCATGTAGGGGCGCTGCGAACGGTCGCGGCCGAAATAATCGGTCCTCACGCCATGCTGCCCGATGTTGTCAGAGACCTGC
>DATKZN010000350.1:0-4655 GCA_035527955.1 Gammaproteobacteria bacterium
TGGGCAAACCCTGCGTCATAAAGCCCAAATGCTGTTGGTGAAATGTCGCAACCATAAATTTCATAATTACCTGCAAGGCGCAGGCACTTGCATATCTCTGTACCCAGAGATGCACCACCGATACCGGCAATCATTACTTTAGTTGGCGCAGTCGACTCAATCATTATTTATTAATAAACCACAAAGATCGATTTGGGATTGAGCTATTAAACCTGTACAGCGGCATTCCCGAGCATCCGTTAGTCGAGAGCAAGCTGCCGCTTGATATGCCCAATAGTCCGATCCATTTCATGCTCAGTCAAATCATGATAGGTCGGCAGATTGATTGCTCGTTCATACAACCCATAGCTCACTACATTTTCCGGTTTTTTCTCAAACATGGGCAGCATACTTAGTGGCCAGAAGAATACACGTCCATCAATTTCGTCTGCCTTGAACGCAGCGAGGACGGCTTCACGGTCAAACTCCACTCCTTCATCCGCTATGATAGTGGGCATCCAGTAGCCGTTTACTGTACCCGCAGGTTCCGGGTTCATGCGTAATGGAAAGTCCCGGAGTTGTTCTGCATAGTAGGTGAAAACACGCCGCTTGCCTGAAATTAAATCGTCAATCCTTTCCATTTGTGCACAACCAATCGCTGCCTGGATATTCGACATCTTGTATTTGAAGCCGATGGTGTCGGGCCAGAACTGTTTCGTCTGCCCCCTGGCACGACCGTGATTGCTCAGGGTCAGTACCTTCTCGTAGAAATCAGCATCGTTGGTGACAAACATGCCGCCTTCACCGGTCGTCATGGTTTTTGTGCCATGGAAGGAAAATGTGCCGAACTGGCCGATAGATCCCGCGCGTTTGCCGTGATAAACCGAACCAATGGCCTCTGCAGCATCTTCGATCACCGGGATGCCGTGTTTCTCGCCGATTGCCATCAGGGCATCCATTTCACACAGGTTCCCGTACAGATGCACGGCAATGATGGCTTTGGTCGAGGGTGTAATCGCGGTTTCAACCTGCGCCGGGTCGAGACACCAGGAATCCGGGAGTATGTCGACGAATACCGGTGTTGCGCCGAGGTAGGTGATCGGTGCGGCGCTGGCAATCCAGTTGGTGTCCGCCAGGACGACTTCGTCGCCGGGGCCTATACCCAGCGCGGCCAGGCCCATGTGCAGCGCACCCGTGCAACTCGAGGTTGCAATGGCATATTTCACGCCAAGGTGCTGTCTGAACGCATCTTCAAAACGCGTTATGTACTCATAGCAGCGCTCCCCCCAGCCATTGGCTGCCGCGTCCGTCGCAAAACGGACCTCGAGTTCCGTGATGGAGGGTTTGGTGTAGTGGATGCGCGACTTCATAACAGCTCCAGGCGGGGTACGGCAATGACGTACTGTCCGCCCCAGTCTCGAACGTAATCGAGCTGTTCCATCAGCTCTGCCTTGAGATTCCACGGCAGTAGTACCACGTAATCCGGTCTGGCAGTCTGCAGGCCTGCCTCGTCGACGATGGGGATCCGGCTGCCGGGCATGTATTTGCCCTGCTTGGCCGGGTTGCGGTCTGCTACGAATGCGACAAGGTCCGGGCGGATGCCGGCATAGTTCATCAGGGTGTTGCCCTTGGCGGCGGCGCCGTAGGACGCCACCGTTTTGTCCTGGCGCCTGGCCTCGATCAGAAACGCCAGGAAGTCGTTTTTGATGTTATCAATCTTTGTCTGAAAGCCGAGGTAGAAATCAGCACTGCACAGGCCGGCCTGTTTTTCCCGCAGCAGAAGTTCATCGACACGTTCGCTGTGCGGGTGCTGCCCGGTATCGCTGCGCTGGGCGAACACGCGCAGGCTGCCACCGTGGGTGGGGTGTTCTTCCACGTCGAAAATGTCCAGCCCGGCAGCGGCAAAGATGCGGCGGACCGCGGTGAGTGACAGGTAGGAGAAGTGTTCGTGGTAGATAGTGTCGAACTGGCTTTCGCTGATCAGGCGCAACAGGTGCGGAAACTCAAAGGTGGCGACACCGTGCGGCTTTAACAATACGGCGAAGCCCGCCACGAAGTCGTTGATATCCGGCACGTGTGCCAGCACGTTGTTGGCCACCGTCAGGTCGGCCTGCTTGCCATCGGCGGCGAGTGCCTGTGACAGGCGCACCCCGAAAAAATCCTCCACAATCGGGATTCCCCTGGCGCGTGCGGCTGCGGCGGTGCTTGCGGTTGGTTCCACGCCGGTGCAGGGGATGCCGTGTGCCTTGACGTATTGCAGCAGGTAACCGTCGTTGGCGGCGATTTCGACCACATGACTGTTGGCGTCCAGCGCAAAGCGTGCTGCCATGTCGTTGACGTAGCGTTCGCAATGGGCCAGCCAGCTGCTCGAGAAACCGCTGAAGTAGGCGTAGTCGGCGTCGAACAACTCGTGCGCCTGTGAAAAATCCTCGGTTTGCACCAGCCAGCAGTTTTCGCATACCAGTACCCGCAGGGGGAACCATTGTTCCGGTGCATGCAGTGCCTGTTTCGTCAGGTAGGCATTGGACGGCGGCGCGCTGCCCAGGTCGACCAGCGGCAGGTCGAGCATGGCGCCGCAATGACGGCACTTCATGATGTGACACCGGCAAAGTCGGCTTTCACTGGCGGGTGCCCGGCATCACGCGGCGAGAGGCCGGTGACCGGCAAAGGCCATGTGATGCCAAGTCGTGGATCGTTTACGTTCAATCCGCCTTCTGCCTCGGGGTTATAGGGGGCGGTATGGAAGTACAGCATCTCACAATGGTCGCTCAGCGTCTGGAAGCCATGGGCAAAGCCTTCCGGGATGACCAGAGTCCTGTGGTTGTCGGCGCTCAGTATCTCGGCATGCCATTGCAGGAAGGTCGGTGAATCATTGCGCAGATCCAGTGCCACATCGAACACCTCGCCCCGCAGACAGCTGACAAACTTGGTCTCGGCATGGGGCGGGTGCTGGAAGTGCATGCCGCGCACCGTGCCCCGGCTGGCGGTGAGCGTGTGATTGATCTGGGCGATGGTCTTGCCGGACAGGACAGCTTGAAGTTCTTCAACGCAGAACAGGCGTTCCAGGTAACCCCGGTCGTCTCCGAGCGGTTTACGCTGCAGTACCTGCAGGTCGCTGATGGGCGTGGCGAGTATCTCGAAGCGGGTGATCATGCCGGCCTTGCCGTTGCCTCGTAGTCATGAATCTGCTGCAGGCTGACGGCTGCCATGTCCTGGCCCTGTCGCCAGGCCCGGTGCCAGTCCAGGGTCTTGTCGAGTGCGGTCTGCAGGTTCCAGCGCGGGTACCATCCCAGCCTGGATCTGGCCATGGAACTGTCCAGCCGCAAGACATTTGCCTCATGGGACTGCTGTGCGCTCTCGCACTGCCATTGTGCACCGGGCAGCCGGCTGCACAGGGATTCGACGATCCACTGCACCGTTCTGGCGTCCGCTTCATCGGGTCCGAGATTCCATGCCTCTGCAAAGCCGGGGCCTTCCGTGCAGAGTTTCTCCGCCAGCATCAGGTAGCCGGAGAGTGGCTCGAGAACATGCTGCCAGGGGCGTGTGGCGCCAGGTGAGCGAATCTTCAGTGTCTCTCCGGCATCGAGCGCACGGAGAAAATCGGGGAGCAGGCGATCCTCGGCCCAGTCGCCACCGCCGATGACATTGCCGGCGCGCGCGCTGGCCAGGTGTATGCCGGCTGCCTCCAGGAAGGACCGGCGATAGGCGGCAGAGACGAGTTCCGCGCAGCCCTTGCTGCTGGAGTAGGGATCGTAGCCGCCCATGGCCTCAGTCTCGCGATACGGCCAGACCCACTCGCGATTTTCATAACATTTGTCGCTTGTGACATTGACCACGGCCGCAACACCGGGCGTCCGCCGTACGGCCTCCAGCAGGTTGACCGTGCCCATCACGTTTACGGCATAGGTTTCCACGGGCGCCGTGTAGGAGAAGCGCACGAGTGACTGCGCGGCCAGGTGGAAAACGATGTCAGGCCGCGTGGCCTGCAGCGTCCGGGTCAGTGTATCGCTATCGCGGACATCGGCGATGATGTTGCTGGCGAGGCGCTGTTGCAAGCCGCAAACCGTAAAGAAATCCGGGTGGGTAGGTGGCGAGAGCGCGTAGCCATGAACCTCGGCACCCAGCCCTGACAGCCACAGCGACAGCCAGCCGCCCTTGAAGCCGGTGTGACCGGTGATGAAAATCCTTTTGTCTTTCCAGAATGACCGGTTCATTCCCAGATTTTCCAGGGAGCCTTGCCCGATTGCCACAGCTCTTCAAGATGGTTCTTGTCACGCAGGGTATCCATGGGTTGCCAGAAGCCGCTGTGTTCGAAGGCCATGAGCTGGCCTTGTTCGCTGAGGCGGGTTAATGCTGCACCTTCCCAGCTGGATCGATCGCCGGCGATCAACTCGATGCATCCTGGCGAGAGCACGAAAAAGCCTCCGTTGATGAGACCGCCGTCACCCCGGGGTTTTTCCAGGAATCCGCTGACGCGTGTGCCTTCCATCTGTAGTGCGCCATAGCGGCCCGGCGGCCGCACAGCGACGACAGTGGCCAGTTTGCCGTGCTGTTTGTGGAACTCGATTTCGGCGGTGATATCGATGTCCGCGACACCGTCGCCATAGGTGAAGCAGAAAGCCTCCTCGCCCTCGATATACTCAGCCACCCGCTTCAGCCGTCCGCCGGTCAGCGTG
>DATKZN010000351.1:0-4412 GCA_035527955.1 Gammaproteobacteria bacterium
CTTGGCTTTACCTATAGTCCGGATTCCAGCAGCGAATGGAGCTTTGCCTACATGCATGCATTGAGTGAAACGACCAGGACAGCGGCGTCTCCGTTCAGCATACCGGGTGTTGTGGATGTGCCGGCAGAAATCTCGATGTACCAGAACTCGGTCGATCTCAGCTATTCGCTGAAGTTCTGATTGCAGCCAGCCTTTTGTTTACACAAGGGCCATCCTCCGGGATGGCCTTTTTTTTGGCGTGTTGTCGCGTTGCTGACGACGGTAGCCAACCGGTGCGGTTGCGGGCACGAGAGAGGTAGGGTGCGTTTTACGCACCAGTTACGGTGACTAGGTGTAGGGTGCGTTTCACGCACCGGTATCGGTGCACAGAGTGCACCCTACGCACGCATTGAGAATGCAGGGTGTAGGGTGCGTTTTACGCACCGGTACCCTGACGGTCGTCAACAGGCATGATTAGAGGCACAATACACTGCATGACCCAACTCTATTACGCTGCGACCTGTCAAACCGACTTTGCCTGTCCGGCAACACGCGAGGAAATTGTCGAACGCACCTCGCACATGTGCAATATGGCGGAGCAGACCATCGTCGGCTACGAACCGTTCCACGACGTGCGCCTGCTGGTGTTTCCCGAGTTCGCCCATGCCGCACCCATCTACGACAGCGTGGCAAAACTGCGCGACCGGCTGGCCGTGCCCGTGCCCAACGAACATACCGACCGCTACCACAAGCTGTGCAGAAGCTACGGCTGCTACATCCAGACCGGCACCTTCCTGGAGGCCGACCCCGCGTATTCCGATGCCGTGTTCAACACCACCGTGCTGGTGGGGCCGGGCGGGGTGCTGTCGAAATACCGCAAGGTGAATACGTGGATTCCCTGGGAGCTTCATGCCAGCCCGCATGACCTCGCCGACTATGCGGCGGAGCCGTTCCCTGTGGTGGATACGGAGCTGGGCCGGCTCGGCGTCGCCATCTGTTATGACTGGTTGTTCCCGGAGGCCATCCGCCAGATCGCATTCAATGGCGCGGAGGTCATTATCCGGGTGTCGGCCTACATGGACCCGTGGGGCGCCACGCCGCCCATGGACTGGTGGACACTGTTCAATCGCGCGCGTGCCGCCGAGAACACGGCGTACGTGGTGGCCGCCAACCAGGGCGCCAGCCTGGAGCATTACCCGCCATTCTCCTGGCCGGGCGGCAGTATGGTCGTCGATTACGACGGTCGTATCCTGGCGCAGGCGGATGCCGGTCCCGGCGAGAAGGTGGTGGTGGCGCCCGTCGATATTGCGGCCTTGCGTCATGAGCGCGAGCGGCGGGTCGGGCATGATATGCGTGCGCACCTGCGCAGCGAGATGTATCCCTACCTGCAACAACCATACCTGGCGCCGGCCACGGCACATCCGCTGACCGCCGAAGAGATCCGTGCGCGCATCAAACAGGGCAAGCAGCGCACCTGAGGGTGTTGATTCAATGGCCACGGAATCCACGGAACAACACGGAAACATGCAAGTGAATTATCCGGTTCTGACACAGGGTGACGTGAAGCAATTGTAGGGTGCACTTTGTGCACCATTCCCGGTGCGTAAAACGCACCCTACAACGAACGGCCACGGAATCCACACGGAAAAATCCATTAGGCAGGATGCGCCATTGGGTGAGACGTGAGCAGGCGTAGGGTGCACTTCGTGCACCATTGCCGGTGCGTAAAACGCGCCCTACAACGAATGGCCACGGAATTCACGGAACCACACGGAATTATATCAATAGTTTTTCCGTGTAATTCCGTGTGTTTCCGTGGCTATTCAATAGAAAGCCCTGGCGCCCGTATGCGCTAGGGCCGGCAGTTCGGATTCTTACCCTGCTGTTTCGCGCGCTGCTGCAGTTGCTGTGCGGCCGGAATGCGCCGGGTGAGATCGCTGATGCGGGTGCTGTGCGACGGGTGGGTCGACAGGAACTCGGGCGGCTGCCCCTTGTTGGCGCGACTCATGTTGATCCAGAGCTGGGTGCTCTCGCGCGGGTCGAAGCCGGCCTTCGCCATTACGTCCAGCCCGAGCATGTCAGCCTCGCTTTCCTGCAGCCGGCTATAGGGCAGCAGCACGCCGTATTGCGCGCCGACACCCAGCAGCCCCATCAGCGTCTGGCCGGTGCCGCTGGTCGGGTTGGCAACGGCGTTGATCAGGCCGATGCCCTGTTCGACGGCAAATTTCTGCGACACGCGTTCGTTGGAATGCTGCGCCTGCACGTGGGCGACCTCGTGACCGAGCACGGTCGCCAGCTGGTGCTGGTTGGTGGCGACCTTGAGCAGGCCGGTATTGACACCGATCTTGCGGCCGGGCAGCGCGAAGGCATTGGCGCTGTCGTCCTCGAATACGACGACTTCCCAGCTGCCCCCGGCCTCGCGGGTGATAGCCGTTGCCACGCACTGCACGAACTGGTTGGCCTTGCGGTCTTTCGATGCCGGCTTCTCGCCCTTGATGGTGGTGAAGGCCTGCAGCCCCATCTGGTCCATCTGGCTGTCCGGCATCAGTACCAGCTGGGTTCTGCCGGTGGGAGAGGTCGTGCAGGCGCCGAGCGCCAGCAGGCCGATTAACAGCAATGTGAAACGTTTATACATACAGTGGACTCCGGGTTTGCCTGCCCGCATTATAAACCGCTTTGCCACCCGGCAGCACCGGCCCCGCCACTAACCCGCCTGTGGCACCAGTATCCGGGATGCCGGTGCCGAACAGGTGCACAGGCGACTACGGGACCGGTGTGCGCCTGACGAGCAGTTCCCGCAGCCGGGTCTTCCAGCCGTTCATGCGCTTGCCGTACTCGAACAGCAGCAGGCCGGTCAGGATGGTAGCGGTCCCGCCCCAGGCTTCCGCGTGAATGTCCTCGCCGTTCAGCAGCTTGCCGAGCAGCAGCGCGATCACCGGCGTTAGCAGCGTGATCAGGGCGACCCGGGTAGCCTCGACATGGCGCAGCACGTAATAGTACAGGGCGAAGCCGAGCACCGAGCCGACCATGCCGAGGTAGGTAATCGACACGGCGACACGCGGCGGTACGTGCGACGGCAGTGGTTCGCCGGTCACGGCATATACCACCAGCAGCAAGGGCACGGTGACGGCCAGGCCACCCACGGTGGTTGCCAGCGCAGGGATATCGGCGCCGATGCGCTTGATGGCAATGGCGCTGGCCGAGTAGGCCGTCACGGACAGCAGCAGGCCCGCGATCCCCAGTGCCGCGCCGGGACCGAGCGACCGCGTGCCAATCAGCATGATCGCCAGGCCGGCGATACCCAGCAGGAGGCCCGTGATGCGTGCCGGTGACAGGGCGGTTTCCTGCAACCAGAAATGCGCCATGACGCCGGTGATCATCGGGGCGATGCCGAACAGCACCGAGATCCAGCCGGACGGAATGTGGCGCGCGGACCAGTACACCAGCGTCATGGCGCAGAACAGCCCCAGGCCGGCAGCCAGGTAGGTGCGTCGCGCCGCGCGATGCCAGGGCAGGCTGATCCTGAACAGCAGCGCAGCGACCAGACCGGTCAGTACGCCGATGCACATGCGGGTGGTGATCCCGAACAGCCAGCCGACTTCGTCGCCGCTCCACTGGATGGCCAGTGGCGTGGTCGACCAGATCAGTATCACTCCGATGTATGCCGCCGGGATGGACACGACAATCTCCTTCAGGTTTTGCTATGAAAAATGAAAAAGGCCGCAGGGTTTGCACCGTGCGGCCTTCGGGATTCGCTGGTTTGAACAGTCTGCTACTGTATCGCAACCCCCGTTTCGCCACACCCGCGCCCGGCCGCCAGCCACGCCGGCAGTCGGCGGACACGGATTGTGACGGGATGCATGTGACGGTGGTGCATGGGGCAGAGTCTTTCAGACGCGTTTGCGCGTGTCAAGCGCCGTGAGGAAAGGTCATTTCGGTTGCTTGACGAGCACGCGGAGTTTTTCGATATCGCGGCTCCGGAACGAGAAAGAAAAATTGCCGCTCCGGTTGCGCTGGGCAAATTGCAGGCTGCTCCTGGTGGCGCCGGTCAGGCGGTATTCCTTTTCGACGACGTTCTTGCGCGTCACCTTGACGGTCGCGCCGATGTACTTGTGCGCTTCCGATACATCGATCGGGATGTAGGCCACGCGATAGCTCGGTTCCTGCGACTTCACCTTCTTGCGTATGTCACGGTAGGGAACCTCCTCGATCGATTCGGTGGTTTCCAGTTCCTCAGCCAGCTTGATGGCTTCCAGTGCCTCCCTGACCAGCTGCTCGCGGGCAAATTCCGCCGCGGGTATGTTGCGTATCTCGAGCCCGGATTTTTGCGCGAAGGCCAGGTTGGCCTTGAGGAAGTTGCTGGCATCGCGGCTGGCCAGCTTGTCGGCCTGCATGCCCTGCTGGACGCGCACGCCGGTACGTAACAGTTCCCA
>DATKZN010000352.1:0-12439 GCA_035527955.1 Gammaproteobacteria bacterium
GTTGCGACGCAGCTGGCCATTCCTGCGCGACCGTCGCATCGATGCCTACCAGCCACTGACCGAGCGATTTCGCGACTAGCTGACAGACTCGACGCGGCTGCGTGGTGGGCAGTTGCAGGGATTCATGCTAGTGTTTTTTTACTGAAGACGGTGGACCAGAATAATGATTCTCATTTTAACTCCGGATACCGACAAGGACGGCGAAGAGTACCGGCAACTGCTGGAGTTTCTCTCCAACCTGAACAATATCCAGACGCGTGTGCACGATGAAAAGGGTATCCAGCAGACGCTGACCGAAATCTACCTGGTGGGTGACACGGCATCGCTGCAGACCGGGGACATGGCCAGCCTGCCCTGCGTCGAGCGCGTGGTTCGCGTGTCGGAGGAATACCGCATACTCGGCCGCCACCACGATGACAAGCGCCCCACCTGGTTCGACTACAACGGCATCCGCTTCGGCCAGGACAACCTGAATGTCTTCGCCGGGCTGTGCGCCGTTGACACACCCGAACACGTTGAACTGATGATGAAGGCGCTGAAGGAACACGGCCAGCAGTGCACCCGCATGGGCGCCTACAAGCCGCGCACCAATCCCTACTCGTTTCAGGGGCACGGCAAGAAATGCCTGCCCTGGGTGTTCGAGCTGGCCGGCAAGTACGGCATCAAGGTGATCGCAATGGAGGTCACCCACGATTCGCATGTCACGGAAATCCACGAGGCACTCGAGCAGACGGGTCATCCAACCGGCGTGATGCTGCAGGTCGGTACCCGCAACACCCAGAATTTCGAATTGCTCAAGGTGATCGGCCGCGAACCCGAGTTCCCCGTGCTGCTCAAACGCGGTTTCGGCATTACACTCGAGGAATCGCTGAATGCGGCGGAGTACCTGGCCAGCGAAGGCAACCGTCGCGTCGTATTCGGCCTGCGTGGCATGAAGACCAACATGGGTGATCCGCATCGAAACTTCATCGATTTCGCCCAGGTACCTGTGATACATCGGCTGACCCGCATGCCGGTCTGTATCGATCCTTCACATTCGGTAGGCTCAAGAGACGCGACCAGCGAGGGCATTCTCGACATCTTCCATGTGACTGCACAGGGCGTCATCGCCGGCGCAAACATGGTCCTGGTTGATTTCCACCCTTATCCGAGCAAGGCACTCGTCGACGGGCCACAGGCGCTGCATATGGACGAGCTGGGATATTTCCTCGAGGATATCCGGATTGCGAGGAAAGCCTACGAAGCCAGGGTTGCACTTCACGCAAAACATACAAGGAAAATCAACAAGGCCGGCTAGCTATGCGGCACCATCGCCTGAAGGATACGGGTGAGACGTCGATGCAGCACACCCCGCCTGTCACTGAGTATCGATGTCCCGGCATCACCGTAACTGGAGGATAACCGCGCAGTGAAGCAAGTATTAATCGTCTTGTCACTGCTCATAACTTCCGTTACACAACCGTTGATGGCCGGAGACTGCAGACACTGCAGACACTGCTACCACGCCACCGCCAGCGGAGCAGCCGGCGGTTACTTCCCGCACCGGTAACGGCGGCGAAGCAGACAAGAAGCCGCCGGATAAGATACCGCTGGCGAGGAAGAACCGGATTGCGAATGACAGCTCGCTGTTTTTACCGGCGTTGTAATGTAAATTTCCAGTAAACAGAAGGAGCCACCACATGCCTTATATCAAAATACTTGCTCTTTCATCGATCATTGTCGCTGCAATCATGTCGCCTGTCTCGCTCATGGCTGCCGATGAGATCGCCGTCAAGATCACCCCGGACATGGCCTCGGCCGAGGTCATGCACAAGGGCAAGAAGACCACGATTTCACGCATCCAGGACCAGAACAACGCCGTCAACCCGGCGTTTGGCAAGACCTCCAGGAAATGCCCGCCGTTCTGCATCCAGCCTGCCACGCTGGCGCCCGGCGTCGAGACCATTGCAGAACTCGAGGTCATCGACTACCTCAGGAAAATGGCCGCCGGCGACGAGAGCATCCTGGTCATCGATTCACGCACCCCTGACTGGGTGAAGAAAGGAACTATCCCCGGATCGGTAAACATTCCCTGGACTGCGCTGAACCCGGCCCAGGGTGCGGATCCGATTTCGATTGGCGAGATCCTCACCGACCGTTTCAATGTCAGGGAACAGGAAGGCCTGTGGGATTTCAGCAATGCCAGGACGCTGGTGATGTTCTGTAACGGGATGTGGTGTGGTCAGTCACCGAACAATATCCATAACCTGCTCAAGTTCGGCTACCCGGCGGACAAGCTCAAGTGGTACCGCGGCGGTATGCAGGACTGGGAAATTCTCGGTCTCACCACCGTACCGGGGGAGTAAGCCCGGCCGTTACCGTTCGAACGGCCTGAACAATGCCCGCATTGCAGGATGCGGGCATTATTTTACGCGGCAACCGGCGGATAACCGCCGCCTGGTGAGAAATGCGGACTAGAATTCGTACTCCAGCAGCAGCCTGACGGTGCGGTCCGGCGTCGCGTCCTTCATGCCAATGATCAGTCCGCCTTCCCAGTGCAACTGCCTGCCAGGAGCCAGTCGGTAGTTACCCATGAGCACAGGTCCGGCGCCGAGGATGCCTTCTCCGCTGTAGAACTCCAGCGCCGGCTCCAGCGACTTCGACAGCCGGTAGCGCGCCTGCAGCGCGAGCGCCGTCTCGAATTCGTTGCTGACATCATCCCCGAACTCGTAGGCCATGGAGAGATTCGCGGTACCCGTCCATTGCTGCCATTCCGTCTCGGCCAGCAGGGTGCCGGAAATCTCCACCCTGTCGGGGTCTTCCGCCGAGGCGACCTCGAACAGCAATCCCCAGTCCGCGGCATACTCGCCCTGCTCGGTGATTTGCCAGAGGGCTTCAACTTCGTACTCGCTGAGGCGGAAGGAGTTCATGCTGTCCTTTTCGCCGATCAGGTACGCCTCGCCGAACCAGTTGTCACTGAACGCCATGCCGTAACCGAGACGCCAGGTCTGCCGGTCCACGTAGCGCGGGTTGCCACCGTTTTCCAGCGATGTCCTGAGCTCCAGTTCGCGCTCGAGGGGCTGCACATACGGGTGGTATATCTTGTCAATGACGCCGCCATCGGCGTGTGCGGCATGCTGCCCGGCCAGTGCGATATGAAAAACCCACATCAGATATCTTAATGTACGTGGCGCGGACAGCTTCATTGTCATGCAGTCTCCCGTGTGCTGTTGCGCTGCAGTCTGCGCCGGAATGCGGAGCCTGCGCTGACCATCAGCATGAGCAGCGCTCCGCCGAAATAGAATCCCGCCTGGATAGCCGACGGCGTGGCCTCGTAACCGACCAGCGCATAGAGCAGCTGTCCGGTCACCGAGTCCTCTGCAATCACGGAGGAGCTGTCCCAGACCGGCAGCTGCGCGGGCAGCCAGTCCGCCTGTATCAAAAGCAACGCCGCCTGCGAGACGAGCCCTGCCGCCACCAGTATCAGCAGGAACAGGCTGACGTAATGCGAAGGGGTATGCGGCATGCTGCGCAGCAGGTAATAAATCAGCGCACCGATGCTGATACCGATGCCGGCGCCGATTGCCGAGCCAACCAGTACGACCAGCAGCTGTTTCAGGATGCCGGCAAAACCGAATATGTACACCAGGATCTCGAAGCCTTCCCGGGTGATCGCAAGTGCCACAATCGCTGCCATGACGATCGACAGCACCCCGGTGCTGCGTTTCTCCGTCCCGGCCGGGGTCCCCAGCAGCAACAGCAGGACCACGATGGCCAGGTAAATCGCGAATTGCAGGCAGGCGCTGCTGACTTCCTGGCCGACGCCGTCAAACCAGTTCGATACCGTGTCGATACCAAAGCCGAGACCGATTGCCGATGCCATGCCGCAGGCCAGCGCCCAGCCGATCCAGCCGCGACTGATGCCGTGCGCGGCGGATAATGCGGACAGGATACTGATCAGCAGCGCGGCCTCGAGCACCTCGCGCAGCACGATGATGACCGATGTCAGCAACATGGGGACGTCTTCATTCAGCGATCACCTTGCCCTGTGCTGTTTTCGGGTGGAATTCGCCGAAAAAGGGATACTCGCCAGGCGCCAGCGGACCGATGAAAACCACGGCCGTGCGCCGTCCCATGATGACTTTTTCGCGGTTCAGCTCGTAACTCTCGAATTCCTCCGGTGTCGGGTCGTTATTGGTGATCAGCAGCTTGACCTTGGTGTGCGCAGGCACGACCAGCTCGGATGGCCAGAACAGGTGATTGCGGATCTCTAACTCGAATACCGGCTTGCCCGCCAGGGCAGGCCCGGCTGTACCGGATGCAAGCAGCAGTGCAGCGAGAGCACCTGGCATGCGCTGCATCATTGTCATGATGGCTTGCCGCTCTTGCGTCCGCGCACCCTGCCCGGTGTTTCTGCAGTACAGGCGGGAAACGATACGCTGACTGACAGGCCGCCTGCGAACTCCGACACACCGAGACTGATGCTGGCATGGTGCAGGTCCGCGACGTGCCTGACGATAGACAGGCCGAGTCCACAACCGATGATGCCGGAAGCGTGCTGATCACCACCCCCCCGGTAGAAGCGATCGAATATACGATCGTACTGGTCAGCGGGTATGCCGGGACCAGAGTCCTGTACCCGCAGGATGACATGCGCATCCCGCTCCTGCACGGACACCCGGATCATGCCGCCGGCCGGGGTGTATTTGCAGGCATTATCGAGCAGGTTCTGCAGCAGCGTCTCGAGTGCAAAGCGGTCGCCCGCCACGCAGGCCCGTGCACCCTCGAGTTCCAGCAGCTGGTTTCTTTCCTCAAACCGGGAATATTTACGTGCGATGTAGTCCTGCGCCAGCGCATGCAGGTCGATGGGCTCGAAGCGCACCATGATCTCGTCCGGTGCCGTGCGGTGCAGTGCCAGCACCTGTTCAACCACGTTCTGCATGCGGGTGGTGGCGGATTCGAGCTGTTGCAGGTTGTGGCTGCCGGCCGGCAGGTCAAGAGCGAGATTGTGCAGGTGAATTTTCATTGCACTCAGGGGTGTTCGCAACTCGTGCGCAGCATCCGCAGCAAAGGATTTCTCGCGCCGGAACGAGGCATCGAGGCGTCGCAGCAGGTCATTGATGGAGGTGACCACCTGCAGCAGTTCCCGGGGTTGCTCGTCGAACGGCAGCGGTCCGAGGTCATCCGCACGCTTGTCGCGCAGGTGAATGGCGAGCCTGCGCAGTGGCGCGAGCCCGTAGCCGACGACGAACCAGATCAGCAGGCCAGCCAGCGGCAGGGCCACCACGACGGGCGCGACGGACTTGAGAATAACACTTTCCGCAAGTTCGTTACGCACGTCGATACGTTCCGCCGTGATGATCCAGCGTTGCGTCGGCGGGTCGGGCAGGACATAGGTACGCCAGCGGTAACTGCCGAAATTATTGTATTCGTAGCCGGCTTCCAGACGCGCCATGGGTGTCAGTGGCGCGTTGGCCGAATGTTGCCAGAGGTCATCGCCTTGCCACACCTGAAAGGCGAACTGGCGGGCCGTATCACGCACGCCGCTGTCAGACAGGCTACGGCCATGCGTGATCGCGAGCAGTTGCGCGGCGTCGGCCAGCTTGATGTCGAACAATGTTTGTGCCTCGGACATGCTCTCGCGGTACCCGTGCAATGCAGAAAGAAAGACTGTCAGCGTCATGGTCGCCAGCAAGGCAACGACCAGGAATATGCGGATCGAGCTCACGCCTTGCTTACCGTATAGCCAACGCCTCGCACGGTCTTGATGAATTCCGGTGCTATCTTCTTGCGCAGGTGGTGAATGTGGACTTCCACCGAATTGCTGCTGACCTCCTCGCCCCAGCCATACAGCTTCGTTTCCAGGCTCTCCCGCGAAAGTATCCGTCCCGGGTTTTCCATCAGCAGCTTGAGCAGCATGAATTCCCGGCGCGGCAGTTCGACCTGCCGGCCATCGACGGAAACCTGGTGAGTCAGCGTATCCAGCACCACCGGCCCGAGCGTGATTTCGCTGCTGCGCGCGGCGCTGACCCTGCGCTCCAGGGCACGCAGGCGCGCCAGCAACTCGGGCATCTCGAACGGTTTGGCCAGGTAATCGTCTGCGCCCCGGTCCAGCCCCATCACCTTGTCGGCCGTGGTGTCACGTGCGGTCAGTACCATGACCAGCGGATTGGCGGCGCTGCGGCGGATATCCCTGAGGACGTCGAGGCCTTCCATATCCGGCAGGCCGAGATCCAGGATGACAATGTCGGGGGTATCCGTGTCGATGGCAAGCAGCGCTGCCTTGCCCCGCTCGACATGGTTGACGGTAAAGCCTTCCCGTTTCAGCGCGCGCTGCAGGCCATCGGCCAGCGACAGGTCATCTTCCACCAGCAGTATTTGCATGTAGCGGCTCTGGTCATATCCGGCTACCCCGCCCTGACTGCGAAGGCACGCGCGCGGCGATCCTGTTTGCGCAGCGCCCTGTCCACCAGCCCCGGAAGCAACCCGTTGATTCGAACAAACAGCGATTCAGGGAAGCCAATATAGCATTCTTTCCGGCGACTTCGAACCGCCTCGAGAATCCGGCGCGCCACGGGTTCCGGCTCGTCGAAATTCATACTTACCGCCTTCGCCATGTCGTAGACCTGCTGCGAGTTGATCCCGGTGCGGACCGCACGCGGCGCCACGTAGGTCACGTCGACACCGGTATCGGCAAGCTCCCTGCGCAGTGCCTGCGAGAAGCCGCGCAATGCGAATTTGCTGGCCGAGTAGGCGGAAAACCAGGCGAAGCCTATGCTGCCGAAAGCCGAGCCGACATTGACGATCTGGCCACTGCCCTGTTCCAGCAGGGTCGGCAGTACCGCGTGGGTCAGTAACATCGGTGCCAGGGTGTTGATCTCCAGGGTCCTGCGCACCAGCTCGGCCGGTTGTTGCTCGAACGCCCCGAACGGGTTGATACCGGCGGAGTTGATCAGTATATCGATTCCACCTAAGTGTCGCAGGGCTTCGCTGACGATCCGCTCGCGCGCCTCGGCCGTGGTGATGTCGGCGCAGACGGTGTGCACCCGCTCAGGGCCAAGCGCCTGCTGCCGGTCAACCAGGGCCTGCTCGTTGAGATCGACCAGCAGCAGCCGGGCGCCGGCATTCGCCAGCTGGGCGGCCAGCTGGCTGCCGATGCCGCCGCCGGCACCGGTCAGGATGACGCGCTTGTTTTCCATTGGTTCACTCCCGGTAAGCCGCTCGATGTCAGAGTTTGCTGCGTGCCAGTTGCAGCTTGGAGGCAACTTCCTGCTGCCGGCCCTTGTCGGCCAGCGCGCGGTTCGGGCGCGGTGCGGCGGCCTGTGCCTTCTCGAGGAAGCGCACCGCCTCGGCCGGCTTGCCCTCTTCGAGCATGAAATCGCCGTAGAAATAGTTCGGGTCGATGCCGTCCGGATTCAGTGACAGCGCCTTGCGCAGGTACAACTCGGCCTTGGCGTCGCTGCCGAACGCGATCGGCCAGCCCGGCACCTGGTAATACAGTGAACCCAGCGAGGTGTAGACCGAGCCGTTCAGCACCGTGGCGTCGATCTGCTCGGCCTTTTCGAGCAGCTTGCGCGCCTCCTTGACCTTGCCGAGCGCGCTAATGCCACCGGTGGCGCCGGCATCGGAACTCAGGATGATGGCCAGCCACACCAGCGGCTCGGCCTTGTCCGGACTGTCAGCGACCAGCTTGCGTGCGTCCAGGGTCAGCTGTTCGAAGGCCTTGCCCTGGGCATCTTTCACCGTGTCGTAATTGACGCTGGCCCAGCGCTGCTGAATGACCAGTAGATCCTCTTCCATACCGGCCAGCGCCGCGGCCGAGCCGGCGAGCAGAATGCCGGAGATGACGAATGCTGCAAATTTCATGTCGGTTACCTCGTATTAATCCAGTGGAAGACTGCGAAACACATCGCCATAGAGGCGATACATCATATTGGCCATGTGAATGACCGCCTGCCGGTCGTCGCTGTCATCCAGGCGGTTCATCAGTGACTCGAAAAATTCCATGTGCCCGATATCCAGCGAACCGTGCGAACTCAGGTAGCTGAATGCGTTCTTCGGCAGGTCCAGTGCAGCAGCGATGGCACCTGCCGCGCCCGTTGCCAGCTGGATGCTGGTGCCTTCCAGCACGAGCACCATGCCGAAAAATCCCACCGGGTTGCCACGATTGATAGTGTCATAGGCGTAGGCCACCATCAGCTCTGTCTCGGGATGCGGCATGCCGTGGCGGTACTGCTCCGGATCTGCCCCGCAGGCGCGTATGTCGTTGAGGATCCATTCCTGGTGCCCGGTTTCTTCCTCGATGTAGTCGCCGATCGCCTCGCGCATCCATTCCTTTTCCATGGGCAGTCGGCTGCCGCAGGCCATCAGCAGCGGCACCGTGTGCTTGACGTGATGATAGGCCTGCCCGAGGAAGGCGACGTAGGTATCACGGGATATATTGCCCTGCGCGCCGCGCACCAGTTGCGGAACCGCCAGTAGCGACTCGCGTGCGGGTTGCGTCGCTGCCTGCAGCTGCTTAAAGAAATCACTCATGACTGCGCGGCTCGCTGTGGCGGGAAATAATGCTGTTCGATCACGTCACGACGTGGAGTGCCGCCGGGGGCGAGTTCGCCGGATGCCGTGCTGAACGGTACCTCGGCAGTCAGCCAGCTGGCGATCTGCGCATAGTCCGGCAGGCGTGCATTGGTGGCAGCGATGGCGGCTTCCATACCTGCAGCGGCGTCCGTGCCGGATGGCACCAGTACCGCCAGCAATTGCGCCTGCTCATTCCCGAGCACCGCCGCCTGCGCGATGGACGGGTGCGACAGCAGTTCCGCCTCGACCCATTCCGGCGACACGTTGCGGCCATAGGCCGTGATGATGCGTTCACGCATGCGCCCGGTGACGTAGAGGTAACCGTCCGCGTCGAAATAACCCGTGTCACCGGTGGCCAGTACGGCGCCGGAATCGCGGACCGGGTCGCCGAGATAGCCGGAAAAGGTCTTGCCCTGTACCAGGATTTCGCCCGTCTCGCAGATCAGGGCGCGTACGTGCGGCAACAGCTTGCCCACCGAGCCGGGACGGTTATGTGCCGCTGTATTCATGGCTACCACGGAACCGGCCTCGGACAGGCCGTAGCCCTGGTAGACCGGCAGTCCGCAGGCCGCCGCATCTTCCAGCAAGGCCTTGCCCGCAGGGGCGCCGCCGACAGCGATGAAACGCAGCGAGTCCGGCACACCTCCGCGCTGCGCCAGGACGGTCAGCAGCTTGAGCAGGCCGGGCGGCACGATCAGTGCCGTTGGGCGGTGTGTCTGCAATGCAGCCGCCAGCCGGACGGCATCGACCCGGCTCGACCCGTCCACGCCGGTGTCGGCCGGATCGGGCACGAGGATTTCCGCACCGCTGAGTACCGGCACGTAGACGGCGCCGATGTTCTCCAGCAGGATGGACAGTGGCAGCAGCGCCATGGCCCGGTCGGTAGCCACGGCGTTCGCGGCCCGGGCCAGTGCGCCGGCGACGGTCTCGATGGTGTCCCGTGACAGGCGCACCCCGCGCGGCGTGCCGGTCGTGCCCGATGTGTAGGTCACCTTGGCAGGGCCGGCGTGATGCGTCCGCGTCGCGACTGCTTGCAGCAGCAGGCGGGTGTATTGCCGCCCGGCAATCCACAGCGTGTCGCTGCTGTGTACCGTCACCAGCTCCGCGATGCGTTGCGGGGCATCGGTAATGATGGTATCGACGCCGGCATCCTGCAGTGCATGCAGCAATTGCCCGTCGCTGAAAAAACCCGGCAGCGGGACATGCATGATACCGGCGCGCAGGGTGGCAAGATCCGTCACCACCCAGGCCGGCCCGTTGACCAGCAGGGTGCCGAGCGTGCGGGCACCGTTGAGCACCGTGGCGAGCCGGGCAACCTCATCGTCCAGCTGTTGCCAGGTCAGCGCATCATGGCTGCCGGTGACGGCACGACGCTGCGGTGCATGCGCGGCATGCTGCGCCAGTGCTTCCAGGATGACACTCACAGCAGGATCGCTCGGGCATTGCGGGTGAATGTCTGACCGGCATCGTAGGCTTGCTGCGCCAGGCCCTGCAGCTCGTCGTCCGCAGCCATCAATGCCAGCAGCGCCGGGGTGCCCGCGACGATGTCACCGGCATACACGGCAGGCCGGCAATCGTAATAGCTGCCCCATTCCGCCTGCTGCTCCGCCGGGAGCCTGCTGCGCTGTGCATCGGCAAGCCTCGTCAGCGGCAGGCCCATGCGGGCAAAGGCATTACGCAGTTTCGGTACCGAAGTGAATACCACGTGTGTAAAGCCCGCGCCCATCAGAAAGGCACTGAGCGTGCAGATCAGCCAGCGGGCCTGTCCGGCATTGGCCGGGGCAAGATTGCCGATCTCGGCGATGCCGGCACGCGCGGTCGCCAGCAGCTGCTCAACCGGCTGGTCCAGGTAGTGCTCCGAGAACAGTGCTTCGGCACCGGCCGGCCGTACTCCGGCCACTGCCGCGTACTCGCCGTTGTCGCGCGTCAGTCCCAGCAACAGCGGATAGAAGGTGTTCAGTGTCGCGCCATAGGCCCGGCGAAAGATCGCACCGACGAATGTCTCCGCGAAGGCGCGCCGGGCATGTGCCGGGTCCATGAGCGTCAAGGTCAGCGCCGCGCCGCTGGCGGGCGCGCTGATCAGGCGTGGCATAACTGTGGTCCGTTGCTTGTCCGGTTCCGTGTGCATGACTGCATACCCTGATATTGAACTGGCAGGCAGTATGGAACAGTCAGCTTATGTGGAACTTAAGGCATGCCACGACCACACCATTCACAGGCATGGAAATTGTGAGCCAGTTCACAGTCTTGGGTGTTATTTCCGGAATCTTTCCGGGTAATCGCCGGCGGAATTGCTGCCATGGCCGGCCTGCGGCTGGCGGCGGGGAGGCAAGCCGCTGGGCTATACTGACGGGCAGTGTCAGACTGTTGGGAATAACGCGATCATGACAGGCAAGATCATCACGTTGCTGCTGTGCCTGACGGCCGCCCTGCCGGGGCGGGCCGAGCAGGCGGTATCGCAGGCCGTGCAGACGCCCTATACCGAGCAAAAGGTCATATTCGATTTCTATTTCGACGAGCCGGACAAGATCAACACGGCGCTGTACTGGATCCGCTCGCTGATCAATCCCCTGATGGACGAACCCTACGGGCTCGCACCGGAATTCCTTGACATCAAGGTCATCATCCATGGCACCGAGATCGTCGCGCTGGCGCGCAAGAATTACACGAAATACGAGGATGCCGTCGAGCGCATGCGCTACTACGCCTCGCTGGGTGTGGAATTCAAGGTCTGTGGACTGGCGGCCCAGGACTATCACTATGCCACCGGCGATTTCTATGACTTCGTCGACGTGGTCCCGTCGGCCATCACCGAACTCGCCCACTGGCAGCTCGCCGGCTATGCGCTGATCACGCCCCAGGTGCTGGAGAAGAAGCACGCGATCGAGGATATCCGCTGACGTTCGGCGCTATTTGTCGACCTTCATCAGCAGCGGCGGCAGGAGCAGGAAATCCGTCACCAGCGCCAGGGCAATGGTCACCGCCGTCAGCAGCCCCATGTCCGCATTCAGCTTGAAGCCGGACAAGGTCAGCACCAGGAAGCCGGCAATCAGCACCAGCGTGGTCACCAGCAAGGCCGTGCCCACGGTGTGGAAGGCGTAGCGCACCGCGTCCTGCGCATCGAGGCCGCGCTCGCGGCGCGCGCGCAGGTACTTGCTGAGGAAGTGCACGGTGTCGTCCACCACGATACCCAGCGTCATGCCCGCGACTACGGACAGGCCCAGGCCGACCTGGCCGGATACCAGCCCCCACAGGCCGAAGCCCATGGCCGCCGGCGCCAGGTTGGGGATCAGGCTGACCAGCCCGATCTTGACCGAACGCAGCGCCACGATCAGCACCAGCGAGATCAGCACCAGGGCGAAGCTGGTACCACGCAGCATGCTGCGAATATTGCGCTGACCGATGTAGGCGAACATGACTGCTGAACTGGCACCACTGGATTGCAGGTGCGGGGCATTCCCGCGCAACCAGTCCTGGGCCTGGCGTTCGATATCCAGCAATGTATTACTGGAAACATTCTCCAGCGAGACGATCAGGCGGGTCGATGACTTGCTGATGTCGATCTGGTTGGTGAGATCGAGCCCGTAGGGCAGCGACATCTCGTACAGCAGCAGGTATTGTGCTGCCAGCTCGCGCTCATCCGGCAGCCGGTACCAGTCCGGATCATCCGCGTGCATGTTCTTGTTCAGCCGGCGCATGATGTCGGTGATCGTGTTGACATGCAGTACGTGCGGTCGTGTCCGGTACCACTCCGCGAAGCGGTCGACCTCGCGCAGAAATTCGGGATCGTTGATGCCGCCGCTCTCACCGCTGCCGAGCGAGTACTCGATGGTATAGACGCCGGTCAGCCGGGTGGTGGCGAATTCGGTATCGACCCGGAACG